>JAFGOW010000236.1 GCA_016926265.1 Deltaproteobacteria bacterium | reverse complement strand
GGATCCAGGTTTTTTTGAAGGGTTTGGCCTGCTCCCCACCCCCTTCCGTGGAGAAAACCAGCCTTTTCTTCAAGCTGAATAGTTACCGGCTGATGAAATAAAAAAAGAGAACGGTCCGGGCGAGCAACTGCTCCGGACCGTCTTTTGAAAACCTGCTATCTTTTGCAGGTCTTTGATTTCATCCTTTTTTCTCGCCCCCTACAGGGCCCAGACTCATACCTGACAGTAGTTCTATCAGAATCGGGTCTTTCCCGTTCCAGAGCGCCGGGCAAAGGACCAAGGGCAGGATTGCAGCAATTTAAAGGCGCGGGTTCGGTACCCCTTCCCGAATGCGGGCGGAAAAGAGCGGATCCTTGTCCGCCTTCTTCGCCCGTTCGGTAATATCGCCGCGCCGCCTGACTTCCGGCAGCTCAACCCTGGTATCGATGCGTCCCCGCTCATACATAAGCTCGTCCAGGTAACCATTGGCCAGGATGCGCCAATCGAGCCGCTGCGCCAGGCCCAGGTGCTGAAGGTGAAATTGGATGGCGGTGGTGCAGTTGTGGGACAGGGCGTTATACCAGCGCGGCTTTGCGGCCAGACGGTTGGCTTCCGTGAGGTAATCCAAAAGGAGTTCGCGAGCCTCTTCGGGAGGGAGCGAGGTCCGATAGAGAAAAACTCTCTCGCCCCGATAATTCGTGCGCAGGCGGACCAGATCCCGCTCGTCAGCCACCACATAGTAGACCTCGAATTGGCGAAAGAACCCGAGCAGGGCCGAATAGGTTTCACTCTTCTCTTTGCGGGTCTCGATGGATATCGCCAAGTGCGAGCCATCTCCGAATTCCCAACTGCCGATCGTGTGCGCAATCAGGGTCGGACCCCAGAAACTGAGGAACAGATCCACTCCCTTCAATTGACTCAAGTCATAGTGGCGGGTCTCCCAGCGCTCGGTAAAATCCGTTTCGCTGCGGTAGTCGAAGTTGCGCACGTTGTGAATGGTCAGTCGTTCGCCTTCAAAAACAGCCGAGGGCGAGCGGGCGACATCGGACTGCCAGTCGCGGTTGTTGCTCGGCTGGATTGACAGCCACCAGCCGAGAAGAACCCCAAAAACCGCCAGCACGACGACCATGGCCCGCGGGTAAGGACGGATCCTCACCAAAGTGATCAGGCAGCCCAGGGAAAAAGCTCCGGCCAGAATGGCTGCCGCCCAACGGTCGGCAGGGCCGTCGATCCAGAGCGCCGCCGTTCCCCAGGCAACCGCCAGTAACAGCAGGGGAGTCAACACCACCTGAAATGTCAGCCGAAGAAATCGCACCATAACAACCAGGCCCTTTTTCCCTTCCGGGCATTCGGGAAACGACCCCTTTTCCCGGAGCCGTCCCATCTCCTCTCTCTGGAGTCAATCCAGAGCAACCGCCACCGGTCCGCCCATCTCAAGGCAAAGTGTTCTGAGCCGGATCCGCCGTTGCCGGTCCTTCCGCTTGAATTCCGATGTGTTCCATGAGAATGCGCCGGACTTCTTCGATGGTGATCGGGTGTCCCTGGCTGGAATGCCCGGTACGGACGATGAACTCCGATGCCACGCCGTCGATGTGGGCGCTCTGGTACTCCACCACCCCGTCATTGCCGGACGCGATCTCCATTCCGGGCAACACGGCAACGATGGAATGCCCTGTGGTCTCCGGCCTGAGCGGAATTTCCACGAGGGTCTTCAGCAACGGGTTTTCCGAAGACATTCCGTCGATACTGGTGGGTACCGTATGGCGCACCGAGGCCGGCAAGGTTAGCTGGGCGACCACCTTGCTGTAGATGTCTCTGGAAAGGATACCGGCGGGGATGCTCACGATCTTCCTGACCAGACCCCGTATCCAATCTTTGGACAGATAACTCCCCCGGTGCGGGGTTGAGATGAAAACGACCCGCGTGACAAAAGGGAGCGGCTCGAAGAAAACCATGCGACTCAGAAAAGCCTTGATTTCCGGAGATACAGCCAACTGGTCGATGCTTTTCTCGCTGATGCTTTTCCAGAGGTTGTCCCCCGGCTCCACCGCTGTCATTTTGGTGAGGAGTCCCCCCTGGCTATGCCCGATGACCACCATCCGCCGTAAAGCCGGATCTTTTCCCTTCGGGTCAAATTTTCGGACCGTTTCGGATAGGGTTTCCCGCAGTTGTGCCGCGGAGAGAAGAATGAAGTTGCTGCTGTTGTACTGAAAGAACCAGAATTGATAGCGACCGCGGATCACCGGATCGGCTCGGAGGGTATTGAGCATTTCCGCCCACCAGACCGGGCTGCTGGCGGTCCCGTGGACAAAAACCACCGGAATTTTTCCAGGTTGGTAAGGCTGGATAAGAATCAGAGGATTGGTTATTTCGCCGCTTTTGAAAAAATACCGGCGGCCGAGGCCCCATATCTCCCGATTGTCGAGACGGTAGGCCAACGGGGCGGTGGTATCGGTTTCCAGCGGGATCGGGCGGCCGTTGACCGACACCTCGGCATCGTCATAGGCGGAGTAGAGTTCCAGGGTCGCGCTTTCCGGACTTTTCCCGAGATCCTGAACCTTGGTGGGGATGCGCAGAAAAGCTGTCACGGGGAACACGCCCCCCTTGGGCGTTTCCGGGCTTTTGGGTGTCAACGCAATGAGCGGAAGACCCAACCCCGGCGTCCGGTTACGGACCGTAAAACCGCGGACAATATAGTCATCGGCCGGCAAAAAGCCCTCGATGCGATCCAATTCCCAGGCAAGGGTCTCCGGTTTCGGGGTGATGTTCAGATCGCCCACCGTGAGTTTCCGCGGCCCGCTTCTAAGCTCCAGCTCGCCGCCCTCTTTTTTGGGGAAAGCACGCCCCAGCGCCCGGTTATAGAGGTCGCACGCATCCCGGAAGCGGCGGTCATAAGCGGTTGGCGCCGATTGCGTACCGTCACCCAGAAGATAGAGATAGGCATAGACCGCCGACTGGAGAAAAGCATCGGGAGCCTCCGGGGAGGCGCTTCCCTGAAGCCGTTCCCCCTCCAGATAACTCAGTTCCGACAATGCGAAGAGGATGTCGAGCCGGTCATCGTGGATGGCGATATCATGCAGGAATCGAATGACGTCCTGCGGGTCCCTATGAAACCGTTCTCCCACGTTATAGCGATGCAGCACCGCTTTGGCGCTGTTGCTCAGCTCCCCCTGACTGAGGGGGTTGATGATGCTCTGCCGGTACGACTCCCCAGGGGAGACTCGGGTGACCCCGATGGGGGGCGCGCATCCAGCCAGAACGCCAAGCAGCGCCAACGGCACCAGATACCCGATCCGAGCCTGCAAAAAACGGGAAAAGGATGACCTTGCCTCTTCCATGGTTTACATTCCCTTTCCGATTCGGCCAATACGAAGGGAAACCCCTGTTCAGACTATTTCATGGGTGCCGACAGGGATGAGGTTCCGCTTCTTCAGCTCGACAAAGGCAAATCCGGATACCCTATCCTCCGGCCAAGCCGGAGGATAGGGTATTTCATTTTCACGCTTTATCCCGTCCCATCACGTTGAGCCACACCCGTTAAGCATTCGGCCCGGCAATGAAAGGCATTCCTGGTATCATCTTATTTAACCCCATGTGCTTGATCCAAAAAAAGCTTGGCCCTTTCACCCCAGAATTTGAAAGCCTCTTCCGAGGAACCCCATTTCGTAAACCTCCCGGTGAAACCCGCTGTTTTTTCGTCTTTGGCCACTGCGATCACCTCGTTGGTCAAGGAGTCCAGAGCCATCATTTCCGCCCCGGTGGCGCCCGAACCCGACCAGGAACCCGTTGCGCCTTTTTTCAAGATACTGATACCCAGTCCGACAGGAACGACCGAGCTAACACCGCTCACCACGGGACGGCTCTGCTTCAGATCGGTGATGGCATAACGAAGCCGAACCACGTCGGCGCCCGGTTCAGCCACGACAGGGTATTTGCCTTGAAGGGCGGTAACGATTTGGCGGTTGAAGGAATCAGCCAATTCTTTCAATTCCTGAGGGTCTATGCCCTTGTATTCGGAGCCGTCGTCGAAGAAGAAGACAACGCTGTCCACCATGACCTTATTGTACTTGCCGAATTCGACGCCCGGCTTGATCCAGCGCATCTTGGCCCCGCCAACCGGCCCCGGCACCATTTTGTTGTAATAATCCCCCAGGAACCGGGCTTCGGCGGGGGAAGCCGAGCCGGATTTCGCGCTGTCCATCGTCGCGCAGCCAGCGAGCAACGCCATTCCCATCAGACAACAAATCGCTTTTTTCATCGGTTTTTCCTTTCTTATGGAGGTTGGATGTTTCTGCTGATTATCAGCTCTGTTCCTTAACATCACAGTCCGGCCCACCAGCAATCATTTGGATTCCGTATTATTCAGAAACGCCATTCCGCATTCAGGGATACGACATGAAGAGCGCCATTTTCATAGGTTCCGGAAACCCGACCCGCCAAAGGCCCGCGTTCCACATCCATGTCGAGATCGCCGCCCCAGCTTATCTGGCAGGCACCGCCCAGCGTGACATTCTTCGACCAGTCATAGCAGGTCCCCACCGCGAAGCGCCAGGTTTCGCCCACGGGCAGCGAGGGAGTAATGTCCTTCTCGTCCATCATGGCGTTGTCGTAGACGACGCCGGCGGTCAACAACCACGGTTCCGACAGCCGATATTGAAAACCTGAAACGACGTGCCAGGTGTCCTTGTAATTCAAATCGGTCGTGAAGCTGGTGAGGGTGTCGGAGACGACGGTCACATCGACCTTGCCGAACTCGCTCCAGTCCTGCCAGCCTAAATTGGCCATCACAGCCAGCCTGTCGCGGAATTCATGGTAGATACTGAACATGACAGCCTGGGGCATGGTCATGCCGAGATCCAGCTTGGTGTCGAGAAGCCCACAATTGGAAAGTGTAGCTCCCAAAAAGCTTTAGGGAAGTCGCGTTGATGTCGGCCCGATCATCGTCACCGGCCACCGACCAGATATGGTTGCCAAGAAAACCGATCGTCCACGACCCCATCTGCGTCAACGCCACAGCCGCCGGTCCAACCCCCCACTTTCCAGTGCCAAGCACATTTTCGGAGGCTGGCGGCGGCAGTTCGACCGGCCCCACCCCCTTGAGATCGAGGCCTTGGGCGAGAAGAACTGGCTGGCGGTGATGTCGCCGAGACCCAACTCGTTCATCGCCTCCAGCGGGAAATCGTTCTGATCGACCAGCGGCACGATGGTGCGCGTGATCACGATCCCCTTTTCGTTCAGCGAGAAGGGGATGCCCGGGTGGAACCCCCCCAGGCACATTCTTTCACTCTTTACCGATGTCCTCTCTTATTCGCTTTTCAACCGTCGCATGCCTTCGACCATCGGATGCCAGCCATAGGTCAGCGTCACCATGAACAAATCCTGCCTGACGTCGTCGGGACCGTCGTCGTTCAGGGTCGACTTGTAGCCGAAGGTGAGGTTGAGGTTGTCGTTGACCTGATAACCGAGGGTGATACCTGCCATAATGTCGTTGCGCTTATCTCCCTCAATCCCGGCGATGGTCGCCTTGCCGCCGTAGTACCAGGACAGATCCAGAGAGCCCCAGGCGGTCTGGGTGAAGTCCCGCGTCAGGTGCGCATCAACCTGGAACAGGGGATCGGTCTCCATCGTCTGGCCGACAAAGTCGTCGTTGTCGCCGAAAAGCCACACGACGGGGAGCAGCTCGAGGGTGGTGCGCCGACCCGGCACCCAGGGGCCTAGTTGCCAGATGATGGGCATGCCCAGGCGCCCGTACCAGCGGTTCTGGCCGATATTGATCTGCTGGTCGTTGTCGTACTCGCCGATCGGCAGCATCAGATCAACGAGCAGATCGAGGGAAAAGCCCGGCTCGTAGGCCAGCGCGTCGGGAATGTTCATCTGCGCCGGCGGGCCGATGAGGTTGAGGGTGAACTCGAGCATCGGGTCGCCAAAGCCACTGGCCGACTCCTTGAACAGCGTCGTGCCCCCTTTGCTCGCCTCGCCTGAGATGCGCCCCATCGGCACGAGGACCGCGGCCATGGCCGAACGCTCGAACAGCGGGAAGGTCAGCGCATAGCCTGCCAGGGCCATGGTCGCGTCGACTTCGGCGAAATCGGCTCCGAGGGTAACGCGATGCGAAGGGTCGAAGGGATTGGTATTGCCGCTGATCGATTCAAAGATGAGCGGTATGGCACTGACGCCCGCCAGGGGCTTGAGGTAGAAGCGCGCCGGAACCTGGGCCAGGGCCTGCTGCGGGCAGAGCGCCGCAAATGTGAGGATTGCCGCAACCGTCAGCCACAGCCGGGCCACGGCCATTCTGTTTCTGTTCATGGGAAAAACCTCCTTCTGTTTCTGTTCATGGGAAAAACCTCCTTCTGTTTCTGTTCATGGGAAAAACCTCCTT
>JAFGOW010000034.1 GCA_016926265.1 Deltaproteobacteria bacterium | reverse complement strand
GTCGGGGAGCGCGGCCTCAAGAACGGCGAGCTGGAGCTCCAGGAGCGGCGCAGCGGCGAGCGCAGCATGCTGCCGGTGGCCGAGGCCTCTTCCCGGCTTGCGGCGCTGGTCCGCGAGGGGCTGGAATGACTTCCTTGCCCCGTCCAGACGGACTTTCCCCTGGTGCCCGGAAGCCATGACCTTACTGCAGATGGATGCCAATAATCGCCTCACCCTTCCCCACCGGGTGGTGAAGGAACTGGGGATCGTGGAACTGGAGCTGAACTCCTGGTCCGACCGGCACCTTCTGTTTACCGTCCCGGTCCGGGAAGGGAAGACGGTTTTGGCCGGCTTCCTCGGCGAGGTGACGGTGGGGGACCTGCTCTCCTTCTTCAACATGTTCCGCAAGACCGGCGTGCTGCGTTTCAACCTGACGGGGGGGAAGAAGGAGCTCTTCTTCCAGTTGGGGGAGATCGTCATGGCTACCAGCACCTTTGTCGACGATGAACTCGGGGAGGTTCTTTACAGCCTGGGGCGCCTCGATCGAGAAACCCTGGAAAGCGCCCGTAACTTCGCAAACAATCAAGCTTCCCTGGGGAAGAACCTGGTCGAGCAGGAACTGATCACCGCCAAGGATCTCTGGCACGCTACCCGCTATCAGGTGGAATCCATCGTCTACGGCCTCTTCCAGGTCGCGGAAGGGGGATTCTCCTTCCTTTCCAAATCCCTATCGGAAGAGGAGATGGTGCGCCTTTCCATGAGCACCCAGAACCTGATCATGGAGGGGTTGCGGCGCATCGACGAACGGGGTCTTTTCATGCGCGCCCTGAAATCGATGGATGCCCTGACCCGCTTCGTCGAGGACAAACCGGATCTGACCGAGGCCGAAGCGCAGATGCTGGCCATTATCATCCGGGAGGAGGATGCGCCCGTGCGGCAGGTGATCCGCAAATGCGGCTGCGGGGAATTCGAGGGGCTCCAGCTGCTGTTCCAACTGGTCCAGAAAGGGGCGGTGGAGGTCGAAATCCTGGCTCCCAAGGCGCCCGAAGGAGATCTGGCCGATCTCCTCACCATCTTCAGCGGGGCGCTGACCCTGCTGTTCCGCCGCATCATGGACGTCAACCCCCGCTTCCACGACGAGGTGACCTCCTTCCTGCGGGAGATTCCGCAGCCCTATTCCTATGTCTTCCGGGGCGCCGAATTCTTCGAGGACGGGACCCTCAACTGCGGTGTCATCCAGGCCAATCTGGAGGGGCTGGAGGAAGGGGACAAGCGGCGGCTGCTGGTCGACGCCTTCAACGAACTGGTGTTCATGGAGTGCTCCGTGGCCCGAAGGGATCTCGGCTCCGCCGAATCCCACGAACTGGTGGAGCGTATCCAACAGATATCGCAGCGGGTCAGGGAGATGGTGGAGGCCGCCAAATGATAGAAAATGCAAGGCAAAAACTGATCTTCGCGCTCGATGTCGAGACCATCGAGGAGGCGGAACGCTGGGCGCTGAGGCTGCGGGACCGGGTCGGGATGTTCAAGATCGGCAAGCAGCTCTTCACCCGCTGCGGCCCCGAGGCGGTGAAGAGGATCCGGGATTGCGGCGGCGAGGTGTTTCTCGATCTCAAATACCACGACATCCCCAACACCGTGACCAAGGCCTCTCTGGAGGCGGCCCGGCTCGGGGTGAAGATGTTCAACCTCCATGCCCTGGGGGGCAAGGAGATGATGGCGGCGACCGCCGCGGCGCTGCGGGATCGTTTTCCGGCACAGACCCGGCCGCTGCTGCTGGCCGTCACGATCCTGACCTCGATGTCGGCGGAAGCGTTGCGGGAGGTCGGAATCCCTGCGCCCGCCGAAGAGATCGTCCCTCGCCTGGCGCTTTTGGCCAGGGATGCCGGGCTCGACGGTGTCGTCGCCTCTCCACGGGAGATCGCAGCGATTCGTCAGGCCTGTGGCCCCGGTTTCCTGATCGTGACTCCCGGGGTGCGGCCCGCCGCTGCCGCCGCCGACGACCAGAAACGGATCGCGACCCCGGCCGAGGCGATCCGGGCCGGCGCCGATTTCCTGGTGGTGGGGCGCCCCATCGCCGCGGCCGCCGACCCGGAAGCGGCCGCCGCCGCCATCGTCGAGGAGATGGCCGCCGCACTCCGCAAGGGGTGAGCCGTGGCCGAAACGATCTGCGGCATCCATCCCGTCACCCATGAACTGCTCTCCGGAGGGCGCCGCCCCCGGGAGTTCTGCTGCGTTTTCCCCCTTTCTCCCCGCCTCGAGGAATTGGCGGCGCTGGCCCGCAAGAGCAACGTTCCGATCCGCGATCTTTCCCGTCCCGAGCTCGAAGCCCTGGCCGGCACCCCCCACCATCAGGGGGTGGTTCTGGTGCTCGAGCCCTTCGCCTATACCCCCTGGGAGGAGCTGCTTCGCCGCTGCCGACAGGGGGGAAAGGGGAACAGTCTGGTGCTGCTCCTCGACAGTATCACCGACCCAAGGAATTTCGGCGCCATCCTCCGCAGTGCCGATGCTGCCGGCTGCCGCGGGGTGATTATCCCCAAGGACCGTTCCTGTCCCGTCACCGGGGTGGTCCACAAGGCTTCCAGCGGCGCCCTGGCCCAACTACCGGTGTGCCGGGTCACCAACCTGGCGCGGGCCATGGAGGAACTGAAACGGGAGGGATTCTGGATCTACGGGCTGGCCGCCGAAGGCTCCACCCCCCTCTTTGGCCATGACCTGAAAGGGGATGTGGCG
This sequence comes from Deltaproteobacteria bacterium, assembly GCA_016926265.1. Classification (GTDB taxonomy): domain Bacteria; phylum Desulfobacterota; class Desulfuromonadia; order Desulfuromonadales; family JAAYDE01; genus JAAYDE01. Next base: position 366 of record JAFGOW010000034.1, on the reverse strand, counting down.
CTGGTGGTGGGATGCGAGGGGAAAGGGCTGCGCCCGCAGGTGCGCAAGGCGTGCGACGCCCACCTGTCGATACCGATGGCCGGCCGGGTTGCTTCCCTGAACGTGGCCGTGGCCGCCTCCATCGCTCTGTTCGAGGTGGTCCGGCAGCGCAGCGGGTAGGGCTTCCCAGGCTCTTTCCACCCCCTCCTTTTAATCCTTGGCCATTGACAACGAAGCCTTCTCGCCTATAGTGGTTAGCAGATTTGGTTCGCCACTTTTTTCTTGCAATTTAAAAATCCCTGGTATATATACCTTTCCTTGTGCTGGCGTAGCTCAATCGGTAGAGCAGCTGACTTGTAATCAGCAGGTTGCGGGTTCAATTCCTGT
>JAFGOW010000235.1 GCA_016926265.1 Deltaproteobacteria bacterium | reverse complement strand
CCCGCAAGCCCGAGGAGCAGGCCGCCGCTCCGGCCGCCCCGGCCGCGGCCACAGCAGAACCCTCCCCGCCCCCGGAGCAGGAAAAGAAGCAGGCCACACCCAGGAGCTACGAGGTCCAGATCGAGAGGAAAAATGAAACCTGGGCAACCGAGGTCGTCCTCAACGGCCGCGTCAAGAAAAAATTTATGGTGGACACCGGCGCCAGCTTCTGCCTCATCGATTGGCAGACCGCCATGGAGCTGGATATGACCATCAACGAGGATACCCCGCTCTATCCCACCACGACAGCCAGCGGGGTGGTTTGGCAGCCCTTCGTGGTCCTGAAGTCGATGCAGGTCGGGGACGCGAAACTGGAAAACGTTGAGGTCTCGATCCATAACATGCCCTATGGGGGGAGGTTGCTGGGAAACAGTTTCCTCGGCCGCTTCAAAATGTCGCTGGATGCCTTTAGCGGCAAGATGGAGCTCCACCCGTTGGAAGGGCCACCGTCGCCGGATCGACCCGGAGGCTACGGCAAGGATTACTGGCAGGGTCGGTTCAGGTTCTTCCAGAATTGGCTGGAGGGATTAAGATATTATAAAGAAAAACTGAGGACCAATTTTTCGCCTCGCTCAAAATTTGCGGCCGTCAACAATACCCTCCGATATGTCGAAAACCAGCTGGATATTCTGGAGCGGCGGGCCTCTTCCTGCGGCGTCCCCCGCAACTGGCGCCAGTAGAAATCCGGATGGGTTTCAACGCTGCGCGGCGTTTCTTCGAATCGGCGTCTGGCGCTGCCGTCAACCATGAAGAACCGGCTGCGCCAGGATGTAGGGCCCGACAATCAGCATCCGGAACGGCTTTTCCAGATCCTTTTCCCAGCATGCGAGCTGCTCGATAGTCGGCTTGGCCACCTCCCCGGCGCCAATCCATGCCCCGATTTGGGCGCTGTCGTCGCGGGCCACGGCGGCGGCCGCCGCCACCAGGTCGAGCTCGGGGCCCACAACGATGACCGTATCCCGCGCCACATGACTCCGCAATTCGCGCCATGAGACTTCGGCCAACTCCTGCCGTAAACGCTCGGCCACCCCCGACATCCTTGCTCCCTTCTTTCTTCCGACGGAAACCGCCACCAGGGCTCCCCGCCCTCTTTTCAGTCAAACAGAGGAAGCTCCCGCTCCAAGGCGGCCCCGGCGAGGAGAAACAACGCCGCACTCCACGACTGGCCCGGCATCCCCATCGGTTCGGCGGTCAGGCCGTGAAACCATTCGTTGAATTCCCAGCCGTTGACGCCATTGAGAGCGGCCAGCCGCTCCAGCTCCAGCCGGGCCTCCCGGTGCAATCCCCGTTGCGCCAGCAGCAGCACCCAGAAACAGCCGGCGAAAGGCCAGATGCCGCCGTTTTGGTACTGATAGGGAAAGTTCTGGTTATGGCGCTCCATGTAACGGCGCCACAGCGGCTGCCCCGGCTCGATGGGAATCCCCACCACCCGGATCGGGTAGGGGCGGTGGGCCCCCAGCGTCATCAGCCCGTCGAGAATTTCCTCCCCTTTGATCTGGTCGGCCAGGCCGGTGAGAGCGGCGAGCAGATTGCCGAGCACATCGATCTCATCGCCCCAGGTGGAAACATTGACGAAACTGAGGAAAAACGGGGTCGGTTGCGATTCCCGCAGAATGGTGTCGGTCATCACCGCCACCCGGGGATGGCGCAGCGGCGAGGGATCGAAGGGGCAGAACAGCTGGCGGGCATGGCGGGCGGTGAGCTCGGCATCGGGGAACTGATAGAGCCGCTTGACCCAGTACCAGAGGGCGTTGCTGTAGAGGACGAAACCGGAGCGCGGCATGATGTCCGCCCAGTCGCTCGCCTCGTTCTGCTGCAGCAGCCGCCAGCCAGGGTGTTCCTGGCACTTCAGCCACTGCAAGCCCTTCTGAACGGAGGTGAAGAGTTCTTGTTCCAGGGCGGTCCCCGGCGCCAGGCGCTGGACCAGGCGCACCGCGATCAGCCACCACAGGGTGGCGTCGATGCAGCCCGAGTACCAGAAATCGCTCTCCCCCCGCTCGGGGCGGACGAAATTGGGGATCTGGCCGTTATCGGCCTGATTCCAGGCCAAGGTCTCCAGACTGGAGCGCGCCGCATCGATCAGGGCCGGGACGCCGGAGGCCGCCATGCCGAGGGCGCAGAGGGAGGCGTCCCGCCCAAAGATGCTGGTGTAGTTGCGCCCTGCGGCCCGAGTGCCGGGGGAAGAGGCGAGAATCCCGGCGGCAACGGTGTTGCGGTACAACAGCTCGATGGCGCAACGCCGGCATTCGTCTGTCAGGCTTAACGGCGCCGCCGCGGGGAGGGAAAAGGAATGCATCATAGGTTCAACACGGCGCTCCGCCGCCTCCGGGATTCCTAAAAAATCGCCAAAATATATTCCTTTTCCGGGCGCCGGTCCAGATGGAAAAAGTCGGGTGGGCCCTGGCGGGCGGAACGCCTTCGAGGAATCGGCAAGTGAAGAAGAGACGGTGTTTTCGGGAATCCACCGCAATGGCTGGGGTAAAAGTAACCATTCAGCCCAAAAAACGAGACCACTCGGACATCTGATCGACAGGGATGAAGGGGATGAAAGGGATAACGGGTAAAGGGGTAAAGCCAAGATCAAAAGCGGCCATCACAGAACGCCCGAAGATCGGGAGCACGACCCTGAAACAGGTTGATTTTGCTCTTGTCCAAAAAGATTTCCCGCTGGCATCTCCGTGGCCTTGGGTGGTTGGGGGCCGGGGAAAAGGTTAAGGTATCCCTTCCTTTTTATCCCTGTCGCACCAGGCTCTGTGTTTTTTGATGAAGCTGAACAGTTTCGGGTCAAATTCAGTCCCTTGCCGCGTCCTGGTCGGAAAACCCCCGGTGGCGATCCCGCCGCTATTTTTGGCTTTCCGGTTTGCCCGGGGGGGGATCAGAAACGGATTTGGGCGAAGTTGTTCAGATAGTCGGACAGCAGTTTTCCAAACATCTGCGACCAGTGACCGCCGGTCATCAGCCTGAAAAGATGAGAAGCCCGGGCTGAAACCGGCAGCCGGAAAACCTTGCCGCCGTCGTTTAGGGTCAGAACCGTGGTCATTTCCCCTTCCATGGTCATTCTTCCCCCACCCCAGGCGCCGCCGGCGATGTTGATGTAGCCCCAGAACTGTTCGATGGAGACATCGGCGACCAAGGCATTTTTTCCGGCCTGAGCGACTTTGGAAACCACGGTGTACCCTTTGGCTGTCAGGGCATTGGCGACCACCTGCCGAACCACGGATTCCACAGGCTGGGACGGCGCCATGAAAATATTATGGCGGGCTTTGCCATAACCATCACGGGCGCGGGCGACCGCGAGACTCTTCTGTCGGGGGGTGGTTCGGGCCAGGGTCGCGGCCAGGGAAGGGATATTGGCGCTTTGGGGCCGATCCTCAAATTTGCGGTTGTCGGTGACGGAGCGCAACAGAATGGTTTTCCCGGTGGCGGAAGCCGTGCTTTTGGCTTTCGGCACGGTGATGATGAGCCCGGATTCCCGGGCATGACCCGCGACGGCTGATAGGACAAAGAACAGGACGGCAAAAGGGACCAGCTTTTTCATTCCATTTCTCCCATAAAAGTAAAATAGGCCGTTGATTTGTCCAACATTCTCATTTCCACCGGGGATGGGCGGCGGGGCCAGTGCCGGTTTTACGATTCATCAAGCCAGGCCCCAATTTCTCCCTGGCCGTTTCTCATTCCGCTGCCGGCTGGCGGGGCCTTTCGGCCCTGGGGCCTTCCTCGGTCCCGCTGCCGTAGCGGACAAAAGCGGAGCGGCGCGAAAGATCGTCCGCCGTGCCGAAAACCCGGTCGGGGCCGGCGCTTTCGATGACGAGGCGGGAAACCATGCCGCCCCCCTCGGCGCTGCGCAGGTCCGGCCAGACCCGGTATTTCGTACCCCAGGGATCGGTCTTCCCGGTCCACTCCTCCTGCTCCGGCCGTTCCTCCTGCCAATCCCGCCCCGCTTCCCTGGCGGTCAATTCCACCAGCAGAAAGGCCATCTCCTCCCGGGCGCGCTGGATGAGATCACCCGCCGACGGCGGAGACAGCGCCCGGCCGCCGGGCCCCGGTCCGGCGCTTCCGGCCGGCAGCCATCCCCGTTCCTCCCAGAGCATTTTTCCCTCACTCGCGTAAAAAAAGCGGCCCAGCGGTGTGTCGTACCAATCCGCCGGGTTGGCCGGCGCGGGCAAAGAACGGCCGTCATAGAGCAGCCGGCCCACGGCTCCCTGGCTGCGGGTGCCGGGGTTGGTGATGGTATAGACATAGGTCCATGGGCCTTCGGTGTAGGTTCCGTTCTGGTCCCGCCGGATCGTCAGCGGCGAAGATCCGGCCGTCTGATTTGGGGCCGCCGGCCCGGACAGCGCGCCGCAACTGGTCATCCCGAACGCCACAACGGCGCCGGCTATCAAAGATATGCTCCATTTCATGTTATGTTGGCCGTCCTCCTTTCATGCCACCCCTTTGCCCCGCCCCGCGCAAGCTCAATCCGCCACGGCGAAGGCTTCCCAGAACCTGTTGAAATCCTGCTCGGCCCGTCGGTAATCCCTTTCAAGCGGTTCCAGCTCCGTTTTCTCCAGCCGGCCCGATGTCACCTTTTCCAGCGCCAGCTCATAGCGCAGCTTTTTGATGAGATAGTCACTCCGGTACAGAGCCCCCTCGACGGAACCGGCCCAATTTTCAAAACCGAGATGCTGGATCTCCCACTCGGTGTGGCCGATTTCCTCCAGCTTTTCTCTGCCGATTTGGCCTTGGGACCAGTCGGTCATCTTGCGAAAGCTGTCCAATGCGGACCGGATTTGGCCGAGGCGTTCCAGGGCGTTTTCGATGGAGAACCTTTGCTCGCAGGTATGGTCGGCCGGTTCATCGGGATGGACCGGTTTCAGGCCGGTTTCGGCCTGGGCCGATACGGCAACGAGCAGCAGAAAAACCAGCAGGGCGTTTTGTATCATGGGCTTTCCCCCTATCTCATAAACTGTCGGCATTTCTCAGATCGGGCAGCCGGTTCGGGGATGCCGATGCGGAGGCTTTCCCCTCGAACAGGGCGGCCACCTCGGTTTCGCTCAGGGCGCGATCGTAGATGCGGACCTCGTCGATCAGGCCCGACCACGGATAGTATTCGTAGCCGTCAAAACCGTTGCCGATACTGAGAGGACCCCCATAAGGTTTCAAGGTCATCGGCAACTCCATCGAGCTGTCCGGTTGGCCGTTGATGAAAAAGCGGCCGGTGCGGCCGTCATACGTGAAAGCGACATGCTGCCAGTCCCCGCTCAGTTTGGCCCGGCTGCCCAGCCACAGCCGCTTGTTCTCCTGCCCGTAGGCCTCGAAGGCCAGAGCCCCTTTTTTGTGATCGTAGAACAGGGCGTAACCGGCCTTGTCCCGGAAATTGAACTTGTGCAGGATTCTGGCCCACAATTGGGGCCGTTCTCCCTTGACCCAGGCGGCCAGGGTCATGCGGCCGGGATCCAGGGAGGCGCCGTGGGGCACGGTGACCATGGCCTTTTTGTCTCCGGCAATGCGCAGGGCGCCGCGGGCCCGGCCCAAGCGATCGGCGCCAAACTCACAGCGGCCGGCGGCGATGCCGTGGTTCCCCGCGCCCGAGGAATCGAGGGCGTCGCCGTCAAACCGGTATTCGGCCACGAGGCCGTTTCCGGCGCTTTTCGCCACCCCCCTGCTGACCCGCAGTTTGGCCTGGGGGAGCAGACCGACGCCGTCGGTGCCGTTGGGCACCAGGATCAGGGTGAGGGGGCCGGCCTTCCCGAGGGTCTGGAGATCCAGCGGCAAAACGATGTCCTGATTGCGGCCGATCGCCCCGCTCCGGGCCGCCAAGCGACCGGCGGCGATCACGGCAAACCCCTCCTCCGACTCGGCGTCGGCGACGTTTGCGCTCCGCAGCACCAGTTCGACCGCTTCCAGGTTGCGGTAGAATTCCCGCGACGGTTCGAAGACCAGGAAACAGACGCCGTAATCCTTGTCCCCGTCCAGCCACAGGGGATCGGGGCTGCTTCGGAAGCCGCTCCGGTAGAGCACCGAAATGGAGGAGGCCTTGACCTCCAGGGGATCTTCCGCGGCAACCGAAGCCATGGATGGGGCGAAGAGACAGAATGCGAACACCAACAGCGCGATCGTTTTCATAACCGAGTCCTTTACTGCGGCCGCACCCTGTCGCCGCGGATGGAGAGGGTTTTTTTCCAGGGCTGCCCCTGATAGTCGAGAACCCCGGCGTTGGTTCCGCCGGGCAGGACCTTGTAAAGCCGGACCGGGCTCCCCCGTCCTTCCATCTCGAGGGTCAGGGTGGTACCGGCATCAAAGGGGATGACCACCGCCTGCTTGCCCTCGAAAAGGGCGGCCTGGGGATCGGTGCCGCCGAAAACCGAGCGCGGCGCCGGCTTGAGGGACTCCCCCTTGGCGTTCCGCGCCACCAATCGGCTCAGGCCGGGCCGCGTCACCACCAGCAGCCCGGTCTCCGGGCCGTAGCCCTTAACCAGCAGTTGGACAAAATCCAGGGCCGCGGCGATGGGGTCGGAGTTCGGAACGGCTGGTGCGGCGGCCCAGGCCGAAGCCACCAGCAGGGAGAGCCATGTCTCAGGAAAGGCCGGCGGTCCTATCCGGCCCTGGCCCGGGACCACCGTGTCCAGGCCCTCGGCCGCGGCCTGCTCCACGGCCCAGCCCGTGACCGTTTCCACCCAGGCGGCCAGCTTGTAGGGCTTGGCCAGGCGCAGGGCCAGGCTGGTCTCTCTGGCGGTGAGTTGCTCCACGGGCTTGCCCAGGGCCGCGGCGATCCGGGCCTTGTAATGATCCTTGACCGCGGTGCGGTAGGCGTTCTTCATCTTGTCGCCGGCCCAGTTGCCGGCCGTCTCGCCGGCCAGCATCACCCCGGCGTCCACGACCGCGCCACGGAGATCGCCGTTGCGAACCTTGAGGGTGATCTCGGCCAGGCCCAGGGTCTTGCCCACCCCGCCATGGAGGCTGAGGATCGCCTTGAGGGTCGGCATCAGGAACAGCCCCAGGCGACCCTCCCGAACCCCCAGCAGGCTGACCTCGACGGGGTCCAGCGTCAGTTCGTGCCCCGTATCGGAGGCGTCCCCCTTGAATTTGGGGTCGAAGGCCACCGAATAGGTGAAGGTGCCGCGCCGCATCGGCACCACCGACGGATAGGCGTCTTCCACGGTACGCGAAAAACCGGCGTTCTCCCGGCTCATCAAAAGCCAACGCCCTTCCTTGTCCTTGACCGGGACGCTGGAATGGAGGTCGTGGATGCTCGTGGCGCCCGCTTCCGAGGGTCCGCTGGCGCGCTCCACGAAGCGGCTGGCCGCCGCCACCAGCTGTTCCCCCTGGGCCAGTTCATCGCCGGGCAGGCCGGTAAGGATCGGCGGGGCCCGATAGGCGGTCTGCCGGACATGGATCTCCGGATCGATGGCAAAGGTCTGGAACAGGGCCGCCAGGTCCGCGTCCGGATGAAAGCGATCGGCAACCTCGACCCGGATCGGGATCAGCAGGAAGGGGAAAAAGGGACCCTGCCAGGGGATGCGGGCAGACTGGATCGTCAGATCGACCCCCACGGAGAAGGTCACGCTTTGCCGGTATCGCAGCTGGGGGATCTCGACGGTTACGGTTTCGGCCACGGCCGCGTCCCGGGGTTGCGGCCCGGCCCAGTGGTAATAGAGGGTGTTGGGCGACCGCGGCACGGCCGCAAATTTCAGCTGGGCCGTACCGGCCTGGCCACCGGCGCGCTGGGCCGGGGTGGCAAAGGCGCCTTGCCCGGAGGAGGAGGTCACGATCGCCTGGTAGGCGGTGGTGGTCAGATTCTCGCCGGGCGCGCCGAAGCTGAAGGTGAGGGTATTGGCATAGTCGGGGCCGGCGGGCAGGATCGCATGCTCCGCAGCCAGGCTCAGGTCCTGATAGATGTTGAGAGCGATAGGGGCCTGATCCGGGTTGAATCCCTCGCAGGCCGCCTCGATCCGGGCCGTGCGGATGCGGCTCTCTTTCAGGGTGGCGGCCTCCGGGGCGGTGAAGAGGGCCGTGGCCGTCCCGTCGGCGCCGGTGACCAGCGAGGTTTTGTCGAGGCGGCCGGGGGTGATGCCGGCCTCGGCCAGAATGGCGAGGCTCACCTGGCGGCCGGCCAGGGGCTTGGCCGTCTCGGGGCGACCGGTCTGCTGCTCCAGGGTGCGGACCCTGATGCGGGCCTGGGCCTTGCCGTCGGCATCCAGGTTGGAAGGAGCGGCGCTGACCTGGAGCAGCTGGACCGTTTCGTCATCCGCGGTCACGGCCTGGCCCAGAAAAAGCTGGGCCGCCTGCCGGACGCGGCTCAAAAGTTCCTCCACATCCCCGGCCGAATTCAAGGCCCGGACCACGCCGTCCCCGATCCCTTCCGGCCCGGTCTTTTCCTCCAGGAAATTAGCCTCGGACACCACCAGGCCCTGGTCCGTCAGGACTTTCAGTTCGGCGTGGGCGCCGAAATGCACGGTCTTCTTGAACTCCAGGGTGCCCTGTTGGCTCAGGGTCTGATATTTCGAGCTGTACCAATCGCCGCTGGCCCACATCCATGAGTGATCCGACAGCGGCCTGAACACCAGGGTCTGCTTTGTGAGCCGTTCTCTGGTCTGGGTCTTCCGGACGGCATCCAGCCGGCCCTCCTGCCGGGCCATCCGCACATCCAGCGCCTCGAATTCTTCCCGCTTGGCCTGATGATAGGCCTGGACAACGGCGGGATCGCCCGTGATCACCGTGACAGTGACCGATTCCACCGGCTCGCCCTTCAACAGGCTGCCCCGGAACAGCTTCAAACGCTTTTTATGGAGGGCATAGTCGACGCGGTTCACCGATTCCACCTCATCGGCGGATCGAATCCCGGACCGCAACCGATACCCCGCCGGGGTGTAAAAGGCCGCGACCTTTTGCAGGGCCTCGGTCGCATCCGCCCGGAGCAAGGCGGGGGAAACCAGCCCCGCCCCTATCAAACAGCCGATCGCTGCCAGGAACCGTCTCATCGGTTATCGATCCTTTCGAAAAACAGATCTCCCCGTGAGAAGATCCGAAGGGATTTGTTCCTCTTGTTGCCCGCCGGCTCAGAGCTCCCATCCATTCTTTTGCCGGGACTCCCAAACCCAATACCAGAAAAATTTCCTGTTTTGACGGCGGCGCCGGAAAAATTCGACCTAACGCAGGAATGCCGGATGGGAGGGGATGCCAGCAAAATGCAAGCCGAAAAACCTCGTTAGGCGGATGGCGGCTCCAAGGGAAACCCCCGGTTGACGCGGGCGTCAGCGCGGCGCATTCCGGGCCAGAAACCGGTCCAGTTGATTGGCGAAGGCGGTGCGGTCGGCGTGGGTGAAGGCGGAGGGACCGCCGGCTTCCATCCCGACGCCGCGCAGTTCATCCATAAGATTGCGCATCGCCAGGCGCTCGCCGATGTTGTCCCTGGTGAAAAACTCCCCGCGCGGGTCGAGGGCGTGGCCGTCCTTGGCGATGACCGCGGCGGCCAGGGGGATGTCGGCGGTGACCACCAGATCGCCGGGCTGCAACAGCCGCTCGATCTCCCGGTCCGCGACATCGAAGCCGGCGGCGACGCGGATCACCCGGATATGGGGGGATGGCGGAACCTGCAAGGCCTTGTTGGCGACCAGGGTCAGGGGCAAGCCCAGCCGCCCTGCGGCGCGGAACAAAATCTCCTTGATGGCCCGAGGACAGGCGTCGGCGTCAACCCAGATCTGCATTATTCACTCCGAAGCCATGGGGTATTTCCCAACCCCCTTCAGCGCCTCACCCCGACGAGCTTTATGATCTTCGCCAGCCACGGCAGCGCTCCAGCGCCACCTCCAATCCCGGACGAGGCTTTTTGAGGGAGCCGCCAAAAAGAGGTTCCAGCAAATCCACGGCCTTTTCGTGGCCTTCGTCCCCCAGATGATTCATGGCGGCGGCGATCACCCCTTCCAGCGGCAAACGGTTTTTGGCCAAGGCCTCATCCAGTTTCTGTTTTGGCACCTGGTCCAAAACAAAAGGCCAGAGATTAAGCGGATCGGGGGAAGAAGGTTTGGGAAGGGCGGCACAGCACCATTTGTATTTGAGCTCCGAGCCGCACGGGCCGGGATCGTTGCGGCCAGGTTGGGGGAGCGGACGAGGCAGGAAGTTGTTTCCCGGCACCGGCAGGCTGTTCCAGATCAGGTGCCGGCATTGCGCCGCAAAGGCGTTCAGACCCCCCGGCGGAGCTTCCTCCCAAAATCCGGGCTCGGCGTACTCCGGCAGCTTTTCCCGCAGCCACTTCAGAAGGTTGTCGGGGTTTTCGTCGCGCAACGCCTGGGCCACGGCATCGGGGATCAGTTTCTCGAGATCGCAGAGGGCTATTTGGACGTCATCGAATTCCATCGCAAAAAACCCTTTTCCTTCCGGGGTTCAAAATTATTCAAAAAGATACAATGCCTGGCGAGATTTAAAAAGAATTTTTCCTCCTTCAGCCGCCCCCTTTGGTCAAACACGTTGCCACCTCCCGGAAATAGCTGTCGTGTTCCTGTTTCACGAAGAACCGGTGCGCCGGGCCAGGAAGCATCACCTCACACCGGTTGACGATCAGGGTCGGGGCCACGTTTTCATAAGGGAGGAAGAAGCCGAGCATCAGCAGCAGATCGCACCCGGAGACCAGCCGTGAAGCCGTGCGGAAGGAGGCGCGGGAGAGCACGGCCACGCTCGTTGATGGCGTGGTTTTCCTGAAAATGAATAAAAAAAAATGCTCCGGATGATCTCCGAAGCATTTTTTTGGTCAACAGAAGTGATTGATCTCGGATGTTTTACTTTACAACGGTGGCCGCCATCTTGATGACGTGTTCGGTGAAGGGGTTGACGAAGAGGATAATCATGGCGACAACGAATACGTAGATCGCCAGGGATTCGATCATGGCCAGACCGATCAGCATCGTGGTCATGATTTTGCCGCCGGCGCCGGGATTGCGGGCAATCCCCTCAACGGCCCTTACGATACCCATGCTTTGGCTGATGCCGCAACCGATAGCCGCTGCCGACATTCCGAAACCTGCCACGATCATACACCAAGTGAAATAATCCATGTTTCTTCTCCTTTTCTGTTCCAGTGAGTGTTATATCCTAAAATTTTAGGACTTAGTAGCTATTATCAATGGGCTTCTTCAAGGGCCCCGGCAATATAGATGACGCTCAAAAGGGTGAATACAAAGGTCTGGATGAAGGCTACAATAATTCCCATAAACATCATCGGCACCGGACCCACAATGGGGAGTATGATTAGGAAGATCATCAGTACGATTTCATGGCCGTACATGTTGCCGAACAGACGCAGGGTCAAGGAAACCGGTCGCGCTATGTGTCCAATGAATTCGACCACGAACATCAGGGGCGCGAGCGCAATCATGGGACCCGTAAAATGCTTCAGATAACCGAAACCATGTTCCCGGAAGCCGATAAAATGGGTAGCGACAAAGACCGTCAGGGCCATAGCGGCGTTGGTGTTGGGGTTGGCGGTGGGTGGAAAAGCGCTGGGGACCAAGGCGATCAGGTTGCAGCTCAGAATGAAGAGGGCCAGAGTGGCGATCAGAGGGAAGTACCTTTTCCCCTTTGGCCCCATGTTCTCCTCAATGAAATTCTCCAACAACTCAATGAAGGCTTCCATGAAATTCTGCAGCCCGGAAGGCGTCTCCGTGATCTTCCGGGTGGCGAAGAAAGCCACCACAATCAGCAGAATCATCACCAGCCACGCATAAAGCACATGCGGACCCAGGTGAAGGTTCACCTGTTCGGCCAGCCATTCAAGGATCAGAAAAGGATGGACCATGCCAGTCTACCTCCCCGTAACGTATCGGAATATTCCTATAAAAAGGCTCAAAACGACTACCGATAACCCCATGAAAAGAGCTATGGGGTTGACCTTGACATAAAAAATCAACACAAAAAGAACCACTCCCACGGCCACGATCCGAATGCCGTAATGCCACAGGTACTTTTTTATCGACCGTTGATCCTGTTGCCCAACGACTGCTTGCAGGGTGCTGGATAACCAGAAATAGCTGAAAATGGCGATCAAACTGCCTGCAAAAACGCTGAGCGTAATGGAAAGCGATGACCAAAACAGGCTGAAGACGAGATAGACAATCGTAATCATCACATTTTGCTGGGAAATCTGATTGAGCAGCTGTTCCTCGGGATCACCCTTCACGTTCGGAGTCGTCGCCGTTTCTTTTTTCGTTATTCTCTTTCCGTTGGCGCTTCAGTTCCCGTTCACTGAGAATGAAGATGTTTCGGAATCCTGAGGCGATGCCAAATACCAGCAAAATCAATGTAAACCAGGGTGAAGTGTCGAGCCATTTGTCGATGTAATACCCCATGGCCAAACCGATGACCGTGGAGGCGACCATGCAGACACCCAGGCTCGATATCATCCCCAGGGAGCGAACCAGCTGACGTTTTTCTTCTCCCATCCGTTGTCTCACAGCGGACCTAAGGGACCAAGCTTGGTCTAAATATCATAGGGTTCCACCACTGTCAATTGCTTTTTCCCCCGTTGTCGCGAGCAAATAAACTGTCCGGACTTGTAGCAAAAGGTTTGTCCGGTTCATGGTTAGCCCAGGAGGATGGCCATG
>JAFGOW010000234.1 GCA_016926265.1 Deltaproteobacteria bacterium | reverse complement strand
GAGATAACAATCTTTGTTCAGGCCGGGATGCTCAAGACTCAAGTGCATAAAAGCAACCCCTTTTAATGCTTAAAGCCCACGGCATCCGGGGCCCCAGGAACAAGGATTTCTCTCCACCTGGAGAGCGTTTTGCGTTGGTCTTGCGGCTAAAAAGGGGTTCGTTATGCACGTTGTACTCGCCTTCAACCTGCGGGAATCCGCGGGTGGAAACGGCGCATCCTCGTATTCCACCATCGATGACCGGTTCGCCGAATGGGACGACATCCAGACCATTCAGGCGGTCCAGTCCGCGCTCGCCAAGCGTTACCGGGTCACCCTGGTCAACGCCGATCTGAACGCCTTCGAATCGTTCCGCAACCTCCGTCCCGATTTCGTCTTCAACCTCGCCGAGGGGCTCAACGGCGCCAGCCGTGAAGCCCAGGTCCCGGCCCTGTTGGAGATGCTCGGCATCCCCTACACCGGCAGCGATCCCGTCACCTTGGGCATTTGCCTGGACAAACGCCGCACCAAGGAGATCCTGGCCTATCATCGCATCCCCACGGGCCGTTTCGTCACCGTGAACTCGGCGGCGGAACTCCCCGGCCGTCTCCGCTACCCGCTGATTGTCAAGCCGATCCTGGAAGGCTCCAGCAAGGGTGTGACGGACCGCGCTCTGGTCCGCGACCGCTCCGCGTTGCGGCGCCAGGTTTCGTGGGCGCTGGAGACTTACCGCCAGCCGGTGCTGGTCGAGGAATTTCTGCCCGGCCGGGAGTTCACCGTGGCGCTGCTCGGCAACGGTTCCCAACCACGGGTTTTGCCCATCGTCGAGATCGATTTCGCCACGCTGCCCGCAGGCGCCAATCCGATCTATTCCTATGAGGCGAAATGGATCTGGGATACCGAGGAGGCGCCACTCTCCATCTTTGCCTGCCCGGCGCGGCTCGATCCTGTTCTCCAAGACCGCATCGAGGAGCTCTGCCGCCGGGCCTTTACGGTTCTTGGCTGCCGCGACTGGTGCCGGATCGACGTGCGGCTCGATGCCGACGGCAATCCCCATGTCATCGAGCTGAATCCGCTCCCCGGCATCCTGCCGCGCCCGGAGCAGAACAGCTGTTTTCCCAAGGCGGCCCGGGCCGCGGGGCTTTCTTACGACGAACTGATTCTGGCGGTGGCCGATACAGCCTGCCGCCGGTTCCATCTGGCGGAAGGGGAGGGCGATGAACGTCGCTGTCTGCTTTAACCGCGTCCCGCCCCAACTGGTCAAGGGAGAGGCCGTCGACCGGGTTTCGGAGGAGGGGGCCGAGCATCAGGCCCATGCCGTGGCCGCGGCTCTGGAAGAGCTGGGGCACAAAGTCTGCTTCGTGGCGCTTGGCGCTTCTTTGCCCACCTTCCTGGCCGAGCTGCAGTCGGTCTCGGTGGATCTGGTTTTCAACCTCTGCGAGGGATTCTGGGGGGAAAGCCGCATGGAGATGAATGTGGCGGCCCTGCTGGAGATGCTGGGGCTACCCTTCACCGGTTCTCCCTCGCTTTGCCTCGGGGTGACCCAGAACAAGTCGCTGACCAAGGCGCTGCTGCTCCAGAATGGATTGCCGACGCCGAAGTCGCTGACCCTGCGGGGCGAGCATGTATTCCCCCGCAACTGGAACCTCTCCTGGCCGCTGATCGTCAAGCCGGCCTCCGAGGATGCCAGCCTCGGCATCGGTCCGGAGAGCGTGGTGACGAACGAGGAGTTGTTGCGGGAGCGGGTCCGCTATATCCATAACCGCTACCAGCAGGCGGTGCTGGTGGAGGAATATATCGACGGCCGGGAGTTTAACGCAGCGGTGGTGGGGGATCACAAACCCAAGGTGCTGCCGTTGTCGGAGATCCGTTTCGACCCCGCTCTCCCCTGGAAACTGGTCACCTATGCCGGCAAATGGCATGAGAACTCTCCCGACTACACCGGCACCCAGGCCATCTGCCCGCCGCAGATCTCTGCCCGCGATGATTTTCTGGTCCGGGATGTCGCTCTTCGGGCCTATAAATTGCTAGGCTGTCGTGATTATGCCCGGGTCGATATCCGGTTACGCGACGGCATTCCCTTTATCCTGGAGATCAACGCCAATCCCGACATTTCGCCCGAAGCCGGGCTGGCCCGGAGCGCCCGGGCCGGCGGCCTCGATTATCCGCAACTGATTGACCGCATCATTCGTATGGCTCTTAAACGTAAGGAGGATTGCCATGCTGCGTAACCTGGAACCGCAAGATTTCGACCCTCTCTCGTCCATCCTCCGGCGCACCGGAGCGTTCACCGCTCCGGAAGTCGATTGTGCGCTGGAGCTTCTCGAAACCGTACTGAAGCAGCCCGAGCAGAGGGACTACCTGGTGACCGTCGCCGAGGAGGACCATGCCGTGGCCGGCTATATCCTGTACGGGCCCATCCCCCTCACGGAAAAAAGCTACGACATTTACTGGATCGCCGTCGATCCCGATCTGCAGGGGCGCCATATCGGTCGCCAACTGCTTCGCGCCACCGAGGCCGACATCCTCCAGCGCGGCGGGGGTCTGATCTGCATCGAGACCAGCTCCCAATCGGGGTATGCCGGAACACGCCAGTTCTATCTTCACAACGACTACCTCGAAGAGAGCCGCATCCGCGATTTTTACCGGCCTGGAGACGACCGCATCACCTACGTCAAGAGATTTACCGGCTCGAAGGAGGTGGCGTGATGAACTCCTGGAAACATCTGTTGAAGGAGAGCATTGTCAGGCCGGCGGACCTGGTGCGGCGTTTCGGCGTCGATCCCCGTCCCCTGGAGGCGGTCGTGGCTCGTTATCCGATGCGGGTCACCCCCTACTACCTGAGTCTGATCCAGTCGGTGGACGACCCCATCTGGCGCCAGGCGGTGCCGTCGGTGGAGGAGTTGCAGACCGGCGCCTGCGTGGCCGACCCGCTGGACGAGGAGAACCAGAGCCCGGTCCCCAACCTGGTGCATCGCTACCCCGACCGGGTGCTGTTCATGGTCAGCTCCGAATGCGCCATGTACTGCCGTTTCTGCACCCGCAAGCGCAAGGTCGGCTGCGCCCAGATGCGGATCACCCGCGACACCCTGCGCCAGGGGCTCGATTACATCCGCAGCCATGCCGAGGTGCGGGACGTGATCCTCTCCGGGGGCGACCCGCTGCTGCTCCCCGACGAGACCCTGGAGTGGATACTCAAGGAGCTGCGGGCCATTCCGACGGTGGAGATCATCCGCATTGGCAGCCGCATCCCGGTGGTGCTGCCGCAGCGCATCACTCCGCATCTGGCGCGGATGTTGAAAAAGTATCACCCGCTCTATCTCAATACCCATTTCAACCATCCGCTCGAGATCACCCCGGAAGCGGCCGGCGCCTGCGCCC
Source organism: Deltaproteobacteria bacterium (assembly GCA_016926265.1). Lineage (GTDB taxonomy): Bacteria > Desulfobacterota > Desulfuromonadia > Desulfuromonadales > JAAYDE01 > JAAYDE01. The sequence goes on along the minus strand of JAFGOW010000234.1, from coordinate 6,947 downwards.
GCCTGGCCGACGCCGGCATCCCGCTCGGCAACCAATCGGTGCTGCTGCGCGGCGTCAACGACGATGCGGCGACCATGAGGCGCCTGGTGCAGAAACTGCTCTCCATCCGGGTCAAGCCCTATTATCTCTATCAGGCCGACCTGGTGGAGGGGACCGATCACTTCCGCACCACGGTGGAGGAGGGGATCGCCATCATCGACGGCATCCGCGGCCATACCTCCGGGCTGGGGGTGCCGGCCTTCGTCATCGACGCCCCCGGCGGCGGCGGCAAGATCCCGCTGCTCCCCGACTACCTCCAGCAGATGGGGGACCAGGTGGTGCTGCGCAACTACCAGCATCGGCGTTTTGTCTATCCCAACGGCCAGCCGGCGCCGGAGACCCTTCCCATGGCCGGGAACCAGGCCTTTATGGGGGGCTGATAACAATAGCTGAACGGTGAAAGGCCTCCGGGAAACCGGGGGCTTTTCCTTTTGTGTGCGAAAAGTTCATCGTGGAATTTGCAGCGGGGGAAAAGCTGGTTTAGAATGGCCCTTAGCCTTTTTAACCTCGACTGGAGCATGGCGATGTCTTTGTCCGAGACCCTGTGGCGCGAAAACCGGGAACTGGCGCTGGCCTCCCTCAACAATCCCTTTGTCCAGGGGATCCGGGACGGATCCCTCGATCCGAGGCGCTTCTCCTATTACGTCGGGCAGGATGCCTTTTTTCTGAAGGCCTTCGCCCGTGCCTACGTGATTGCCGGGGCCAAGGCGCGCGACTGGGAGGATTTCGTCCAACTGCACCAATTGGCCGCCGGGGTCTTCGGTGAACTGAAATTGCATTCCGGCTATGCCGAGCGATGGGGGGTCGATCTGGTCCATGTCGAAGTCGCCGCCGCTACCCGCCGTTATACCGATTTCGTCATGGCCACCGCCTGGGGATACGGCGCCGGCCTGACGGTCACCGCCCTGACTCCCTGCATGCGGCTCTACGCCTGGCTGGGGCGGCAACTGGCGGACAGCCATCCCCCGGAGCATCGCTACAGCGATTGGATTCGGACCTACAGCGGCCTTGAGATCGAGGACCTGGCCGTGCAGCTGGAGGCCCTGGTCGATAAATATGCCGCCGACGATCCGGCCACGCGCGGCATCTACCGCTATGCCATGGAATGCGAACGGGATTTTTTCCAGGCCGCCTTCGACAGCCTGGCCTGAACTGAGTTGAGCCTCGATGGAAAACGATTTCGGTTTTTTCCTGGAAGAGAAGGGGTCCGACGAGAAGGTCGACCAATTGCGCCGCGCCCATGTGGCGTTGCTGCGGGGGGAGAACCGCGAGGCCCTGAACCTGGCGGAAGAGGTTCTCGAAACCCAGCCGATGGATATCGACGCCCTCAATCTGGTCGCCGTGGCCGCTTTCAACCTGAACGAGGTGGCGATGGCCACCGCGCTGTTCCGGAAGATCATTTTGCTCGATCCCGACAACGCCGGGGCGCATCACAACTTCGGCATTCTGCTGGAACGAACCGGGCATCTGGAACAGGCCGCCGACCATTTCCGGCGCTGCATCGGGACCCAACCCGATTTCCCGGAATCCTATATCCATGCGGGAAATATTCTGGAGCTGTTGCACCGCAAGGAGGAGTCCTGCGATTTCTACCGGCAGGCGTTGCACCGTCTGCCGGAAGGGCGGGAGAACTATTTCCAGCGCGGCTATCTCCTCAACCGCCTTGGAGAATATGAACAGGCCCTGGAAAATTTCCGCCGCTCCATTGCCGTTCAAAGCCAGGTGGCGGCCAGCCATAACGGCATGGGTTATGTTCTGTCGGCCCTGGAGCGGGATCGGGAGGCGCTGGTCCAATTCAACCGGGCCGTTGAACTCAATCCTCAGGATGCCAGCTTCCATTTCAACCGGGGGCTCTCCCTGCTCCGTCTGCGCCAATACCGGGAGGGGGTGCTGAGTTTTCTCCAGGCCCTCGAACTGAGTCCGGGGCTGTGGGGCGCGGTGCTCGAAAACATCCGGCTGCTGATCGAGAAAGCGCCCCACGATGTCGTTCTCGAGCTGTTGGAAAAAGCCGAGAAGATCCGTGCCGGCCGTCCCGAAATCCCCTTTTTCCGTGCCGTGCTGCTGCTGGAGGAGGGGTGCCCGGAAGAGGCCCTGAAGGGGTTGGAAGAAAGCCTGACGCGCAATCCGGAATCGATCCAGGCGCTTCACCTCAAAGGGACGGTGCTGCGGGAACTGAAGCGCTACGATGCCGCCTTGGGCTGTTTCGACGCCATTCTCGGCCGCGCCGGGGATGTTCCTCTGGCCCATTACGGCCGCGCCGCGGTGCTGGCCCTGCTGGGCCGCGCCGGTGATGCCGTGGCGGCGCTGGCCGCGGCTTCCGAAAAGGACCGCAACCTGCTGGAACGGGCCTGGGAGGACTCCGCCTTCGATCCGATCCGCCAAGATCCCGGCTTTCTCAACCTGATCCGGGCCCGCCATGTCTCCTGATGTCTTGGCGCCCATCCAGCCGGAACGAAGGCCGGTCATCGGGGTGATCGGGGCTTCCCGCCCCTCCCCCGAGGGCTACCGGGCCGCCGTTGCCGTGGGGACGTTCATCGCCCAGTGCGGTGCGGTGTTGGTCTGCGGCGGCCTGGGCGGGGTCATGGAAGGGGCCTGCCGGGGCTGCCGCGAAGCGGGAGGCGAGGCGCTCGGCATCCTGCCCGGAGGGGATGAAAGGGAGGCCAATCCCTATGTCACCCTGGCCGTGGCCACCAACATGGGGCACGCCCGCAACGTCATCATCGCTCACACCGCTTGCGCCCTGATCGCCGTCGAAGGGGGATACGGCACCCTCTCCGAGATCGCGGTGGCCCTCAAGTTGGGGCGCCCGGTGATTTCCCTCGGTGCTTGGAAGGAACTGCCCGGAGTCGTCTGGCGCCGGGATCCGGAAGCCGCCGTGAAAGAGGCGTTGGCACGGGGCCTGGCGGCAGAGAGAAAGAGGGGATAATGGCGCTCGATCTGGAGAAATCGCGTAAATTTTCCACGGCGCTGGTGGAAGGGCTGCGGGGCAAGGGACGGGTTCTGATTCTCTCGCACGACAATCCCGATCCCGATTCTCTGGCCGCCGCCATGGCGCTCAAGCATTTTATCACGGTGCTGACCGGGCTGCCGTGCGTGATCGCCTACGGCGGCATGATCGGCCGCGGCGAGAACCGGGTCATGGTCCGGGAGCTGGAGATCGACGCCGTCCCCTTCGAGGGGCTCGATCTGGACGATTTTCAGGTCGTCTGCCTGGTCGATACCCAGCCGGGCACCGGCAACAATCCGCTCCCACCCGAGATCCCGGTTCATCTGGTCATCGACCACCATCCGCTCCGCCCCGAACTGGTCCAAAACTGCCGCTGGGTCGATATTCGCGAGGACTACGGCTGCACCGCCACGATCCTGTTCGAATATCTCAAAGCTCAAGGGGTCTCCTTCGGGACCAAGCTGGCCACCATCATCTACTACGCCATCAAATCGGAGACCCAGGAGCTCGGCCGGGAATGGTCCCCCGCGGACCGGGAGGCCTATCTGGCCCTGTTCCCCATGGTCAACAACCGCATCCTTTTCAAGATCACCCACCCCAAGGTCCCCCGCGGATATTTCTTCTCCTTCAGCAAGGCTCTGACCAACGCCCGCATCCATGACGACCTGTTGGTTTTCAACCTTTTTTCCGTCATCCATCCCGACATGGTGGCGGAGATGGCCGATTTTCTGCTGCGCATGGAGGGGATCTCCCTGGTCCTCGGCATGGGCCTGTTCGAAGGCAAGGAGATTGTTTCCCTTCGCACCGTTTCCATCGGGCTCTCGGCGGGTGAACTGATCCAGAAGATCATCGGGGAGCTCGGCACTTCCGGCGGCCACGGCATGGTGGCGGGCGGGCAGATCCCCGGCATGGAGAGCGACGCGGCGGCCCAGCGCCGGTTGCAGAAGGTCCTGACCGAGCGGCTGCTCGCTCATTTCAATCGCCCCCGGCGGCGGGGCAAAAGGCTCATTCCGTATTGAATTCCCTGCCTGGATATTATACGGTTGTTCCCTCCCGCGGACGTTGCGGGGAGTACCGACACAGGGGATGATCCCGACATGATCCGTTTTAGGTGGCTGTTGATTCCCGTGATAGGGATGCTGTTGTTCCCTTCTCCCCTGCCGGCGGCGGTGGAGATCGCGTTGCGCGGCCAGGAGCCGAAGCGGCTGGAGGAGGTCTACAACCTGGGAGGGCTGGCTTATCTGGCCTTGGATGATCTGCTGCCCCCCTTGGGTCTCAAAGGGGGGTGGGACGCGGTCGATCACGTCTACCGGATCCACTCCTGGCTGGGGACCGCCGTTCTTTTCCCAGGTGGCCGCTACCTGCGCATGGACAACCGTTTCGTGCCGCTGGTCCATCCTCCCCGTTTTATCGACGGCCGGTTCCGGGTGGCGGAGGATTTCGTCCGGGAGCAGCTGCCCTTGCTGCTGGGAGTCGCCGTCTCCTACCGGAATCTCGATCCGCTTCCCGTTGCGGCGCCATCGAAAGAGGCGGGGCTGGATCATCTCTTCTCCTTTCTGCTGCGCAAAAAGGGGAAAGCGGGCCGGCTGGGGCTGCGCGGCGTGGCCATTGATCCCGGCCACGGCGGCACCGACCCCGGCGCCGTGGGGCTCTACGGCGTCAAGGAGAAGGATGTCGTCCTGGAGATAGCCTTGCTGTTGGCCAAGGAGATCAAGATGCGGCTCGGCATCCCGGTTTTCCTGACCAGGGACAAGGATTATTCCCTGACTTTGCGGCAACGTCTGGAACAGGCCGACAAACCGGAGGTGGACGCCCTGATTATCCTTCATGCCCAATCTTCCTTCCGGGAAAGCGCCGAGGGGGCGACCCTCTTCATCCGGCCCGAGGGCGGGGCCTTCGGACAGGCGCCTCACAGCGGGGAAGAAAGCCGCCAATTGGCCCGGAAGCTGGCGGACACCCTCTATGCCGGCGGTCTGCGCGTCAACGGCATCCGACCGGCATCGCTCCTTCCCTTGGGGGAAGGGGACCTCCCCACCGTCCTGGTGGAACTCGGTTATTTGAGCCATCCCGAGGACAACGCCCGTCTCACCGACTCCGAAGCGCAGAAGAAATTGGCCCAGGCGCTGTACCAGGGGATTCAACGCTTTTCCGCGGCCCGAAAGGAGAACCTGCCATGACCTTGCCTCGAAACGACGGACGGCCCGCGAACGCGTTGCGGACGATCCGCTTCGAACCGGGGTTTAACCGCTACGCCGAAGGTTCCGTGCTGACCCGGTTCGGCGATACGGTGGTGCTTTGCAACGCCTCCCTGGAAGAGACCGTTCCTCCCTTTCTGCGTGGTCAGGGGCGCGGCTGGGTAACCGCCGAATATGCCATGATCCCCCGCGCCGGGAGCAGCCGCTCCCCCCGTGAAGCGGTGCGCGGACGGATCGGGGGGCGCACCCATGAGATCCAGCGTCTCATCGGCCGCTCGCTGCGGGCCGTGACCGATCTGTCGCTGCTTGGCGAGCGCACCCTGGTCATCGATTGCGACGTGCTTCAGGCCGACGGCGGCACCCGCACCGCTGCCATCACGGGTTCCTGCCTGGCTCTGTCACTGGCGCTGAGGAAACTGGAGAAAAACGGGGTGGCGGCCGGCCGGGCGCTGAAGGAGCGGGTGGCGGCGGTGAGCGTCGGCCTGGTGGCCGGAGCGGCGCTCCTGGACCTCAACTACGAAGAGGACTCGCGAGCCGCCGTCGATATGAATTTCGTCGTCACCGAATCGGGACGGTTCGTGGAGATTCAGGGTACCGGCGAGGAGGCGACCTTCTCCGTTCCGGAGTTTGACCGGCTGCGGGATCTGGCCCTGGAAGGCTGCCGGGAACTGCTCCGGCTGCAGGCCGAGGTCCTGGGATGACGGCCATGGAATTGCTGGTGGCCACCCGCAATCGGGGAAAACTGGAGGAAATCCGGTTGCTTTTGGCCGATTCCGGGGTTCTGGTGCGGAGCGCCGGCGACGTTCCCGGCCTTCCCGAGGTGGAGGAGGACGGCACCACCTTCGAGGCCAATGCCCTCAAAAAGGGACAGGTTATGGCCGACGTCAGCGGTCTGTTGACGCTGGCGGACGATTCGGGACTCGAGGTGGAGGCCCTGGGCGGGCTGCCCGGCGTGCGCTCCTCCCGGTACGCGGGAGAGGCGGCGGCCGATGCCGACAACATCCGCAAACTGCTGGCAGCCCTTCAGGGGGTTCCCCAAAAACGGCGGCGGGGGGCCTTCCGCTGCGTCATGGCGCTGTGCCAACCGGGGCGCCCCGGCCGCCTGTTCCGCGGCTGTCTCCAAGGGGTGATCCTCGAAGAGCCGCGGGGAACCGGGGGATTCGGCTATGACCCGGTTTTTCTGGTGCCTGAATACGGCAAGACCCTGGCGGAATTATCCATGGCCATCAAGAACCGCATCAGCCACCGCGGCCAGGCCCTGCGTCAGGTTTTGGCCCATTTCCAGAGTCTCAGGATGGCGACGAATGGGGGAAATGAATGAAATTTCTTGATTCCTTTGTAATAAGTGGTAGAATCCTCACAGTTTTCGGGCTCCGGTTGACGGAGAAAAGCGAAAAACCTGGGTTATTCTCAAAAGGAGGAATAAACATGGTACGTAATTGGAAAATGGTTCTTGGGGGAGCATGTGCAGGCCTTCTTCTTCTTTCCGGCTGCACCACGGCGCTGACCGCTGAAGACCGTGCCAAACTTGATGAGGCCGTTGCCGCCAGCGGTCAGGCTGCCCAGGCTGCCCAGAGCGCCGAAGCGAGCGCCCAGAGCGCCGCTGCCGCCGCCAAGGCCGCCGAAGCCGCCGCCGCCGCCGCCAAAGCGAACGCTCAGGCCTCCCAGAAGGCTTTCGAAGCCGGTCTCAAGAAGTAATTCTGCCTTCATCACAACGAAAAAAGCCCTGGAAACAGGGCTTTTTTCGTTGGTATTGCGCGGAGGGG
>JAFGOW010000233.1 GCA_016926265.1 Deltaproteobacteria bacterium | reverse complement strand
CGCTCGGTGTCGAGGGGCTTGCCGGGGCCGATCATGTCGTCCCACCAGCCCGGTTTGAGGTCTTCCGGATGATGGCTGCCGGCTGCGTGGGCGTCGCCGGTCCAGGCGTGGGTCACCAGGATGGCGTTGGAGCGGTCGGCGTTGAGGGTTCCGTAACGCTCGAAGGCGAGTGTGACCGGGCCGAGCCAGCGACCGCTCTCCAACCGCAATTCGGTTTCGAAGGTGACCGTTTCGGTTGTGACCAGCCCAACAGATGTCTTAACCACTCCCGCTCCCCATGCCAAAAAACGAGAAGGCCCTTTCCCATGAGATGGAAAAGGGCCGCGCGGGGTTCCGGTTCACCAGAAACTGTCGTTCGGCTCTTTCCTCATCTTTCCCATGACGACATGGGCAGGAGTTAGCACCTGACATGCCGTTCGGCACCGGTTGCTGTGGTTTCGCAGGGCCTTTCCCTCCACCACTCTCGATAAAGAAGAAGCGCTATTAAATTGTGTTTTAAAAGCTAACTGAAACCACCGGATTTGTCAATGAGGCCAGCCGCGACGGCGTTCTATCCCGAACTGCCGGATTTCGGCCGAGCTCCCGGCCCGCCCGGCCCCTGCTGGGCCAGCCAAAACAGATCGTATCCGGCCAGGATGTCGGTCAGGCTGCGGTTGGCCTCCTCCCATACCTTCCGGACCGGGCAGAACTCCTGGCGGCCGCAGTTCTCGTCAGCGGTCAGGCAGTGGTTGAGGGCGAGGAGACCCTCCTGGCTCTGGACCACGTCGAGCAGGGTGATTTGAGAGGGATCGAGGAGCAGGTAAAATCCGCCCCCCACCCCCCGCTGGGAACCGACGATGCCGTTTTTGATCAGAGGCTGAAGGATCTTGGTCAAAAAGGCGGGGGTGACATCCTCGCTTTTGCAGATATCCTTTTTATAGACGATCTGCCCCTTGGGCTGCCTGGCCAGATAAAGAAGCGCTCGGATCGCGTATTCGGTTGCGCGGGTGATGACCAAGACCGCCCCCCATTGAAAACCTTTTAGGTAATCATTGTCTTTGGCCCTTAATTTGTCAACCGAAAATCGTGGAATACGCTCTTTCCCGGAGACAGGTTGGAGGATGGATCCCACACGGGGGGGCAATTTCCCGCAACGGATTTTATTTTTTGTGCTATTTTAAGGACATCATTTCCGGCTAACGGACCAAGAGGTGATCTCATGCGAAAAATGACCTGGCTTGCGGTGCTGGCCTTGCTGGCTCTGGGATCCGCCGCCTGTTCCAACAGTAATTTTCTGATTTCCGGAAAGGAATACCGGAACAAGGTAAAAACCCTGGGGGTGCTTCCCCTGCTGGTTGACACCGGCTCGGAAATCGCTCATCCGGATCGGCAGGGAATCCTGTCGCTGATCCAATCCGGCAATCGGGATCAGACCTCGTATTTGATCCAGCGCCTGAAGCGGGGGGGGGGCTATTTCGACGTGCGCCCCGTGGAGGGAGACCCGGAGGATCTCTTCGCCAACCTGATTACGGGCACGGAACTGGTGGCGCGTCCGGACAGTTTTTACCGCAGCTACCGCTTCAACGGCGCCTATGCCGGGGAACTGGCCCGGAAGAATCTGGTTGACGGCCTGCTGGTCATCGTTCTCAACGGCGTGGCAACCCCACGCAAACACTGGGATCGAACCCGCATCAACTATCTTGAGGCGGAATATAACCTGATCGTGGAAAGCGCCTTTGTGGCCGCGGCCGATGGCGCCCTGCTGTGGGAATACAGCGGCAACCCCTCGGAGCCGTTCCTGCTGCTCCAGTACCCCGACTTCGACGAGGCCCATTACAACAAGACCAACAAGGTCAAGATAAAATGGATCTCGCTGGAGGGTTTGGAAAGGGTTTTGCGGGAAAATTCCCTGCCATTTCCCGGCGAACAACCGATACCCCGGACCTACAAGGAGATGCTTTTGCGGGTGGCGGACCGCTTGCAGCTCTGGTGGTAAACCTCCCCGGCCGTTGCAAAAAAACCGGAAGGAAGACGGGAGCGGCGCTCCAAGAAAAAAAGGACCGGTCGCCGCAGCGTTTTTTTGCCATTTATTCCATTGACAAGCAAAACCAAAGATTGTACAAGAACGCTCATCGGAGTTCTTTGCTCCTCTCCGGCCATCCAGCTCCTTGCCTGTTCCTGACTTTTCCGCACTGTGCTTCGGCGTTTGATCGCCCGAGACAACCTGGTCATAGATCGTAGAAGATTCCATTTCGGTGATATCGCAGTTCATCCAGAAAAATGACGTGGAGTTGATCCCGGTTCCTACCCTATCGCTAGGTCCCTTGTGCCGCTTTGAATCGTATTAATTTTCAAAATATATAACGATAACAATATGATAACAGTTTCATCACACCGTCGGACCGGTATCACCGCGGCTCGGAGCGGAAGAGTCCGGCTTCGGGTGACGGGTTTCCCGAGGAGCAGTCATGAATCTTAAAGAGTTGAAGGAAAAAAAGATCACCGATCTGACCAACATCGCCAGGGATCTGGGGGTCGAGGGAGCGGCGGGGATGCGCAAGCAGGATCTGATCTTCGCCATCCTGAACAATACGGCCGAAAAGAACGGCGCCATCTCGGGAGAGGGCGTCCTGGAAATTCTCCCCGACGGCTTCGGCTTCCTGCGCGCCCCCGACGCCAACTATCTGCCGGGGCCCGACGACATCTACGTCTCCCCTTCCCAGATCCGGCGCTTCAACCTGCGCACCGGCGATACCGTCTCCGGCCAGATCCGCCCCCCCAAGGAAGGGGAGCGCTATTTCGCCCTCCTCAAGGTCTCCGACGTCAACTTCGAAAACCCGGCGGTGGCCCGGGACAAAACCCTCTTCGACAACTTGACGCCCCTCTATCCCCAGGAACGCATCGTCCTGGAAGCCGGTCCCGGCAACCTTTCCTCGCGGGTCATGGACCTCGCCACCCCCATCGGCAAGGGGCAGCGCGGCCTCATCGTCGCCCCGCCCCGCACCGGCAAGACCATGCTGCTGCAGAACATCGCCAACTCCATCACCACCAATCATCCCGAGATCTACCTGATCGTGCTGCTGATCGACGAGCGCCCGGAAGAGGTCACGGACATGCAGCGCTCGGTGCAGGGGGAGGTGATCTCTTCCACCTTTGACGAGCCGGCCACCCGCCATGTCCAGGTGGCCGAGATGGTGATCGAGAAGGCCAAGCGCCTGGTGGAGCACAAACGGGACGTGGTGATCCTGCTCGACTCCATCACCCGTCTGGCGCGGGCCTACAACACCGTGGTCCCCCCCAGCGGCAAGATCCTCTCCGGCGGTGTCGACTCCAACGCCCTCCACAAGCCGAAGCGCTTCTTCGGGGCGGCGCGCAACATCGAGGAGGGGGGCTCCCTGACCATCATCGCCACGGCGCTGGTCGACACCGGCAGCAAGATGGACGAGGTCATCTTCGAGGAATTCAAGGGCACCGGCAACATGGAGGTCCATCTCGACCGCCGGCTGGTGGACAAACGGGTCTTCCCCGCCATCGACATCAACAAGTCCGGAACCCGCAAGGAGGAACTGCTGGTCAACCACACCAATCTCCAGCGCATCTGGCTGCTGCGCAAGGTGCTCTCCTCCATGAACGTGGTCGACAGCATGGAATTTCTCCTGGAAAAACTGGCGGATACCAAGAGCAACCAGGAATTTCTCGACAACATGAACCAGTAGCTGGTTCTTTTAAATAAAAAAGGCACCCCATTTTTTCCAAAGAAAAGGTCTTGCGGGTTCCCTGATAAAGTGATAGATTTTCCCACTTGCGAGGGAATAGCCCAACCTGAGTCAGCCCCGTTAAAGGATTTGAGAATATGAAAGAAAAAATCCATCCGCGTTACGAAGAAGTAACCGTCAAATGCCACTGCGGCAATACCTTCGTCACCCGCTCCACCCAGGCCAAGGAAATCACCACCGAAATCTGCTCCCAATGCCACCCGTTTTTCACCGGCAAGCAGAAACTGCTCGACACGGCCGGCCGCATCGAGCGTTTCCGAAAAAAATACGGGCAGAATCAGTAACTGGATCTGGACGGCCCGGCGGGCCGTTTCTTTTTTGCCAGAAGTAACGACGGCGCCGCCCAGGCCCCGTCTTTTCCGGCAGTTGGGGGAAGGCTATGGTGGTCCGGCTGTTGGCCTGCACGCCCGACCCGGAGGAGGTAGTCGCAGCCGCGGCGCAGTTGTGCTATTCCTCCTCCTCCATTGAGCAGATTTTGGAAAAAGGGCGTTCCAAAAAGGAAGCTCTGCTGAAAAAGATCCTTTCGGCAGGGCATTTTTCCGTTTTGGAGCATGCCGCTTTCACCTTCGGGATCGAAGGGATCAGCCGCGCCTGCTCCCATCAGCTGGTCCGCCATCGGGTCGCCTCCTTCTCCCAGCAGAGCCAGCGCTACGTCTCCGCCGCCGACCGCTTCGGCGCCGTGGTCCCCGATTCCATCGCCGCCGACGTGAAAATCAAAGAGCGGTTCGAATCCTTCCTCCGCGACGCCTTTTCCCTCTATGACGAGCTGCTGCAAGGGGGCATCCCGGCGGAGGATGCCCGTTTCGTGCTCCCCAACGCCGTCGGCACCAAGCTGGTGGTGACCATGAACGCCCGGGAGCTGCACCATTTCTTCCGGCTGCGTTGCTGCCTGCGCGCGCAATGGGAGATCCGGGCCGTGGCCAAGGAGATGCTGCGGCAGGCCAGGACGGCGGCGCCACTGCTCTTTTTCAACGCGGGGCCGGGCTGCGTGGCGGGCGAATGCCCCGAAGGGGCGATGAGCTGCGGCCGCATGGAAGAGGTGCGCAGGGATTACGCGGAGCTGGGCTAGGGGATTTCCCCGGCCCCCGCACCGCAGTTTAAAATTGAGAAAAGAGACGGCATGTTTCAAAAACTGGAAGAGGTGGTTGAACGGTTCCGGGAGGTCGAAGGGCTGCTCTCCGATGGGACGATCCTGTCCGACCGGGAGCGGTTTCTCGCCCTGACCAAAGAACATGCCGAACTGCGGGAGGTGGTGGAGACCTACCACCGCTACAAAAAGACCTGCGAGAACCTCAAGGGAGCCCAGGAGCTGCTGCAGGAGAGCGATCCGGAGTTCAAGGAGCTGGCCCGCGCCGAACTGCCGGGCCTGGAGGCCGCCCGCGATGATCTGGAAAAACGGCTTCAGACCCTGATGCTGCCCCGCGATCCCAACGACGGCAAAAATATCTTTCTGGAGATCCGCGCCGGCACCGGCGGCGAGGAAGCGGCCCTGTTCGCCTACAACCTCTACCGCATGTACCAGCACTACGCCGAAGGGATGGGGTGGAAGGTGGAAACCATGAGCATCTCCGAGGCCGACGCCGGCGGCTTCAAGGAGGCGGTGATCCAGATCAGCGGCGACCGGGTCTATTCCCGCCTCAAATACGAAAGCGGCACCCATCGGGTGCAGCGGGT
>JAFGOW010000232.1 GCA_016926265.1 Deltaproteobacteria bacterium | reverse complement strand
AAGGCGGCCATGAAGCGCTCCGCCAGCTCGCGGCTGCCGACCTTGAGCTCGTTGGCGCGGTTGATGATCTTGTCGTCGATGTCGGTGTAGTTGCGGACGTAGGTGACCTCAAAGCCGAGGGCCTTCAGGTAGCGGAACAGGACGTCGAAGACGACGTTGGCCCGGGCGTGGCCGATGTGGCAGTAATCGTAGGCGGTGATGCCGCACACGTAGAGGCGGACCTTGCCCGGCTCGATCGGTTGGAATTCCTCCTTGGCTCCCGACAGGGTATTGAAAATCCGCAACGTCATGGGTTTTTCGACCTCCTTTATCAAATTTCAAAGGAAAAGCATTGGCCCGCCGGTAACGGGACCAGAGAAAAACAATTTTTAACTATTCACCATCGCCATGATCTTTTACCGCAAGATCGCCAAGGGCGCAAAGAGAAGAAAAAGGGGATGGTTTCCTTTGCGTCCTTGGCGTCTTGAGTGAGCTTGAGCGAACGGGCGTGAAACCATAGACCTTGCCTCCCGCGAAGACGCGAAGGCGCGAAGAATGACCAAGGCAAACCAAAATCGAATGGAGTTTGGGGAAAACCATTTAGTTTTTGTAACCATTCTCCATCCCTTCTATCCCTGTGGCATCAGGTTTTATTTTTTGAATGAAGCCGAATAGTGTCAACAATTGTAACTATTCAACACACTTCACATTCAGAGATGATTCTTCAGGCAGCGCTACCGTTCAAGGAAATCGAAAACCCTGGATTCCCGATAAAGGCCTTCGGGAATGACCCCCTGGTCATTTCAGCTGTCATCCCCGAACGGTTCTGTCGGGGATCCAGGTATTTGGGTTCGGATTCCCCGCCCGTGGACAGGGTGGAAATCAGCCTTTTCCATAGGCTGAAAAGTTATAAACAATTTTTCATCCGACGGCGCAGAGCAGGGCCACGGCCTGGGCCGCGATCCCTTCCTCGCGCCCCTCGAAGCCGAGTTTCTCGGTGGTGGTGGCCTTGATATTGATCCGCTCCGGAATCGCCCCGCAGGCCGCTGCGATCCTGTCCCGCATCGCCGGGATATGGGGGGAAAGCCGGGGGCGCTGGGCGATGATGACGGCGTCGAGGTTGCCGAGCCGGTAGCCTTTTCCTGTCATCAGCGCCACGACCCGCTCCAGCAGCAGCAGGCTCGAGATTCCCTTCAGGGCCGGGTCGGAGTCCGGGAAATGGCGTCCGATGTCCCCCTCGCCGAGGGCGCCGAGCAGGGCGTCGCAGATCGCGTGGAGCAAAACGTCGGCGTCGGAATGGCCGAGCAGGCCGGTTTCGTGCTCGATCTGAACCCCACCCAGAATCAGCGGCCGCCCCGCCACCAGGCAATGGGCGTCGTAACCGCAGCCGATGCGCATCATCGTTCCTCCCTTGCCGCGGCCAGGAAGGCCTCCGCCAGCAGCAGATCCTCCGGGGTCGTGATCTTGAGGTTGCGGTAGCTCCCCGCCACCATCCGCACCTCGGCCCCGAGCCGCTCCACCAGGGCCGCGTCGTCGGTGGCCCGGAGCCCCTGCCGCGCAGCCGTTTCATGGGCCTGGCGGATCAGTTCGAAGCGGAACGCCTGGGGGGTCTGGGCCTGCCACAGGCGGCCCCGGTCCGGGGTGCCGACGATGACGCCGTCAACCACTTCCTTGACCGTGTCCTTGACCGGCATCCCGGCCACGCAGGCGCCGCATTCGCGGGCCACCCGGATTACTTCGTCAAGGCGCTCGGCCGGGAACAGCGGCCGCACCCCGTCGTGGATCACCAGGATGTCGCCGGGAGCGCCGCCGCAGGCGATTAGGCCGTTGGCGACGGAATCCTGGCGCTCGGCGCCGCCGGCAACGATATCGGCCACCTTGGTCAAGGCGTAGCGGGCCACGATCCCCTCCCGGCAATAATCGGTTTCTTCGGGAGGAACGACAAGAAAAATTTTTTCGATCAGGGGATGCTGCTGGAAGATTTCGAGGGTGCGGGCCACCACGGGACGGCCGCTGAGGTGGAGATACTGCTTTTTTACTCCGGAGCCGAACCGGGCGCCGCAACCGGCGGCGGGAATCAGGGCGACAACACTCATGGCGCTCACGGACTCAAGAGACCGCCGCTGGTTAGTCGATTCCCGTCAGAGACGGGAAGGCAGCCTGTTAGGGGGCGGGGATTTCGTCAGTGCAGGAAGATGTTTTCGACCTCTTCCGAGATCTGTTTTTCCGAGATCCCCTTGGCGTAGGCGAGTTCCTGGATCACCAGGCGCCGGGCATGTTCGAGATATTTTTTTTCGCCGTAGGAGAGGTCCTTGCCCTCCTTGATGAAGTAAAGCTCTCTCAAAACCTGGGCCACCTCGCACAGATCCCCCGATTTGATCTTGTCCTGGTAGATCTTCTGACGCCGGCTCCAGGAGGGGAGGGAGCCGTTTCCAGTCTTGCCTTCCTTGAGGATGCCGTAGACCCTGGCGATATGATCCTGGTCGATCAGACACCGCATTCCGACCGTGCCGACGTTGGTGGTCGGCAGCATGATGGTCATATCGGTGTTGATGATCCGGAGGATGTAAAACTCTTTTTTTTCTCCCGAAAACTCCTTGGCCTCGATCGCTTTGACCTCGACAACGCCCTGGGCAGGATAGACCGCTTTGTCGCCGACCTTGAACATCGTTAACCTCCAAAAAGCTAAGATACCATCAACAGCTTTTCGAGGTCAATACAAAAGTCTTTTAAAGCAAGCACTTAGAAAAACTCGCTTTCTTCAATTAAATGGCTCGACAGCCCCTTTCAGGATCCGGAGCAGGAACAGGGTTTTTTCGGCTTCGCCGTTTTCCTTGAACGACAAGAGTCCGGCGAGGCCGGGAAAATCGCGTGTTTCACTGAGGGCCAGCCGGAACTCTTCCCGGGTCCGGAGCTGGGGATTTTCCAGCAGCTTCAGATAGAGGAGAGCGGCTTCGTAGCCCTGGGCATCGAGAATGGAGGGGGTTTCGCGAAACTGGTCTCGGAACCGTTTGACGAAATCGCGGACCTCGGGGCGAGGGCTTTCCGGAAAAAATCCTTCGGTGAAAACGGCCCCCTCGACAGCCCCCTGCCCCCTTCGGATCAGCTCCGGGCTATTCCAGGAGTTGATCCCCAGCAGTTGGACGCCGGTGATGTCATAGTAGGGGAGCTGGGCCGCCAGCAGTCCGACCCGCTCGCCGTAATCCGGGATGAAAAGGGCCTGGAAGGGGAGTTCGGGAAGGGCCGGCTCCGGGTTCTCGGGCAACCCCTCCGTGGTCCGGCTTAAAGGGAGCGGCTCGGCCGGATCCCGGCCCAGCAACAGCAGGATCGGTTCGCGGAAATCGACGGCGTTGGGCCGGTAGGCGCGGCTGGCGACAACCTCTCCTCCGGCCGCGATGACCTGGCTGGAAAAGAGTTCGGCGAACTCGCGCCCCATGACGTCGGCGGGGTAGAGCACGGCAAAGCGGGTCAATCCCTGTTCCCCCGCCGCGTGGCGGATCAGGGTTTTGACCTGGGCTTCACCGGTCAGGGAGACCCGGAACACGAAGGGCCCGATATCGGGGATGCCGGCCCGCGGTGTCAGCGCCAGCAGCGGCACCTGCTCCTGTTGGGCCAGGCGGGCCGCGGCCTCCGCCGCCGCGCCCGACAGCGGTCCCAGCAGCGCCGTCACTTTCTCCCGGTGGACCAGTTCGCGGAGGGCGGCCACGGTCCGGGCGACATCGGAAGCGGTATCCCGGAACAGGAATCGGATGCCCCCTTTTCCCTCCTGGCGGAACGCTTCCAGCGCCAGTTCCATGCCACGCCGCACCATCTTCCCGAAAGATGCGTAATTCCCGGAGAGGGGGAGCAACACGCCGATGGTGTGCCGGCGCTCCCAGGGGGCGCCGGTGATACGCTGATATAGCTCGGCGGCCGCGGCCCGGGCCGGGAAGTCGATGCGGCTCTCCAGCACCGGCTGGATCAGGCCCAGCGCCTCGCCGTTCCTGCCCTCCCGAAGCGCTTTTTCCGCCTCCCGCAAAGCCAGCACCTGTCCCGCGGCGGTACCCTGGAACATGAAGCGCGCTTCCCGCGATAGCGGGCTGCCGGCAATTTTTTCTCCGATCCGGGAGACCCCGTCGAGAATCCGGTTGTTATCCTGGCTACGGGTGGCAAGGGAGGCCGCCGCGTAATAGAAAAAAAGGGCTTCGAGGGTTTTGCGCTGCCGTGCTTTCCCCTCGGCAAGAGCTTCAAAAAAGAGGAAGCGATCTCCCTGCGGCAGGGCCTCTGGGGAGATCGGGGTCAGGACGGCGAGTCCTTCCTCGAGGGCGCCGCTTTTCAGCAGGGCGTTGCCGCGCAGCACCTTGGTCACGTCGGTCCGGTCCCGTTCCGGAACCCGGGAGAGGATGGCCAGGGCCCGGTCGGGCTGGTCGCGGTCCAGGAAAATCCGGGCCAGGGTATGGTAGGCGGTGCTGTTGGCGGGGTGGTCGGGGTCGCGGAACAGCGCCCGTTGCAGCAGGGTGTAGGCCTCCTCGGTGGCGCCTTCCCGGTAGAGCCGGTTGCCCCGTTCGATTTCGGCGGCCGAGGCTGTGGACGGCTCTCCCGCCGAAGGTTTTTCGAACCAGCCGTGGGCCGGAACCGCCAGGCAGGCTAGCAGCAGACCCCAACAGATTGTCGCCTTCATCGGATCCTCATTCCCTTCCCGGAAGCTTCGTTCCCCGGTCGCAGGTCAACCGAAAAGTTCCTTCACTTTGTCAAAAAACCCCTTGCCCATGGGGTGGACATCCTCACCGCTTTGGCGGCTGAATTCCTCGAGCAGTTCCCGCTGCCGGGCCGTCAGGTGGGTGGGGGTTTCGACCCGGACGATGACCAGCTGATCCCCCTTGCCGTAACCCTGGAGACTCACCACGCCGCGGCCGGCCAGCTTCATCACCTTGCCGGTCTGGATGCCGGCGGGGATCTTCATCTTGACCTTGCCGGACAGAGTCGGGACGTCGATCTCGCAGCCGAGCGCCGCCTGGGGAAAGGAGATGGGGATTTCGCACAGGATGTTTTGCCCGTCGCGCTGGAAGATCGGATGCTTTTCCACCGCGATCTCCACATAGAGGTCGCCGGGGGGGCCGCCCAGGCCGCCGGGCTCCCCTTCGCCGCTCAGTTTGAGGCGGGTGCCGTTTTCGACGCCGGCCGGGATCTTGAGGGAGATCGATTT
>JAFGOW010000231.1 GCA_016926265.1 Deltaproteobacteria bacterium | reverse complement strand
TGCGGATCCGGAAAGCCATCCCGACTCTCCATGAGCCCTCCCGTGACCATCTGGAGGTCCGCGATGACCCGGAGCGGAAACTGCTGATGGTGAACCATCCGATTGGTGGCGCCCTGCTGCTGATGAATTTCGACTTCCGTTCCAATGCCCTGGAAACCGTCATGCCGCCGCCGGGACCGTGGTTCAAACTGCTCGATTCGGCGGACCGGCGCTGGCTGGGGCCGGGAAGTGTCTTGCCGGAGCATCTGGAAGAGCCCCAGGTCCTGATCCTGGCCCCATTGAGCGCGGCTCTTTTCCGGAGGGAGATCCCAACATGAAGAAATATGTCTGCGTCCATGGCCATTTTTATCAGCCGCCGCGGGAAAACCCGTGGCTGGAGGCGGTGGAGCTTCAGGATTCGGCCCACCCCTACCATGACTGGAATCAGCGGGTCAACGCCGAGTGCTACACCCACAACGCCGCCTCCCGGATCGTCGAAGGAGATGGCCGCATTCTCAACATCGTCAACAATTACTCCCGGATCAGTTTCAATTTCGGCCCCACCCTGCTCTCCTGGCTGGAAACGCACGATCCCGAGACCTATGGCCGCGTCATCGCTGCCGACCACGAAAGCCGCCAGTTCTTTTCCGGGCACGGCTCGGCGCTGGCTCAGGCCTACAACCACATGATCCTGCCGCTGGCCAACGAACGCGACAAGCGGACCCAGGTGCTGTGGGGGATTCGGGACTTCGAGCACCGCTTCGGCCGTAAACCGGAAGGGATGTGGCTTCCCGAGACCGCCGTCGATCTGAAAACCCTGGAAGTGCTGGCCGAGGCGGGAATCGCCTTCACCCTGCTGGCGCCGCGCCAGGCCCGCCAGGTGCGCCGCATCGGGGACAAGGCCTGGCACGACGTCAGCGGCGACCGGATCGATCCCAAACACCCTTATCTGTGCCGGCTGCCGTCGGGGAAATCGATCGTGATTTTTTTCTACGACGGCCCCATCTCCCAGGGTATCGCCTTTGAAGGGCTGCTGAAGAGCGGCGAGGCTTTTGCTGAAAGGCTCATGAGCGCCTTCGTGGAGAACGACCGGGAGGATCAGTTGGTGCATATCGCCACCGACGGCGAGACCTACGGCCATCATCACAAATGGGGGGACATGGCGCTCGCCTACTGCCTCCACCACCTCGAATCCCACGATCTGGCCGTCCTCACCGTCTACGGGGAGTTTCTGGAGCATCATCCGCCGCGGCACGAGGTGGAGATCTTCGAGAAGTCCTCCTGGAGCTGCGTCCACGGCGTCGGACGCTGGCAGGAGGACTGCGGCTGCTGTTCAGGGATGAATCCCGGCTGGAACCAATCCTGGCGCTCGATCCTGCGCGGCGCCATGGATTGGCTGCGCGACGCCCTTCAGGACGTTTATGTCAAGGAGCTCTCCCCTTATTTCGAGAACCCGTGGCGGGCGCGGGACGACTACATTGAGCTGATCCTCGACCGCTCCCCGGAAAACCTGGAGCGGTTCCTGGCCGGCCACCGGCACCGCGAGCTTACCGCCGAGGAACGTCAGCGCGTGCTGATGCTGCTGGAAATGCAGCGCCACGCGATGCTGATGTACACCAGCTGCGGCTGGTTTTTCGACGACATCTCCGGCATCGAGACGGTGCAGGTGATGCGCTACGCGGCGCGGGCCATGCAGCTGGCCAGGGAGATCGCCGGCGTCGATCTGGAGCTGGCCTATGTCAATATCCTGGATAAGGCCCGCGGCAACGGCTCACCCTCCCGAACCGGCGCCGCCGTTTACGCCGAGCAGGTCAAGCCGGTGGCCCTCGACCTGCTGCGGGTCGGCGCCCACTATGCGATCTCGTCGCTGTTTCGCAAATATCCCCAGAGCTTCGATCTCTATTGCTACAGCGCCTCCAGTTCCGACTACGAACAGCTGGGGATGGGCACCCAGAAGCTGGCCCTCGGCCAAGTGCGGGTCCAATCCGGGATCACCCTGGAGACGGCGGAGATCTCCTTTGCGGTGCTGCATCTGGGGGAGCACAATTTCATCGGCGGCGGCAAATTCTACAAGGGGAACGAATCCCGCCAAGCGATCCATCGGGAGATCCGCGACGGTTTTCTGAAAGGGGACATGGGGGGGGTCATCAACCTCATCGACCAGTATTACCACTCCCACGATTTTGGGCTCTGGCATCTGTTCCGGGACGAACAGCGGGATGTGATGCAGCGCATCCTGGGGCAGACCCTGCGCCAGATCGAGCCCGATCTTCGCAATCTCTACGACGCCCATCTGCCGCTCATGGTGGCGATGCGCAATCTCGGGGCGCCGCTGCCGGGCATCTTTCTCGCCACGGTGGGATTCATCCTCAACGGTGATCTGGCCCGCATCCTGGAAGCGGAGCCGACCGATCTGGAGCGGTTGCGGAAAAATCTGGATGAGTTCCGGCGCTGGACGGGGCAGATCGACCCCGGCACCCTGATCTTTCTGATCAGCAGCAAGATCAACCAGCTGATGGGCCGGCTGGGGCCGGATTCCGGAGCGGAGTCGGAAACGACACTGGCCACGATCGAAGCGATCTTTGAGGCCATCAACGGCCTGGAGCTGGAACTCAATCTCTGGAAGGCCCAGAACCTCTATTTTTATCTCATGAACAACCATCTGTTCAGTGCCATGACGGCCAGCGCCGAACAAGGGGAGGCCGGAGCCGCCCAATGGGTGGAGAGGTTTCTCCGGATCGGGGACCGGCTGCGCATCAAGGTCATGTGATGCCTATCCCGAACGCCACCTATCGGCTCCAGTTCAACCTCGGTTTCACCTTTGGCGCCGCCCGGACCGCCGTGCGCTACCTGGCGGAGCTCGGCATCTCCAACCTCTACGCCTCCCCGATTTTTGAGGCCCGTCCGGGCAGCCTTCACGGCTACGACATCCTCGACCCCAACGCCCTCAACCCGGAACTCGGGAGCCTTCCCGAGTTCGAGGCCCTGCTCCGGGAGGTGAGCGAGGCCGGGCTCTCCTGGCTGCAGGACATCGTTCCCAACCACCTCGCCTTCGACGGCGGCAACCGGATGATCCGGGAGCTCCTGGAGCAGGGACCGCGTTCCCGTTACCGCCGCTACTTCGACATCGATTGGGATTACCCTTCCGAAACCCTGCGCGGCAAGCTGCTGGTCCCGTTTCTGGGGCGCTTCTACAGCGAGTGCCTGGAGACCGGCCAGATCCGCCTGGAGTTGGGCCGCGGCGGGCTTGCCATCGCCTGTCCCGGCCTCTCATTGCCATTGCGGCTCGAATCCTACGGCGATTTTCTGACCCACGATCTGCCGCGGCTGGAAAAGAAACTCGGCCGGGGGCACCCCGATCTCGGGCGCTTTCTTGAATCGGTCCGGTTCTTCTCCCAGCCGCCGGGGGATTTTTCGACCCCGTGGTCGCTGGAGGGCATCGAACGCCACAAGGGGAAGCTGTGGGAGCTCCACGAGCATAATCAGGCCATCCAGGAGTTTCTGGAGGCGAATCTCGACCTTTTCAACGGCGTTCCCGGACAGCCGGAGAGCTTCGATCTCCTCGACGGGCTCCTCGCCGCACAGTTTTTCCGGCTTTCGTTCTGGAAATTCGCCAACGAGGAGATCAACTACCGGCGCTTTTTCACCATCAACGACCTGATCTCGGCCCGGGTCGAGGAGCCGGAGGTCTTCGACGACCTCCATCGCCTGATCTTTCGCCTGGTCGACGAGAAGAAAGTGTCCGGGCTGCGGATCGATCACGTGGACGGGCTCTACGATCCCTCCGACTACCTGAACCGGCTCCGGAGCGGTCACGACGGCCTCTATATCGTGGTGGAAAAGATCCTCGCCCCCGGCGAGGAACTCCCCCTCTTCTGGCCGGTGCAGGGGACCACCGGCTACGATTTCCTGAACCAGGTAAACGGCCTCTTTGTGAACCGTGAAAATCAGGGAAAGCTGGACCGCCTCTACCGGAACCTGACCAGGGAGCGGATCCCTTACCATGCCACCCTGCTCGAAAAAAAGCGCCTCATCTGCGGGCATCATCTGGCCGGCAGCGTCGACAACCTGGCCCGCTATCTGAAGGGGATTTCCAGGAACGACCGCTACGGCCGCGACATCACCCTGTACGGATTGAAGCGGGCGCTGGTGGAGGTGATGGCGCGGTTTACGGTCTACCGCACCTATGTCAACAAGGAGAGCTGCCGCCCGGCGGATGCCGGACAGATCCGCGCCGCCGTCGAGGCGGCACAAAGGGGCAATCGGCGACTGGAGCACGAATTCAGGTTCATCGAAAGGTTCATGACGATGGCCTGCGACGACTCCCTCGGCGCGGCGGAACGGGAGCCGGCTGTCGGCTTTATGATGCGGTTCCAGCAGCTGACCGGGCCGCTCATGGCCAAGGCCTTCGAAGACACCTTTTTCTACATCTATAACCGCTTCATTTCCCTCAACGAGGTGGGCGGGGAGCCGAGGCGCTTCGGGGTGACCGTGGACCAGTTCCATGAGTTCAACCGCCACCGTCGGGAATTTTCCCCCCACGCCCTTTCGGCCACCGCCACCCACGACACCAAGCGGGGGGAGGATGTGCGGGCCCGGCTTGACGTCCTTTCGGAACTCCCCACCGAATGGAGCTACCAGGTCCGCCGCTGGAAACGTCTCAACGCCCCCTGGAAAAAGGAGTTGGCCGCCGGTCTCAAAGCGCCGGACGGCAACGACGAGTATTATCTCTATCAGACCCTGATCGGCGCTTTCCCCTTCGGGGTCGAGGAGTTGCCGGACTTTGCGGCGCGGATTCAGGGTCATCTCGTCAAGGCGGTCCGCGAGGCCAAAACCCACAGCGATTGGCTCAACCCCGAGGAGAGCTACGAGGCGGCGTTGCGGGATTTCGTGGCGAGCATCCTGCGCCTGACGCCAGACAATCCGTTCCTGCGCGCTTTTCTGCCGCTGCAGCGGAAAGTGGCCCATTTCGGCATCCTCAACTCCCTCTCCCAGACCCTGCTCAAGATCGCCGCTCCCGGCGTGCCCGACTTCTACCAGGGGTGCGAACTCTGGGATCTGCGCCTGGCCGATCCTGACAACCGCGGCCCGGTCGATTTTGACAAGCGCCGTCGCCTGCTCGGCGCGCTGCCGCGGGAGGAGGCCCTCGCTCCCGAGTGTCTCCGGGAGCTGCTGGAGCGCAAGGAAGACGGCCGCCTTAAGCTGTTTCTGATCCAGCGCGCGCTGCGGGCGCGGCAGCGTCACCTTGATCTGTTCCGCAGCGGTGATTATCTTCCCCTGACAGGGGAAGGGGAGCATCGCGGCCATCTCGTCGCCTTCGCCCGTCGCAGCGGCGATTCCTGGGCGCTGGCGATCGTCCCCCGCTTGTGCGTCCAACTGCTCGGGGGGAGAGAGGAATGGCCGCTCGGGGAAGGGGTCTGGGCCGAGACGGCGGTGCCGCTTCCCAAGGGTGCTCCCGGCCGGTGGCAAGACGCCGTGACCGGAGCGGTGCTGGAAGGGCGAAAAAAGATCTTCATCGGACGGGCGCTGGCTCGATTTCCGGCGGCCCTGCTGTTGTCAACGGAGGAACGACCATGAAAAGGGGAAGCGGCCTGTTGCTGCACATCTCCTCGCTGCCGTCGGATTTCGGCATCGGGGATCTCGGTTCCGAGGCGTTCCGGTTTGCCGATTTTCTGGCGGCGACGGGGCAGCGCTACTGGCAGATCCTGCCTCTGACCCCCACCGATCCCCACTCCGGGAGTTCACCCTACCGCAGTTCCTCGGCCTTCGCCGGCAATCCTCTTTTCATCAGCCCCGAAATCCTGGTTCGGGAGGGGTGGATCGATGCCGCCGATCTAGAGGTTGGAACGGGCTTGCCCCGCCATCGCGTCGATTTCCCCGCCGTGGCCCAATTCAAGAACGATCTGTTCCATAAGGCCTTCGCCCGTTTTGGGCAGCGGGGAGGGAGCGCGGAAGGTTACCGGGAATTTTGCGCCGAAAACGCCTGCTGGCTGGACGATTTCGCCCTCTTTTCGGCCCTGCGCCGCTATTTCCTGGAGCAGCCGTGGTGGGACTGGCCGCGGCCGCTGCGGGACCGCCATCCCGAGGCCCTGGAAAAGGTCCGCCGCGATCTGGCCGAGAGCATCGAGCGCGAGCGTTTCCTCCAGTATCTGTTCCGCGG
>JAFGOW010000230.1 GCA_016926265.1 Deltaproteobacteria bacterium | reverse complement strand
GGGCATGCCGGTGGAGGGGCCGCCGCGCATGACGTTGACGATGACGCAGGGGACCTCGGCGATGCAGGCGTAGCCGATCAGCTCCTGCTTGAGCGACATGCCGGGGCCGGAAGAGGCGTCCATGACCTTGTGCCCGCACAGGGAAGCGCCGATGATGGCGGCCATGGCGCCGATTTCATCTTCCATCTGGATGAATTTGCCGCCGATCTTGGGGAGCTCTTTTGACAGCACCTCGGCGATTTCCGAAGAGGGGGTGATGGGATAGCCGGCGAAAAAGGTGCACCCGGCGTAAAGTGCCGCATGGGCGCAGGCTTCGTTGCCTTGGATCAAAGCGGATTTTTTGGCCACGGGGAAGTATTCCTCCTCTTGATTTTATTCGGGATAAACCTGGATCGCGAAATCGGGGCAACGGAGTTCGCACTGCATGCATTGGATGCAAGCCTCAGGATTGACGACCTTGGCCACGAAACCCTCCATCAGCAAAACCTGCTTTGGGCAGAATTCCACGCAGATGCTGCATCCTTTGCAGTATTTTTCGTTTATTTCAATTCGGGGGATGCCCATTAAAAGATCTCCTCGCGATGTTTCAATTGGTGGTTGAGGGAAAATTGGACCCCAAAAAATCTCCCTGGATCCATCAAAAATCAGGGCAGCGTACCGACGAGATTTTTGACCGCCGCCACCGATTTGTCGAACATGGCTTTCTCCTCCTCGGTCATTTCGAATTCTACGATCTGTTCCACCCCTTCCGCTCCGATGATACAGGGAACCCCCACATAATAGCCATAGACGCCGAATTGTCCAGTCAGATAGGCCGAGGCGGACATGAGACGTTTCTGATTCTGGATGATGGCTTCGACCATGGTGAGGATGCTGGAGGCCGGAGAAAAATAGGCGCTCCCGTCTTGGAGAAGTTTCACCACCTCGCCGCCCGCCTTCTGGGTCCTCTGGACCAGTCCGTCCATGACCTTTTTGGCGTGGATCTTGTCCCCTTTGTATTTACGCACGAGCAGTTCCATGACCGGGATGCCGTTGACATTGGCGAAACGAACGATGGGAACCATGGAATCGCCGTGACCCCCGAGGACGGTGGCGTTGATATCGCGGACGGAAATCCCCAGCTCCCAGGCGATGAAAGTGGCGAAACGGGCCGAATCAAGAACGCCGGCCATTCCCATGACCCGTTGGTGGGGAAAACCGGTATAGCGCTGGCACAGCGTCACCATGGCATCGAGCGGGTTGGAAACCACGATGATATAGGAATTGGGGGCGTATTTTTTGATCCCCTCCGAAACATCCCGGATGATTTTGGTGTTGATATAGACCAGATCGTCGCGGCTCATCCCCGGTCGCCGGGTGGCGCCGGCGGTGATGATAACAATGTTGGAATCTTTGAGATCGCCATAATCGTTGGTGCCGACGATGCGGAGGTCGAACTCGTCTTCCCGCGCTGCGGCAGAGATATCCAGGGATTTTCCCTGGGGACGTCCCTCGACCACATCATAAAGAACGATATCGCCCAGCTTCCGGGAAGTGGCGTGAAAGGCAAGAATCCCGCCTATATTGCCACTGCCGATGATGGCTATTTTCGCACGGCCCAATTTAATCATCTGCTCCCCTCCAAAAAAACTGGAATCTTTTTTATGGCCATTTCTCTGGTGGTTTTCCGCAGTGGTTGACGGAATCCACCGACCCGCATCGGCAGATCTCCTTTTACCAAAACGTTATCGCGGCGAAAAGGGCGCTCGATAAGCAGGACGCATAAACGCCGTGATTTTGGAAGATAACTGACGTCGATGCTGATTTTTTTTAAAGCGACCTATTGAAGTGGGCAGGGCTTTTTAAAATCCTCGCGCCTTGTCCGAGTAACGATAAATCCGGTTTTTTGCCGCCTGGTTAAAAAAAAGGATGCGGGGAAAGGTTTTTTCCCGGCGGCGAGGCCAAGGACGGGAAAAAGGACAAATCGGCCCTCTTTCTGCCGTTCGGGCTTAACATTCATGAAAATAAAACGGTATTCTATTTTTGTCAATAAATTTCATGATACAATGAAATAATTTTATAAAATATTAAATTAAATAGGCTTTTTTATTTAAAAAATAAAACATGGTCTTTTAAACAAGAAAGAATGGAGAGCCGGGTTTGTCACGTCCCGGGAGAGGGGGCGGGGCGCTCCGATAGGAAAATATCCGATTGACGGGCCTCCCGCCGGGCTTCTTCCTTGTCCTCCGGGGTGGCGGATCGGGGAATGGCGAGTACCTGGCCGGGGAAAACCTGACGAGGGTCTTTGATCTGGTCCCGATTGGCCTTGTAGATGATGGGCCACAGCAAAGCATCGCCGTAAACTTCCTTGAGGCCGGCGATCAACCAGAGGGACTCCTCTTTTTTAACCTCATAGCGGTTTGGCGGCGCGGGGGGGGCGGCATTTTTTTTCCTGGAGGCATCGATTGTGACCGATTTCTCCGGTCTGGAATCTGCTCCCGAGGAGGCGGCTCGCACCCCTTCCGGGGTTTCTGACAGGGAGCCTTCCGATGCGGCCGTCGCCGTTTCGAGTTGGAGCCGTTTCTCCCTCGCCAGGAAAGCGGCGCGATAGCCGTAGCTGGCGGCGAGGGGGAGAAGTTCGCCGGCAAGCCGATAATTCCTGTGGTGGATCAGGTTTTCGGCATCCCGTAGCGCTGCCTGAGCGGCTCTGTATTCCTCCGGAACCAGTTCCGGCGCCCCCGCCGTGTAGGCCTCGCCCATTGCCTGGCGGGCCAATTGGAGTTGTTCCCTGGGCATCTGGGCGCAGGAACAGCACAGCAGCGCCAAAATGACGGGAACGGTAAAGGTCGATTTTTGCATGGGCCCCAATCCTCGAAAAGACCCCGGATGGGTTATGGCATTCTTCCCAGGTTATGCCGGCCGGACGCAGCGTCTCCTGGGAAGAATGGCCGAAGGACCCTGAATTATAGCAGAGATTTTGCTTTGGAGGATAGACGAATACTCAGTTCCTGAAGCTGGGAATCCGCCACCCGGTCCGGAGCTGAGGACATCAGGCAGGCGGCTTTTTGGGTTTTGGGGAAAGCGATGACATCCCGGATCGATTCCGATCCGGTCAGGATCATCACCAACCGGTCGAGGCCGAAAGCGATGCCGCCATGGGGAGGGGCGCCGAATTCCAGGGCGTGGACCAAAAAGCCGAATTTTTCCTCCGCTTCCTCGGGACCGATCTGGAGCAGCCTAAACATCAGGCTCTGAAGTTCAGGGTCGTGGTTGCGGATGCTGCCGCCGCCGATCTCGGAGCCGTTGAGAACCAGGTCGTAGGCCTTGGCCCGGACCTTGCCCGGATCGGTTTCCAGCAGGGGGATGTCCTCGTCCAGCGGAGCGGTGAAGGGGTGATGGACCGCAGCATAACGCCGCGCTTCGGCATCCCATTCCAGGAGCGGAAAGTCCGTCACCCATGCGAATCGGAACTGGTCCTTGGGGATCAGTTGCAGCTTGTGGGCGAGATGCGTCCTGAGCCGGCCCAGGGATTCATTGGCGATCTTCGGGGTATCGGCGACAAAAAGCAGCAGGTCGCCGGGTTGAGAATCGAGCGCACCGTTGATGGCGGCCAGTTCGGCTGCGGTGAAGAATTTGGCAATGGGGGACTGCCAGGCGCCGTCTTGCTGCACCTTGGCATAGGCCATTCCCTTGGCGCCGTAAATCTTCGCAAATTCCGCCAGATCGTCGATCTCCTTGCGCGAAAAAGTGGCGCATCCCTTGGCGTTCAGGGCCTTGACCAGTCCCTTTTGCGCCACCACGTCATGGAACAGCTTAAAATCGGAGGCGGCGACCAGGGAAGAGAGATCCGCCAGTTCCAGACCGAAGCGGAGATCGGGGTTGTCGACGCCGAACCGGTGCAGGGCCTCGGCGTAGGTGATGCGCTGAATCGGCAGATCAAGTTTCACGCCGAGGATGTTTTGGAACAGATCGGCGATCATCCGCTCCATGATTTCCATAATCTCCTCGCGGCGGATGAAGCTCATCTCGCAGTCGATCTGGGTGAACTCGGGCTGCCGGTCGGCGCGCAGATCCTCGTCGCGAAAACAGCGCACGATCTGGTAGTAGCGGTCAAATCCGGAAACCATCAGCAGCTGCTTGAAGATCTGGGGGGATTGGGGGAGGGCGTAAAAAGAGCCCGGATGAACCCGGCTCGGCACCAGATAATCGCGCGCCCCTTCCGGGGTACTTTTAGTCAAGATCGGGGTCTCGATTTCCAGAAAGCCGTGGTGGTTGAGAAAACCGCGAACGGTTTGCGCCACCTGGTGGCGGAGGATGATGTTCTTCTGGGCGGCGGGGCGGCGCAGATCGAGGTAACGGTATCTGAGCCGCAGGTTCTCGGCGATATCGACATGCTCCTCGAGCACGAAGGGGAGGGTTTTGGCGGCGTTGAGAACGAAAAGGCGGTCGACCTCAACCTCCACTTCACCGGTCTTCATCTTCGGGTTCACCGTTCCCTCCGGCCGCGGCGAAACCACGCCGTGAACGGCCAGAACGTACTCGTTGCGCACCTCCTCCGCGGCCTTGTGGGCCGCCGGATCCCGGTCGGGGTCCAGGGCCAGCTGCACGATCCCTTCGCGGTCCCGGAGATCGATGAAGATCAGGCCGCCGTGGTCGCGGCGGCGTTGCACCCAACCGGCCAGCCAGACCGATTGCCCGATATGTTCGGCGGTGACTGCACCGCAGTAGTGGCTTCTCGCAAAATCCTGGGGGATGCTTTTCAAAGGGGTACCCTCCGCTGTTGGGTTGATCCGAACCGCGCTATTTTCCAGATGAAGAGCGATTCGGTGGAATTCTGTGCAAAATGAATAGGGCAAAAGGTCTCTACGCCTGGGGGAAATGGTGCGGCCAGCGGCTGGCCAGGAAAGTCCGCAGCGATTCCAGCCCGACCTTTTCCTGGGTGGCGGTCTCCATGTCCCGGACCTGAATCTGATTGGCGGCCAGTTCGTCTTCCCCGAGGATCAGTACCAAAGGCGTTTGCAGCTTGTCGGCGCGCCGCAGCTGGGATTTAAGGCTTTTTCCGGAAAAGTCCATTTCGGCGCCGATCCCCTGTTTCTGAAAATCGGCCAGCAGCAGAAAGGCCTTTTCAACCGCTTTTTCCCCCAGGGCTGCCAGGAAGAGGAGGGGGCGCGAGGCGGGGATTCGGGTGGTGTCCATCATCAGGGTCAGACGCTCCATGCCGATGGCAAACCCGATCCCCGGCAGTGTTGGTCCGCCGAGGCTTTCGATAAGACCGTCATAACGGCCGCCCGCAGCCACCGCATTCTGCGCTCCAAGCCGGGAGGCGATCATCTCGAAGGTGGTGCGGCAGTAGTAATCGAGGCCTCTCACCATCCGGTTGTTGACCTCGAAGGGGATGGCCAGGTTGGAGAGCAACCGACGTACCGTATTGAAATGGGTGCCGCAATCAGGGCACAGGAAATCCAGAACCGACGGGGCGGCCTGAACGGCATCCCGACACTGTTCGACCTTGCAGTCGAGTACTCGGAGCGGGTTGTGCTGGTAGCGGCGGCGGCAGTCGCCGCAAAGCCGGTCGAGGCGTTCGGCGATGAAATCGACCAGGGCTTGGCGGTAGCGGGGGCGGCAGCCGGGACAGCCGAGGGAGTTGATCTGCAGCACGGCATCATTGATGCCGATTCGTGCGAAAAAACGCCAGAGCATGTTGAGAAGTTGGACATCGGCCAGCGGGCTTGGTTCGCCGATGATTTCCGCTCCGATCTGGTGAAACTGGCGGTAGCGCCCTTTTTGCGGACGCTCGTAGCGGAACATGGGGCCGACGTAGTAGAGCCGGTCGACGGGATTCAGGATGTGGAGCTTGTGTTCGATATGGGAACGCATTACCGAGGCGGTTCCCTCTGGTCGCAAGGTCAGGGAATTGCCGCTCTTGTCGGCGAAGGTGTACATCTCCTTTTCGACGATGTCGGTATCTTCGCCGATGGAGCGGCAAAAAAGCTCGGTTTTCTCCACCACCGGCACGCGGATTTCCTTGAAGCCGAAGGGGTGAAATACCTCCCGGACGCAGGCTTCGATGAAATGCCAGGCCTCGATTTCCGCCGGCAGGATGTCGTTCATTCCTTTGATGCCCGTAATCATGGGTTGTCCGTTCTCGCAAAGACGGCCTCCCATGAGGAGGCCGGGGTAAACGAAGTCAAAAAATTTCGGCGCTCTTCGTCACAAGTTTCCCGCCGTCACTTTTTCTTCGAATCGAAATACTCCTTGACGCTGCAGACCGTATTTCTCATTTTTTTGCCGTGATACATGGCCCGGTCGGCCAGTTCCATCAGTTTTTTCTGGTTTTTGGCATCATGAGGGAAGATGGCGTAGCCGACGGTGGCGGTCAGTTTGGAATAGGCGATGGAATCGGCAAGAAAGACATGGTTTTCAATCTTGCGACGGATCCTTTCCGAGACCAGAAGGGCGCCGTCCGCATCGGTTTCCACGAGGAGCGCGGTAAATTCGTCGCCACCGTAACGGAACAGCAGATCGGTTTCCCGGACGCTCTCCCTCAGCAGCATGGCCACTTCCCTCAAAGTCTGGCTGCCTGCCAGATGGCCGTAGTTGTCGTTGACCTCTTTGAAATAGTCGAGGTCGATGAAAACCAGCGCAAAGGTTAGACCGTAACGGCGGGTCCGCAGCAGTTCCTGCTGGAGTACCAGGTTGAGGTAGCGGAAATTGTAGAGTCCGGTCAGGTCATCGGTATAGATGAGGTCCTGGGCGCCCTTGAAGCGATAAGAATTGGCAAAGCCCAGGGTGGCTTGCTGGGCCAGGAAATTGAGTTGTTCATAGGGGAAATGGAAATCGTTTTCCGGCTGTTCCGGGTTGAAAATGACGATTCCGCCTTCCAACTTTTTCTGGTAGAGCAGCGGGATCAGGCAGAGTGCGTGAATGGCTGCCGGCCATTTCTGGTCGGCCGGGATGTCCTGCATCTGGAGGAAGGAGATTCCGGAAAGGGTCTGAAACCGTGGCAGCAGGGAATCGGTCATGGCCTTGCATCCCTCAGGGGTCAACCCGTCGGAATGGATGAAGTGGCCGGGCTCTCCATCGGCAAGGAGAAAAGCAAAGCCGCGTCCGTCACGGACTTCCTGGGTGAGGAATTCCACCGCCTGGGGCAAGAGTTTGTCGATGTCGAGCAGAAAAGCCAGTGACTGCCCCTTTTGGAACAGGCGGATCTGTTGCTTGAGGTGGATATTTTCATTTAAAACCTGGCGCTGGTCGAGGCAGGTTCGGATCAGGTGGCGGAGTTCCTCCGGGTTGAAGGGTTTGATCAGGTAGTCGCGGGCGCCGTTTTTGATGGCTTCAATGGCGCTTTCGATGGTGGCGTTGGCGGTAACCAGGATGACCTCCGGCGGGTGCATCATTTTTCGGACTGCACGCAACAGATCGAGGCCGGAAAACCCCTTCATCACCAAATCGGTCAAAACGACGTCGATCCCTCCTCTCTGGATCCGGCGCAATGCTTCCTCGCCCGAATCGGCGGCTTCTACCCGATAACCATCGGTGCTGAGGGTCTCGGAATAAAGCTCGCGGAAGAAAGGTTCGTCATCGACGACCAGAATCAAGGCCGGCTTCATCAGGTTTTCTCCTTAACCGCCCAAAGTGAAAAAATTAACAAATGGCCTTCCGGCTGTCAACGGAAAAGCCCCCGTTCCCAATGGCGGACCTCCCAGTTTCTCCCCTCTCCGCGAAAGCGCAGGGTGCCCTGTTGGTCGGTGCGGAACACCGGAACCGCAACGCGTTTGGCCGCAGCCAGGGTTTTGGGGTGGGGAAGACGGTGGGGATTGTTTTTGCCTACGGAAATGAAGGCCATTCGAGGGCTGAAAGAGGAAAGGAGTTTGGGTACCCCGTTGGAAAAACTGCCGTGATGGGGAAGATTGAGGAGCGTGGTGTTTTTTAGTGGGCATCCGGCCAGCAGTTGCTTGATTCCCTGGTCCTCCAGATCGCCGGTCAGCAGCAGACTGTGGTCCCCTTGACATAAATAAAAAGCCAGCGATCGGTTGTTGATATCGGGATTGTCCTGGTCGGGCGTGAAGATCCACAAGGTTTCTCCTTTGGAGCCCTGGCGGGCGGTCCACCCTTGGGGAAAGGTTATTACAGGAACGGCCCGCTCCCGGATGATGTTTTGAAGTGATTCCGGGAGGTTGGGGACAGGCAGGCCCGTCCAGAATTCGGCTACCGGAAAGTGGGCGAGAATGTGAATCAGCCCCAGGTAATGGTCGGGGTGGGCATGGCTCAGAACTACGGCCTTGAGTTTTCGGACTCCGAGGCGGGCCAGGGCCGGCGCGACGATCCTTGCCCCGATGTCGAATCGCGAAGTCGGAAGCCCGCCGCCGTCGACCAGATAGTGATCGCCGTCGAGGCTGACCAGGATGGCGTTCCCCTGTCCAACGCTCAAAGGGGTGACGGTCAGGGTTTCATCGCGGTCGCAGGGGAGCAAAAAAACCGTGGCAGACAGGGCTAGCGCCAGGATGGTCCGCAGTTTCCCTGAGCTTTGCCAGCGCCAGAACAACAAGATGCCTAAGGCCAGCAGCAGTCCCAGGGTTTCAGGAGGGGTCGGATAAAACCGGCTGTCCGTTCCCGGCAGCAAATCGGCCACGGTTTTGCTCAAAAAAAGGGTGAGATCGATTACCTTCCCGGCAAAGCCGAGAAGCAAGATGGCGGCGTCGGGATACACCGCAATGAGTGGAGCTGCTGCCAGTGTGACAGGGAGCGCCAATCCGGCTATCAGGGGGACGGCGAACAGGTTGTTGATCAGGCCCGCCGCCGGGGCCAGATGGAAATGGCACAGCACGATGGGAAAGGTGGCGGCGGTAGCGCACAGCGTCACCAGGAACAGTCCGGTTGGGTAACGGAGGCAGCGGGGCAACCGGGCTAACTGCGGCGACCAGGCCGGGGCCCATCTCAGGATGGCAAACACCGCGATGAAAGAGAGCTGAAAAGAGGGTGAAAAAAGGACTGGGGGACTGAACAGCAGCAGACCGAAAGCCGCGGCCAGGAGGAGGGAGAGCGGCCGGCTTCGGTGGTAAAAGAACAGCAGGGCCGCCCCCAGCAGGATCATCCAGAAGGCCCGCCGGGCCGGGATGCCGTTGCCGGCCAGCAGAAGATAACAGCCGAGGGGCGGGATCAGAAGGAGCGGGATAAAACGGCGGGGGGGGCCGAGGAGGATCAGCATCCGTTCCGAGCGGCGGATCAGAAAGAGCGCCAGGGGATAAAGGATTCCGAACAAAATCCCCAAATGCAGGCCCGAGATCGAGAAAAGATGAGCCAACCCCAAGGTCGCCAGGTTTTCTTGTTGCGGTTTGGTCAGACCGCCCCGGTCTCCGATGAGAATCGCCTTCAGATAGGGCGCCTTTTCCGGCGGGATGAAGGCGTCCAGGAACCAACCGAGGAAACGGCGGGATTTCTCTACCCGGATTCGAAAACTGTCCGTGGAAGAAGTCGGGAACCGAACCAGGTGCCCGGAAGAGGGCAGATGGGCCACCGCCTGGACCCCGGTTCCGGCCAGGTGGCGGGGGTAATCGAATTCCCCCGGGGTGCCGAATCGTCCGGGGAGGCGGAGGCGCGACCGGAACTGGATTCGATCGCCGGGAACGAGGTTGATGCCGGTTTCTTCCAGGGCGATTTGGATTTTTCCTTCAACCGGGGTGGCGCTGGCGGGGGCCATGAGCTGCTCGGCGGCGAGTTTTAGAACGGAATGGTCAGGGCGGGGGGAAACTTCGAGAATCTGACCCCTCAGGCAGACTTCCTTTCCGGCCAGGTAGCCGATCTGCCCAGGGACCGCGCCGGTGTGGAGATCGAGGTGGTAGAGGGAAAGGCCCAGCGTGAAAAAGAGCAGCTGCAACAGAAGTTTTCTGGTCAGAAAAGTTTGGGGAACAAACAGCAGCAGAAAAAAGGGGGCCGGCGCCAGCGCCAAGGGGATGGAGAAGAGGAAGTAGGGCGCCGTCAGAATGCCCGCCGTGAACGCAACGAAAAAGCCTGCCAGGGTTGGGGACCAGAGGGCGGGACCGTTTTCCGGTGTTCCTTCAGGCGTGCATTTTTTGGATGCGGGTGAAATAATCATCCGGGTTTTCCGATGGTGGTTTTTTTGAGGCAGCCATGTGTTGTCCGAGACGGTTGGATTTGATCGCTCCGTTCAGAGGAAAAGGGCCGTGGGTGCGGTCGGCGGCGACGAAATCGTAATGGTAAGAAAAAGTTCAAGCGCTTTCCGTGGTTTGACAACCTCTGGTTTGCTGGATATACATTCTAATAATTGATAACCGTTTGGTAAACAACCCATCCTGCTTCGCCCCGATTTTTTCGTTTTTATCTGCCGGAATTAACGCATAACAAGGGAGGAGTTCGATGATTGATTCCTATTTTCGCCAGGAAACGGAGCGGAACGCCCTGGGAATTCCTCCCCAGCCGCTCAACCCGGACCAGATCCAAGGGGTATGCATCCTGCTCCAGGTTCCCCCCAAGGGAAAAGAGAAGTTTCTGATGAACCTGTTCCGAAACCGGGTTTCCCCCGGCGTGGACCCTGCCGCCGGCATCAAGGCCAATTTTCTGCGCGATATTCTTAGCGGCCGATGCACCTCCTCGCTGATTTCGCGGCGGGATGCGCTCCGTTTCCTCGGGGAGATGAAGGGGGGCTACAACGTTCCGGTATTGGTGGACGCCCTCAAGGATGAGGAACTCGGGATGGAAGCCGCCGCCGCCTTGTCGCGGGTGTTTTTGGTTTATGAGGAATTCCAGGATGTCGCGGCCCTCGCCGATTATTGCCCTGCCGCCCGCAAGGTTCTTGAATCGTGGGCCGCAGGGGATTGGTTCCTGTCCCGACCCCCTTTTCCGGACAAGATAAAAATCAAGGTCTTCAAGGTGGAAGGGGAGGTCAACACCGATGACCTCTCTCCGGCCGGGGCTTCCTGGAGCCGGGCGGACATTCCGTTGCATGCCCTGACCATGGGCAAATTCCGGTTCCCCGGCGGGTTGGAAACCATCAATCAATGGCGGCTGGCCGGGGATCGTGTCGCATTCGTGGCCGATGTCCTCGGCACCGGTTCTTCCCGGAAATCCGCTTGTAACAACCTGTTGTGGCATATCGGAGAGGATATTCCCCAGGTTCCCAACAAACGCTGCTGCGGTATTGTGATCGGCGGCGTGATCGCTCCCATTTTTTTCAACACGGTGCGGGATTCGGGGGCCCTGCCGCTGTCGATGGACGTTTCCAAACTCAAACATGGCGACCAGGTCGTGATCCATGTCCGATCCGGATTGGCCACCGACACGGCAGGAAACATCCTGACGACATTCTCGTTGCAGCCTTCCACCCTGGCCGACGAATTCCGCGCCGGGGGGAGAATTCCGCTCCACGTCGGGCGCGCCCTGACCCTGAAAGCCCGCGCTCTCCTCGATCTGGGTCCGGAAGAGGTCTTTATCCCGCCGCGCTTTCCCAAGCCGGCGCCGGGTCAGGCCTTCACCCTGGCGCAGAAGATCGTCGGCAAGGCCTGCGGGTTGCCGGGGGTGCTGCCGGGGACGGTCTGCGAACCGCAGGTCTCCACGGTGGGTTCCCAGGATGCCACCGGGCCGATGACCATGGAAGAGATCAAGGGGCTCGGTTGCCTGAAATTCCAGGCGCCGCTGTTTTTGCAATCCTTCTGTCACACCTCGGCCTATCCGCAGCGGGAAGATCTGGAGATGCATCAATCCCTCGCCGAATTTATAATCGGGCGGGGAGGGTTGGCCCTGCACCCCGGCGACGGAGTGATCCACTGCTGGATCAACCGCATGCTGATGCCCGACACGGTCGGAGTCGCCGGCGATTCCCACACCCGCTTTCCCCTCGGGCTTTCCTTCCCGGCCGGTTCCGGAATGGTCGCTTTCGCGGGCGCCCTCGGTTTCATGCTGCTCGACATGCCGGAATCGGTACTGGTGCGCTTCAAAGGGAAGCGGCAGGTCGGCATCACTCTGCGCGATCTGGCCCATGCCATTCCGTTCCAGGCTGTTCGGGAAGGCCTGCTGACGGTTCCCAAATTAAACAAGAAAAATGTCTTCAACGGCCGTATTCTCGAAATCGAGGGGCTCAGCGATCTGGTCGCGGAACAGGCATTCGAACTGGCCAACTCCTCTGCCGAGCGGAGTGCGGCGGCCGCTTGTCTACGGCTCACCGAGGAGCATGTGAAAAAGGTTCTGCGTTCCAACATCGCTTTGATGCGGCGCCTGGCCCATGAGGAGTACCACGACTCCAAGGCCCTCGAAAAACGGGTGCGGGCACTTGAACATTGGCTGCGGAAACCCGAGTTGCTGAGCGCCGACGCCACGGCCGGCTATGCCGCCACGCTGGAGATCGACCTGGAGCAGCTGAAGGAACCGCTGGTGGCCTGCCCCAACGACCCCGATGATGTGCGGTTGCTTTCCGAAGTGGCCGGAACCCCCGTTCAGGATGTTTTTATCGGCTCCTGTCTGACCCATATCGGCCATTTCCGGGCCGCCGCGGAAATCTGGCGCTGGTGCCGCTTCAATCCGGCGGTTCGGATCTGGATCTGCCCCCCCACCCGGATCGATTACGAACAACTGAAAGAGGAAGGGCTGTTGCCCCTCTTCAGCGATGTCGGGGCGAGGATTGAGCCCCCCGGCTGTTCGCTTTGCATGGGCAATCAGGCCAGGGTGCCCGACGGGGTGACGGTTTTTTCCACTTCAACCCGCAATTTCGATGACCGGATCGGGGACGGCGCCAAGGTTTTCCTCGGCTCCGCCGAAGTGGCCGCGGTGACGGCGATGCTGGGGCGAATCCCTTCCGTCAGCGAATATCTGGAGGTTTACAAGGAGAAAATCCTTCCCCAGCGGGAAAATCTCTACCGGTTCTTTCAGTTCAACGAGATGAAGGGGTATTGAAAAAAGCCGCCGCTGTCGGTAACGGCCAAAGACAGCGGGGCCAAGGCGGGTTCCACTGGGGCGGTGACAAAAAAGGGGCGTCGCCGGGCTTGGGCGCCGCCCCTGGATTGTTGGGGGCCAAAAATAACGGAAGAAAACATGGGCAGATCCATCCCTGCCCCAGAACGGTTGCAGGCAAAACGGATTAGGGCGGAGAATCGGGGTTGCCGTCGCCTCCGCCAACCAATCCTTTACGGACAATCCCCGACGCGCCGTCCCGTGAAGGTGGTGGTCATCTGCATCCCCTCGGGGCCGGTGGTTTTCATGGTGCCCTTCATGGTATCCCCTTCGTAGGTGAAAACGGCGTGGGCTTTGGTGGCCGATTCTCCGCTGCCGCATTCGACGTCATAAGAGATGCTGTTGCCTCGGATGGAAAGGTTCCGTGTCGTACACTCCTGGCTTTCCGGGCCGGACGAGGGCATGGTGGTGGCCAAATCGCTTTTTTTGATGCACTGCTGATGGGTCATGGGGGGAATGGCCATCGGCATCCCGGGCATCTTGACCTCCGAGGTGATTTCCCAGAGCCCTTCCCGCATGTTGATTTCCGAGCCCTGCTGACCGAAGGCCGACAACGGCAGGATCGCTATCAACGGTAAAACGAAGCCCAATATTTTTCTCATCGTCTTTTCTCCTTGTCGAAAGAGCCGATTTCCGATAGTTTCCGGCCCAGATTTATGGCAAAAAATTTGCTTTAACTCAAGGGTTTTTTCTGCCGGCAACGGCGCCGGTTGCCTAAAAACAGAGAATCCGCGGGGTCCGGTTCCGGCATCCTGTCGTCGAGCATGGCAGTGTCCCGCGGCATTCCCTGATGTGAAAGGAAAGCACCCCTAATGGATGAACGCAAGGCTGCTCCTGAAGAAATTCCCGGATCCCCTGGAAAGGGCGCCGTGGAGGATGTCCTGGACAGCCCCATCGATCTGCCTTCTCCTCCCGCCATTGCGGTCCGGATCCTCAAGCTGGTGAGAGACGATGAGAGTTCCTTCCGGGAGTTGGCCCAGGTTGTCTCGTCGGACCCCGCCCTGGCCGCCAAGACGCTCAGTCTGGCCAATTCCTCCATCTACGGGTTTTCCAAAAAGGTCGACAGCATCGACATGGCGTTGACGGTCCTGGGGTGCAAGGCTCTCAAAAACATCGCCCTTTCCTTCGTCATCGCACAGGAGATGAAGGAGGCCTGCGGAGATTGCTTTGACTTCAACGGCTTCTGGAAAGAAGCGTTGACCCTGGCGGTGGCAACCGAGTTGCTGTCGGTGCATATCAATCGGAAGAACGACGACACTTTCGTTACCGCGCTGCTGCAGAACATCGGTTATCTGGTCATGTGCCTGATCCGGCCGGCGGAATTCGTCCCCATCCGCGACCTGGTTCATGCCTCCATGAGCCGGCAGCTTGAGTCGGAGAAAGAGATATTCCGGGCCGATCACCCGGAAATGGGCGCGGCCATGTTGCGGAACTGGGGGCTGCCCGACACCATTCATGTCCCGATCCGTTTTCATCATCAGCCCGAGGAGTGCCCCGAAGCGTTCCGCCCACGGGCCGAGCTGCTCGCCGTGGCCGATCGGATCGCCTCGATCTACCACGGCTTCCGAAGCGCCGAGCGGGTTCGGGATGTTCAACAATTGCTTCAAGAACAATATGGAATGACCGAAGAGGAGATTCATCGCCTCATCGACCGGGTGGCCGAGGAGACCCGCGATGTCCTTTCCACTTTTGAAATCAGTCCCGAGGACATCAAGCCCTACTCCCAAATGCTGTTGGAGGCCAACAGGGAACTTTGCAATCTGAGTCTTTCCTATGAGCAGTACGTCGTGGAATTGCAACAGGCCGAGGCTGAAATCGAAAAACTGGCTTCCGAACTGATGGAAGCCAACAGCAAACTGCGGTCCCTGGTTTTCCGCGACAGCCTGACGGGGGTTTTCGGACACCGTTATTTCCATGAAATGCTGGAATCGGAGTTTCTCCGCTCCCAGCGGCACGGGCGGTATCTCTCCCTGATCGTTTTCGACGTCGACAATTTCAAAGTTATCAACGACCGCAACGGACACCTGGCCGGCGACCTCATTCTCAAGGCCGTCGCCAGGAGGGTCGCCTGCGTCATGCGCTCCAATGAAATTCTGGCTCGTTTCGGCGGCGACGAGTTCGCCGTCATCCTCCCCGAAACCGATGCCGCCGGATGTCAGGCTTTCGCCGACCGGATCCGCCAGAAGGTTGAGAAAATGAAGATCCGGGCCGCCGGCAAGATGGTCCGGGTGACCATCAGTCTCGGCGGCACGACCTTCGCTCCCGGGATGGAGGTCCAAGGGCGCGAAACGATGATCGAGGTGGCTGATCGGGCGCTTTATTTTGCCAAAGGATCGGGGAAAAACCGCGCCATCTTCTTCGATCTCGGAGAGGCGGGGTGATGGCGGCGGCGCCGTTGCGGGCTGCCCCTTTCTCCCTCTTCTGAGGATGGAGGGCGAACCTCCACCCTGCGAGGTTTTCCCTCCGATCCCAGGTTTTAG
Organism: Deltaproteobacteria bacterium; assembly: GCA_016926265.1. Taxonomy (GTDB): domain Bacteria; phylum Desulfobacterota; class Desulfuromonadia; order Desulfuromonadales; family JAAYDE01; genus JAAYDE01. The sequence continues at coordinate 20,884 of JAFGOW010000230.1, read as the reverse complement.
GCAAGCCTTCATCCTTTCGCGGGGCTTTCCCCAGTTCCCGAAATCCGTTTGGCCCCCGAATTTGGTACAATTCGAGGGTATCCCGAGCGGACTTCAACCGTTAATCCTTGAGGAGGGATTTGGATGGAAAACCGCCATCGGCTGGACTCCGTATTTCCCGGAAAAAAGAGGATTCCCGAAGACTTCGCCCCGCCGCCTTTCATCGATCAATGCGAGTACCTCGCGGGCGGGGTGATTCACTCGTGGCCGGGGCCGTTTCAGGAGGTGGTCTCCCCGCTCTGGGTTGAGGAAGAGGCGGGATTGCAGCCCTTCTGTCTGGGACGCTATCCGTTGCTGACCGAGCGCGAGTCCCTTGCGGCCCTGGAGGCGGCCTGCCTGGCCTACGGGCAGGGGCGGGGCCGCTGGCCGACGCTCAGCGTGGAGGAGCGGATCGGTCATGTCGAGGGTTTTGTCGCCCGCATGAAGGAGCGGCGGCAGGAGGTGGTGCGGCTGCTGATGTGGGAGATCGGGAAGGGTCTGGAGGATTCCCGCAAGGAGTTCGATCGAACCGTTCAGTACATCCAGGAGACGGCGACCGCTCTCAAAGATCTTGACCGCGTCTCCTCCCGGATCGTGATGGAACAGGGGGTGATGGGGCAGATCCGCCGGGCGCCGTTGGGGGTGGTGCTGTGCATGGGGCCCTTCAACTATCCCCTTAACGAAACCTTCACCACCCTGATTCCGGCTTTGATCATGGGGAATGCGGTGATTTTCAAGCCCCCCAAGCTGGGGGTGCTGCTTCACCGCCCCCTTTTGGAAGCGTTCCGCGATTCCTTCCCGCCGGGAGTGGTCAACACCGTCTACGGTGACGGGCCGCAGGTCATCGCACCGCTGATGGAATCGGGAAAGGTCGATGTCCTGGCCTTTATCGGCTCCAGCCGGGTGGCCGACATTCTCAAAAAACAGCACCCCAAGCCCCACCGGCTGCGCTCCATTTTGGGGCTGGAGGCCAAAAACCCCGCCATTCTGCTTCCGGACGCCGATCTCGATGAGGCTGTCAGGGAATGCCTGCTCGGCGCCCTTTCCTACAACGGGCAGCGCTGCACCGCACTGAAGATTGTTTTTGTCCACGCCCGGATCGCCGAACCCTTCCTGGAACGGTTTTGCGCCGGGATCGACCGGCTGAAAATCGGGATGCCGTGGGAGGAGGGGGTCCGGATCACGCCGTTGGCGGAACCGGACAAAACCGTTTATCTGAGTGGTTTGATCGCGGATGCCCACCGGAAGGGGGCGCGAACCGTCAATGCCGATGGCGGCGCCGTCAATCGGACCGTTATGGTTCCGGCCGTCCTCTATCCGGTGGCGCCCGCCATGAGGCTCTACCAGGAGGAACAGTTTGGGCCGCTGGTGCCGGTGGTTCCGTTCCATGACATCGAGGAGCCGATGCGATACGTGATGGAATCCCCTTATGGGCAACAGGTCAGCGTTTTCGGGACCGATCCCCAGCAGATTGCCGATTTGATCGACCCGCTGGTGAATCAGGTGTGCCGGGTCAACCTCAACAGCCAGTGCCAGCGCGGACCGGATACTTTCCCCTTTACCGGGCGCAAGGATTCCGCCGAGGGAACCCTTTCGGTGTCCGACGCCCTTCGGGTTTTCAGCATCCGCACCCTGGTGGCGGCCAAGGATACCGATCTCAATCGGGGGCTCCTGAACCGAATCCTTCGGGAGCGGCGCTCCAACTTTTTGACCACGGATTATATTCTGTAGCGAAACGGCGGCGCTTGCTCAGCGGGGGCGGATCAGTTTGTTTCGGGGGTTTTCTGTTCCTGTTTGGCCGGACGGGAGTATTCCATGCGGCTGGCTTCGGCGGCGGTCTGGGCGAGATGGAGCAGCATCGTCATCCGGTCGAGGGTGCATTGGTGGGCCAGGTTGAAGATCTGGCGGGCAATCCGCGCCGCCTCGGAAAGATCTTCCGATTCGGCTTTTCCCAGGATCAGATAATCGAGGGTGACGCCGAAATGTTGGGCTACCAGCGACAGCTCCCGTGGGGTGAACTCGGTGATGCCCTGTTCCCGGTTGCTGATGCTGCTGGGCTGGCCCAGGCCCAGAATGGCCGCCAGATCTTCCTGACACATGCCGGCGCTTTGCCGCAAAGCGGCTACCCTTCTCCCGAGTTGGTAGCTGACGTCCTGGGTCTTGACGCTGCTTTTCATTTCCGTTCCCCCTCGCTGGAAAAACAAAACGTTGTTTGTTTTTTTATCATACTTTTTCTAAAAGGACATCAAAAAATTTCGTTCATTTTGAATTTTTACCGGAAAAACAGTTAGTCGGGGGTTTTACAAATGACCTGGTGATTCTGGCCCTGGGCCTCCAGCAGGGTTTTGGAGTGTCCCCGCCATCAGGTTCCGGGGGCTGAAATGAATCTGGAACGGTTTTTGGGGGTTGTCGGGAAAAAGACCCATTCGAAGGTTTTAGGAACGGATTGCCCGTCTGACAGGCCGCTGAAGGGGATTTTCATCTTGGGCACGATTTCTGCTTGAAAAATTACTCATAATAAAGCGGAGCGGCGCCGATGTGGGGGAAAAAACCCGTTCAAAATCAAAAAGTATCCTTTTGTCTCCATCTCCTTATCGGTCTTGCAATCATCGGTTTGGCCGTTTTTTCGCTGTATTTTCTTGAAACGGGTGTGGGGCGTTCCATTACTACCCAGGGGGGAAGCTCTTCGAGGGCCGAAGCCGGACCGGAAGGGTGGGCGCGATTCCGGCCCCGGGGCGAGGACAGCTCGATCCTGGTCCGGGTTCAAAAAATCGAGAGGGACGGACGAGAATACCTGTATATCGTTAATAAAAAACCGAAAAAACCCGATTATTCCGATTACCACCAGGAACCGATGAAAAACCTTTCCCCGCCGTAATCCGCTATCCCCGAACCCGTTTTCTATTCTTCCTGTTCCCGTTGTTCCAAAAGATCCCGTTTGTCTGGTGGCAATGCCCATCCCATGCTTCCAGATGGCGCCGGGGTGACTGAAATCGCTGTTGACGCTCCATTCCGGTCACCGGCGTCCGTCGGTTCTGACAAATAATGTCCCCACCAGGCAGGGATCTCGAACCGCCAGACCGAATTGGCTTATCGGGGCGCTGTTGAAGGCAAGTTCGGGAGCGGGCATTTTTGGGCTGTTTTTTTCATTTAAGTCATCAATCTTAAACGGAGAATTTCAAAACAGAGGGGGCTGGCGGCTTTTTTAATGTCATTTTTCTGGGTGGATCTGAGGCGGCAGTTGGGGTAAAAAACACCAGGCTGGTTGTTTCTGGCGTGTGGTATGAATAGTGCTTAATGCTTTTGCTTGCGGAAACAGCAATGAGGTCATTTTCCCATGACGGACCGAAATCAAGACCGGGACCGCATTTTCTCCCGACTGACCGGCCTTCACAGCCGCGATCCGCGGGCTTTTGAGGAGGAACGGCGGCGGCTGATCCGGGAGACCATCGATAATTTTCCCGAGGAGTACCGGGCGCGCGCCAACGGACTCCAGATGAAGATCGATGCCTCCCTGATGAAATACCAGGACCCGGTGGCTCGTATGAATCGGATGGTGGAGATTTTCTGGGAACATTTCCAGCAATTTCATGAGGTCCTTCACGATCCGGAAAACTTTTTAAAAAAACGGGAGGATGAAAAGCAGAAAAACGGCAAGGTTCTTAATTTCAGCAAAAAATAACAGGGCCACGAGAACCGGCGGAGTTTGGCTCCGTTTGTAATCTCATGGAAATCTGCTTGAATTAAAAAGGTGCTTTCGAGCACCTTTTCTTTTTTTAGCCTGCCCGAAGGAGGTTAAATTGTGAGAATCCAGGCCGAGATCAGTCTTTATCCGCTGAGGACCAGGGAGTTGTCGCCGCCCATACGCCGTTTTCGTGAAATTTTGGCCACGCCCGGCCTCCAAGTGACGGAAGGACCCATGAGTACCATTCTGGGGGGGGATCGAAAAGACGTTTTCCGGCTTCTGGAGGAGGCTTTCGCGGCGGTGGCCGGGGAGGATGAAGTGGTATTGATCTGCAAGATTTCAAACGCCTGCCCGGAGGCCCCAGGGGAAATCTGCCGTTTGTGATCCCCTTTGGCCAATCGCTGAAAAAACGAATGGGTTAATTTGGGGCAAAACGGGGAAACCTGCCAACAGCACCAAGGTTGTTGGAGTGAGGGCCGGTTCCCATTGGCTTCGGCCTCAGGAGGGGACAGAATTCAGACCCTGGCTGAATCGATCAGGCCGATGAAGTTCCGGGTCAGGGCCGGATTCAGCTCGGCCCCGGCGATCTTTTGCAGGATCTCCTTGCTGGTCTCCAAGTTGGCGGGCTCCTGGTAACTCCTTCGAGTTCGGATGGCATCGAAGGTATCGGAGATGGAGGTGATCTGGGAGCAGAGATTCAGGGTCCAGCCGGCGGGGACCTTCGGATATCCTCCGCCGTTGAATTTCATATGGTGTTCGAAGGCGGTTGAAACAGCCAGCGGCGGGATCTGGGGGATGTCGTAAAGGTAGGCGGCTCCCTGGACGGGGTGCTGCCGGATGACGGCCAGTTCCTCCTCGGTCAGGCGTCCCGGTTTGCAGAGGATTTCTTCGGGAATGAAAAGCTTGCCCACGTCATGAAGCATCCCGGCGATGCCGATGTCGTGGACAAGGCGATCCTCGATGCCGAGGGAGATGGCCTGCGCCAGGTTGAGGATGCTGACATTGGTGGAATGGGTGAAGGTGTAACCGTCCTTGTCCTGGATGGCGGCCAGGGCCAGAAACGAAGGAAGATCCTCCCGCAGGAATTTGACCAGCCCGGAGACCATCTTCGCCACTCCGCTGAGGGAAAAGTGCCGTTTCTTTTTGGCCTGCTCATAGATCTCCGCGAGGATCCGGGATTCGCTCCCCGGAAGCTCTTCTTTGGGCAGAAACGGGGTTTCGGCTCCATCTGAGAGGCCGGGCTCCAGATCCTCCGATGGTTCCAGGGCGATTTTGCCAAAACGGATGTGATCGTTGGGCGCCATATCGGCATAGCCGAGGCTGGGGTTGAGGAGGTTGCGGATCAGGAGCAGCAGGTCTTCCTCGGTTGTTTTGGCGCTGAATTCCACATGCTCGATCCGCTTTTCATGAAAAGCCTGGCGCACACGGGCGGTATAGACCCCCTTTTCAAGAGGTTGGTGGTCGGCGACCATCTGATCGTCAATGAGCAGAAACGCGAGCTGTTCCTCTCCGCCCATGGCCGCCATCAAGGACTGGTAAGCCTTGGCTGCAAGCCGGATCACCTGCGGGTGGTGGGGGGAGTAGAGGGTGGCGTTGGCGAGCGCCATGGCAAAAAAGCGCGCGAACTCCCGGCAGTGAAAAAGTTTATTTTCCGTCATCGGCGGGGTCACCTCAATTTTTTGAGCGCTTCCTGGGCGGCGGTGGCCAGTTCTTTGTTCCTGGAGCCGGAGTACTCCTTCAGGATGGCGGCCGCTTCCGGAGATGAAAAGCGGGGCAGATTCTGCAGAATCTCCTGTTTGAGGGCGGTCAGGCGCTTGGCATTGAATAGCGAAATGCTGTTGAGGGTTGTGGAAAAGAGCGCCAGCGCCTGAGGGTTTCCGATCCCGGCAAGGCTTCTCACCGCCTGTTTTTTAATCTCCAGTTCCGGGTCCGTCAGCCCTTTTTCCCGAATCACGTTGAGCAGTTTTTCCAGAATCTCCGGAGCGGAGGACGATTCCGCCGCGATCAGGGCGTTCAGCCTGCGTTCCTCGTCATGGCTCCTGAGGTCCTGGGAAACCAGCGTGTCGGCCAAAGGATCCCGGAAATGATAGAGGGTCTGAATGATTTCCTTCCGGACCTTGACATGGGGGTGGTTGGCGATCCGCCGCAGTTCCCTGCTGATCGTGGGATCCTCGAAGGCCCTCAGGATGGTGACCAGGTTGCGGACGAAATACCAGCGCTTGTCCCCCAGTTTGGCCAGAAACGGCTCCGGGTTCCCGTCGCGTCCGATTTCGATCAGTTCGTCGATGATGAAACGCCTCAAAAACCGGTTGCCCTCTTCGGCCAGCTGTTCCAGCAAGGGGGAGATGAAGAAACGGCCGTTGGCCCGGATCAGGTAACGGATGTCGTCCAGGTTCTCCTTTCCCCAGGTTGCCAGGGTTTCCAGGACTTCCCGCATGAAATCGGGGCTGAAGAAAAGAGCCAGCAGCTGCTGGTAGTGGAGGGAGTTTTCCTCCCCCGCTTTTTCCCTCGCCAGCATCAGGCGCCGGTGCAGTTCCACCAGCGAGGAGAAATTTCCGGTCTGGAGAAAAAAAGCGATGGAATCGGCGAGTTTTTTTCCGAGGGTGGTCTTGCTCCCGGTTTCCGTATCGAGGTTGAACAGTTCCAGGATCACCCGACTCTGTTGCAGCTCGACCTGCTGGGGGGTCAGGGTCCTGCGGAGCCTTTTGATATCGTCTTCCAGCTCGTTTTGGGGAAAGGCTTTTTTGATGAGGGCGTGAAGGGTGCGGCGGTAGTCTTCCGAACCGAAATGCTCCCCGACATCCTCATGGAACAGCGTCTGGAGTTTTTCCCTCAGCAAGGGGTCGGGAAGCATTTGAAATTTCTTTTGCTTTTCGTGTCGGCGGCTGTGCGAAAGCTGTTCCATCAGCGCCAGCACGTTTTCGGAAACGGTGAGGTTGTTGCGGTTGATGTCGTCGAGGATTTCCCACAGCGTTTGCCCTGAAAAACTCCGCAGGATCCTTTCCACGGCCTTCAGGTTTTTCAGGTCGGAATGGAAAAGGTGTTGCTGAAACTGGCTGCGGAGGTGGGGATGGAGGTTCTGGAGGAACTGTTCGAATTTTTCGAGCACCATGAGCAAGGGCTGGTATCCGTCCGTTTCCGGTCCCGAGATATCGCCGAGAAAACAGGCCATGCTTTTTTGGAGCCCGGTTTCCGGAAGGTGGTTGTTGGGCGGTGGAAAGAGACGGTTGAGGAGATCGGCCAGCTGCTGGGAGCTGATTTCGGAGCTGAGGGCATCGGAAGCGGCGCCCCCAAAAAAGGGATCTTCGAGAAGCGCCGCGACGAATTTCCCCCACACCGCCTCGGGGGAAAATTCGCTGTCCAGAGAGGAGAACAGCGGCAGGTCGCTGGGCTCGGCGCCGACCTCTTCCACCTGAAGGACGCTGTAGTCCATCCCCCGGGCCTCCAGATGTTCGAAGGCTGCCTCCTGGAATATCGGTTCCACGCCGCCCCTGGCGACGAACTCTTCCGGCTTGAGATTGAGCAGCAGCGCGAAATTTTGGAGTTCTTCGCGGTTCAGGCCGCACCGGAAAATCAGCAGCAGGATTCCCCGGTCGGTCAAGGCCCGGGCGAAATCCTGAAAAACCCGGTTGCCGGGGTCCAGCGGGGTATCCGCAATGTGGAGCTTTCCCCGAGCGGCAATGAAGGAAACGGCATCCCTGCCCCGGAACAGATTGCCGGCGTACTGGACCACCAGGTTCAGGGATTGATCCAGGAGCGGATGCCCCACCGGGTAGATCAGCAGCTTCTTGCGATGGGCATTCAACAGCTGGAGAAACTGGAAAACGGCTTCCTGGGGAACCTCTCCCGGCTGTCGGACGGCATGATCGGATGGCGGAACCTTCTCCATGGCAAGACCCGCAGGCAGTTAATCGTTTTCAATCTCCAGGGTGTCTCTTCCTTTGACGATTCCTCTTTTACTGTCGCGGATGAAATCCACCAGATATCGGACATCTTCCGTGACCTGAAGATGGTTCTGGATATGTTCCAGCGCCGCGGCCAGTTTCATCCCGGACCGGAAGATGGTCTTGAAGGCCTCCCGGAGGGCACGGATCCGGGCTGTGTCGAACTGATTCCGTTTCAGGCCGATGACGTTGATGGCCCGCGCCCAGTTGCCGCCGTCGCAGATGCAGAAGGGGGGAAGGTCCTTGGAAATCCGGGAGCCGCCCCGCATCAGGGCGAAAGAACCGATTCGTACGAACTGGTGGACCAGGACGTTGCCTGAAAGGATGGCGCGGTTCCCGATCTGGACATGGCCGGCCATCAGGGAACCGTTGGCGAAAACGTTGAAATCGCCGATCTGACAGTCGTGGGCGACGTGGCTGTTGGCCATGAAATAGTTGTTGTTGCCGATGCGGGTCACGTGGTCGAGGCGGTGGCCCCGGTTGACGGTGAACCCTTCCCGCATCACGTTGTTGTCTCCGATCACGGTAAAGGCGCGTTCCCCACGGTAGCCGATATCCTGAGGGGCCTGGCCGATCACGGCGCAAGGGAAGATCCGGTTGCCCCGCCCCAGGGTGGTGCCCTGGGCGACATGGGCGCCGTGCATGACGACGGTTCCCTCGCCAATGGTGACATCGGCGTCAACGAAGGCATGGGGGCCGATTTCGACTCCCGCGGCCAATCGGGCACTCGGATCGACGGTGGCGGTTGGATGGATTTTAGGCATTTCCTTTTTTCTCCCCGATCTTTATAAAGTATAGTATTTGAGGTATTGAATTAGCACATCGACCTTTTGCTATCAAGCTGAATTCACATTTGGAAATCAAATCGACCGGGTAATGGAGGGAGAAAATGATCATTTTCGATCGGGAACTGGAAACCGAGGAGCTGCTGGGTCCTGCCGCGCTGATCTGCATGGCGGCCCGGACCGCCCCCAAAGGAAAAGGGATCGACCTGCTCCGGAGCGCCGTCGTCACCGCCGCGGATAAAACCGGAATCGCCGACCGGATGCGACAGATTGCGCTGAGGGACGGCATCAAGTTTTTCGCCCGGGACGCCGAAAATGTCGATCAGGCGCAGGTTCTGATCCTGCTCGGAACCAGGGAAAAGCCCCTCGGCCTTCCCGGCTGCGGTTACTGCGGTTTTGCCGATTGCGAGGCGTTGCAGCGGGCTGGCGGGATTTGCGCCTTCAACAGCGGCGACCTCGGGATTGCCCTCGGTTCCGCCGTCAGCCGCGCCGCGGACCTGCGCATCGACAACCGCATTCTTTTCAGCGCCGGCAAGGCCGCCGTGGAATTGGGCATCCTGGGTCCGGAAGTGCGGGTTGCTTTCGGGCTGCCCCTTTCGGTGTCGGGGAAAAGCCCCTTTTTCGACCGGAAAAGCTGATGCCATGAGCGGATGTTCCGAAGAGATCTTCGAGATCCTGGACGAACAGGATCGAGTCATCGGTCGCGCCCCGCGGCGCCTATGCCATGGCGACCCCTCGCTGATTCACCGGGTCGCCCATGTGATGGTTTTCAATAAAAAGGGTGAACTCCTGCTGCAGAAACGTTCCCCCGACAAGGATATTCAGCCCGGCCGCTGGGATACCAGTGTCGGGGGGCATCTGGCTTTGGGGGAGGACTATCGGGCCGCCGCCGGCCGGGAAACCCGTGAGGAACTCGGTCTGGAAAACCTCGCCCTGACCTACCTTTATGGATCCCGAATTCGTAACGAAATCGAATCGGAAAATGTGGCGACCTTCATGGCGGTGGCTGAGGGGCCGTTTGCTTTTGACACCCGGGAGATCGAGACGGTTCGATTCTGGACCGCGACGGAAATCGCCATCGCGTTGGGAAGTGGGGTTTTTACCTCCCACTTCGAGGAGGAATGGCGGAGCTATCTCCGTTGGCGGCAGGGAAGGGCCGCTTCTGGGCAGGGGCATCCCCCGATCTGAGAGGACTCCCTACCCCGGTTTTTTTGGAGGGGAAAAGGGTTTTGATCCAGGGTGCCCAAGTGCCTGGAAAACCATCAGCCGACAGGGCGCGGTGCCTAAAAAATAATCAAAAAACTCCGCCGATTTTTTCCCCGATTCCGGAAAAAGTTCAATTCGTCATTAAAAACGATGTCTAAACAAAGGTTTAAATATTTATCCGGGGGTGTTGAGGCTTCGGCAGAGGTTTTGCTTTTAGGGTCATGCAACCATCATTTTTGTGGAGAGGGATCAGGTCATGAAAAAAATTGAATGCATTGTCAAGCCTTTCAAGCTGGACGAAGTGAAGGAAGCCCTGAGCGAGATCGGCATCAAAGGGATCACCGTCAGCGAGGTCAAGGGCTTCGGACGCCAGAAAGGGCATACCGAACTCTACCGCGGCGCCGAATATGTGGTCGATTTTATTCCCAAGATCAAGATGGAAATCGTGGTGGCCGACGATCTGGTCGCCAAGGTGGTGGAAACCATTTCCGAGACGGCCCGCACCGGCAGGATCGGGGATGGCAAGATTTTCGTCCTGCCGGTGGACGAGGTGATCCGGATCCGCACCGGAGAGCGTGGAGAGGACGCGGTTTGACGGCGGTACGGCCGTTTCGTCACGGGATTTTCAATTCAAGGAGAGGAAAAAAAGATGACACCCAAAGAAGTCATGCAATTCGTCAAGGAAAAGGAATTGAAGGTCGTCGATTTCAAGTTTCTCGATTTCGTCGGCATCTGGCAGCATTTTTCGGCTCCTATTCAGGAACTGAGCGAGGAGACCTTTGAGGAAGGAATCGGCTTTGACGGTTCTTCGATCCGGGGCTGGCAGCCGATCCACAACAGCGACATGTTGATCGTCCCCGATGCCGGCACCGCCAAGATTGACCCCTTTGTGGCTTCTCCCTGTCTGAGTCTGATCTGCAACATCGTCGATCCCATCACCCGCGAAGGCTACACTCGCGATCCCCGCTTTATCGCCCAGAAGGCCGAGGCCTATCTGAAATCGAGCGGTATCGCCGATGTCGCCTATTTCGGACCGGAACCCGAATTCTTCATCTTCGACGACGTGCGCTATTCTTCCGGCGTCAACCAGTCTTTCCACATGCTCGATTCCGTGGAAGGGATCTGGAACTCGGGTCGGGAGGAGTTCCCTAACCTCGGCTACAAGCCCCGTCACAAGGAAGGGTATTTCCCCTGCGCCCCTACCGACTCGCTGGTGGATCTCCGCAACGAAATGGTGGAAGAGCTGCAGAAGGTCGGATTGCATATCGAGTGCATGCACCATGAGGTGGCGACCGGCGGCCAGTGCGAAATCGACATGCGGTTCGACAGCCTTTTGACGATGGGGGACAACCTCCAATGGTTCAAGTACATCATCAAGAATGTCGCCCATCGCAACGGCCGCACCGTGACCTTCATGCCCAAGCCCCTGTTCGGGGATAACGGCTCGGGGATGCATTGCCATCAGTCGCTCTGGAAGGACGGGAAGAATCTGTTCGCGGGTGACGGCTACGGCGGCCTCTCAAAGATGGCGCTCTACTATATCGGCGGCATCATGAAACACGCCAAGGCGCTCTGCGCCATCACCAATCCGAGCACCAACTCCTATAAACGGCTGGTGCCGGGCTACGAGGCGCCGGTCAACCTGGCCTATTCAGGCCGCAACCGCTCCGCTTCGTTGCGGATTCCCGTCACCAGCAACCCCAAGGCCAAGCGGGTCGAATTCCGTACCCCGGACCCGGCCTGCAACGGTTATCTGGCTTTCGCGGCCATGGTGATGGCGGGTCTGGACGGCATCGAGAACAAGATCGATCCGGGCGAACCGCTGGACAAGGATATCTACGGGCTTTCCCCCGAGGAACTGCGCAATGTTCCCAAGGTGGCCGGTTCCCTGGAAGAAGCTCTGGACTTCCTTGAAGAGGATCATGAATTTTTGCTCAAAGGGGATGTCTTCACCAAGGATGTCATCGACATGTGGATCGACTACAAGCGCAGCGCCGAGGTCGACAAGGTCCGGATGCGCCCCACCCCGATGGAGTTCGAGCTCTATTTCGACTGCTGAACGATCCCCACACCGACAAAAAAAGCCCCCGGTATTCGGGGGCTTTTTTTGTCGGGAACAGGAAGCGCCTAAAGCGCGTGCCGGGCCAAGAACTCTTTGACGGTTTCCGGATCGGCTTCGATGATGTGGCATCTCTCCTCCCGCTTCTCGATTCCCTGGAGGGAGGGGGGCCGGCGCGGATCGAAGCCGACGGCCAGGCGGACGGCGGCGCTGAATTTGGCCGGATGGGCGGTAGCCAGGCAGACCAGGGGTTGTTCCGGACCCGTGTTCCGGAGGCCGGCGCGGACCCCGACCGCCGTGTGCGGGTCGAGGAGGTAGCCGGTCTGACGGTAAAAATCACGGATGGTGGCGATGGTCTCGTCTCCGGTAACGGAATCCGAGACGAAATCCTCGGAAATGGTTTTCAACTCTGGCTCCGAAAATGAGATGGCGCCGGTATTCCGGAAGGTCTCCAGGGCCTTGCAGACCCGGCCCGGATCGCGGTCGTAGATGTAAAAGAGGTAGCGTTCGAAGTTGCTGGCCACCTGGATATCCATGGATGGGGAGAGGGTTTCAACGACTTTCCCCAGGGAATAATCACCGTTGCGGACGAACCGGGCCAGGATGTTGTTTTCGTTGGTGGCGATAACCAGCTTGGCGATGGGAAGCCCCATCCGTTTGGCCAGCCAGCCGGCAAAGACGTCTCCGAAATTGCCGGTCGGCACCGAAAAGGTGACCTCTGGCGCCGAGGTATCCCGGCAGACCTTGCCCCAGGCATAGAAATAGTAGACGATCTGGGCCACCAGCCGCGCCCAGTTGATGGAGTTGATGGAGGCCAGGGCGTGGCGCGATTTGAAATCGAGATCCCCGAAGATCTCCTTGACGATCCGCTGTCCGTCGTCGAAGGTGCCGCGGACGGCCAGGTTGAAGACGTTGGGGTCGGTGACGGTGGTCATCTGCAGTTTTTGGATCGGGGAAACCTTCCCCTGGGGGTGCAGGATGAAGATGTTGATGTTTCGTTTTCCGCGCAGGCCATAAATGGCTGCGCTGCCGGTGTCTCCCGAGGTGGCGCCGAGGATGTTCATCCGGCTCCGGCGTTTTTCCACCAGGTATTCGAACAGATTGCCCAGGAACTGCAGGGCCAGGTCTTTGAAGGCCAGGGTCGGGCCGTGGAACAGTTCCAGGATGTAGAACGTGCTTTTTTTGACCGTGGGGGTGATTTCCGGATGGTTGAAGGTCCCGTAGGAACGGTCGATGAGCTCCTTGAGAATGTCGGGCGGGATGTCGGTGGCAAAAAGAGAGATGATGCGGAAGGCGAGTTCGGGGTAGGGGAGGGAAGTCAGGTCGCCGATCTCTTCCGGGGACAGGGTGGGAATCGATTCGGGCAGCAGCAGGCCGCCGTCATCGGCCAGCCCCATCATGACGGCATCCTCGAACGAAAGGGGGCGAACGCCGCCGCGGGTACTGATGTAGCGCATGGAAAAAGGCTCCTGGAAAGGGGCTGGGTGGACGCCGCGTCATCATAACAAGATCGGCGGCTTCTGGGAAGGGGAAGCGCGAGAAATGATTCCCAGGGGAAGGCACAATTTCATTGCAAAGGCCGGGCGGTGCCGCTATCGGGAAAAAGGGCTTGGACAGCAGGGCGGTTTTAACCTATCATTTTCGCAATAGGAGGGGGGATGGAGAACCTGGTCCGCCCGGCTCTTCCTCTCCGGCGAAAATGACTCGAGATGTCCTGGATCCGCCCCATTTATTGCGCCGGGGCGGCGTATTTCAAGGAGGAATTTCATGAAACAACTGTGGGCCCCCTGGCGGATGGCCTATGTCGGAGGCGACGTCGTTGACGAGGAATGCGTCTTCTGCCTCAGGGACAAGGGGGAACAGGATCTTGAGCGGCTGGTTTTGCACCGCGGCGACCACTGTTTCGTGGTGATGAACAAATACCCCTACTCCAACGGCCACCTGTTGATCGTCCCCTTCCGCCATACCTCCTCGCTGGAAGAGCTTTCCGCCCCGGAGCGGCTGGAGCTGTTCGAGCTGCTGGTCCGCGCCCAGTCAGTCTTGCAGGATATGCTTCATCCCCAGGGGTTCAACATCGGCATCAACCTGGGCAAGGTGGGGGGAGCCGGGGTGACGGAGCATGTCCATATCCACATTGTCCCTCGGTGGCTGGGGGACACCAATTTCATGCCGGTTTTCGCCGACGTGCGGGTCATTCCGGAACATCTTCAGGCCACCTTCGAGATGCTCCGGGCGGTTTTCAAAAAAGGGATATGATCCGCCCTGCGGCGGGTTTGGGTCCGATGGGCGGCTGTCCCGGCGGGCGTTGAAAGGGTAAACGTCAGATGATGGAGATTTTCGACAAAGGGGGTCCGCTCCTGTATGTGATCGCCTTCTGCTCGGTGCTGGCGGTGGGGATCTTTTTGGAGCGGCTCTGGGTTTTTTCAAGGGTGCGCCGGGAGTACCAGCTGCTGGCGGGCCGGATCGACAACCTGGTCTCGAAAGGTGAACGCAGCGAAGCCGAAACGCTTTGCCTCGGTTCCCAAAACCCGCTCGCCCGGATTTATCTGGCGGCGTTGAAATCCTTCGGGAAATCCCGGGATCAACTCAAGCAGGAGGTGGAGGAGGTCGGTTCCCGGGAGGCGGTTTTCGTCAACCGCTATCTGGGCCTGCTGAGCACCATCGCCACCCTTTCTCCGCTGCTCGGCCTGTTGGGGACGGTGCTGGGGATGATCCAGGCCTTCAACGTGATCGCCGTCCAGGGGGTCGGCACCCCGGCCACCTTGGGAGGGGGCATCTCGCAAGCGCTGCTGACCACCGCGGCGGGGCTTTCGGTCGCCATCCCCGTCATCCTGCTTCACCGTTACCTCTCCAGCCGCGCGGCCCTGATCACCCTGGAGATGGAAGAACATTCCATGCATCTTGTCAATCTGCTGTCGAGGTAGGCTCCGATGGGTTTTCTGCGCCAGAAATCGGAAGAACCCAAGATCGACCTGACCCCGATGGTGGATGTGGTCTTCCTGCTGCTGATCTTTTTCATGATCTCCACCACCTTCGTCGAAACGCCGGGCATCTCCATCAAACTCCCGCGCTCCTCCGCCCAGGCAATTCCCAGGGAAGCGAAGGAAATCCGTTTTTCGGTTTCGGCGGAAGGCGCGATCTTTCATCACGACCGGGGCCAGCCCAATCCCGTTACCCTCACGGAAGTGGCCACGTTGCTCAAATATTACCGTGGCGAGGCCGAAAAAATGACCTTTCTGCTACTGGCTGACCGCGATGCCCGCCATGGTCGGGTGGTGGAACTGATGGATCTGGCCAGGGAAGCGGGGTTCGGCAAGCTGGCCATCGGCACCGAATGGGAGCGGGAACCGAAGCCATGAGCGGAGAAGTCCTTATCGGCATCGATCTCGGCGGCACCAACTGCCGGGCGGCCCTGGTCTCCCTGGCCGGGGAGATCCTGCTGCTGAACAAGGTGCCGACCAAAATGTACGAGGGGCGCGACTTTTTTCTGGGGCGCCTGTTCCGGCTCTGCGACGATCTGATCACCTACGCCGCCAAGGAAAATCTCACCGTGACCGCCCTGGGGATGGGCGCGGCCGGCGTCATCAGTTCCTCCGGGATCGTCACCGTCTCCCCCAACCTTGCCCCCCTCAACGGTTTTCCCCTGGCGGCAGCCATCCGCAAACAGTTTTCCCTGCCGACCCTGATCGCCAACGATGCCAACGCCATTGCCTGGGGGGAAGCCCGGTTCGGAGCCGGACGTTTATTTTCCTCTTTTCTGACCATTACCCTGGGAACCGGGGTCGGGGGCGGGCTGATTCTGGAAAAGCGGCTCTGGAAGGGCTCCGACGGCTCCGCCGGGGAGATCGGCCATTTCGTCGTCGAGCCCGAGGGGCGCGAGTGCCGGTGCGGCAGCCGGGGATGCCTGGAACAGTACGCCTCGGCCACCGGCATCGTTCGCACCGTTCTCGATTGCCTGGAGCGGGGAGAAAACAGCGTCCTGGCCGCGTTGCAGCGGGAAGAAGTCACCTCGCTGCAGGTTTCCGAAGCGGCCCGCGGCGGCGACGCGGTGGCCCTTAAAGCCTTCCGCGAGGCCGGTGAGCGGTTGGGGCAGGTGCTGGCCAGCGTCGCCAATCTGCTCAACCTGGACGGGGTCGTCATCACCGGCGGGCCGGCGGAAAGCCTCGATCTGATCCGGCCCTGGCTGGAAAAAGAGATGAAAAGCCGCGCCTTCGACATTCCTTTCCGGCGCATGAAGATTGTGCGAGGGGAACTGGGTGAGGAGGCGGGGATTCTGGGCGCGGCGCTGCTGGCCCATGACGATCTGTTGGCCGGGGATGGCGGTTTTGAGGACAATTCCACCTAAGTTCGGCTTTTTGCGGGGAGGATGGAAATGGCGAAGAGAATAGCGATCCTGACCGGCGGCGGCGACTGTCCCGGTCTCAATGCCGTCATCCGCGGCGTCGTCATTGCGGCGGTGGTTCAAAGGGGATGGGAGGTTTTGGGGATCCGCGACGGATTCGACGGCCTGGTCGGGGAGCCGCGCACCCTGAAGCTGGAAGTGGCCAATGTGAAGGGGATTCTCTCCCGCGGGGGGACCATCCTCGGCACCAGCAATCGCGGCAACCCCTTTTCCTTTCCGGTCAAAAAGGGGGATGGCGTGGAGATGGTCGATGTCTCCGGCCAGGTGGTGGAAAACTGCCGGCGGCTCGGGATTGAGGCCCTCATCGCCGTGGGCGGGGACGGCACCCTCAAGATCGGCAAGCGCCTCTGCGAACTGGGGGTGCCGGTGATCGGGGTGCCCAAGACCATCGACAACGACCTGCGGGGCACCGACGTCACCTTCGGCTACAGCACCGCCGTGGAGATCGTCACCGAGGCCCTCGACCGGCTGCTGACCACCGCGGAAAGCCACCACCGGGTGCTCGTGGTCGAGGTCATGGGCCGCAATGCCGGCTGGATCGCCCTGGAGTCGGGAATTGCCGGCGGCGCCGACGTCATCCTGATCCCGGAGATCCCGTACCAGATCGACAAGGTCTGCCAGAGCCTGCGGCTGCGGCGCCGCATCGGCCGGAAGTTTTCCCTGGTGGTGGTGTCCGAGGGCGCTCATGCCGTGGAAGGGGAGGTCGTGGTGCGGGCTACCGCCGAACAAAACTACGGGATTGCCAGGCTGGGCGGGATCGGCGAGGTGGTCTCGCGGCAATTGGCCGAGGCGCTCCACACCGAAAGCCGGGTCGTGGTGCTGGGGCATGTCCAGCGCGGCGGCACCCCTTGCCCCTTCGACCGGATTTTAAGTTCCCGGTTTGGAGTCCATGCGGTCAAGCTGATCGAAAAGGGGGAATTCGGGAAGATGGTGGCCTTGGGGGGCCGGTCCGTGATTGCGGTCGATATCGACGAGGCGGTCGAATCCCTCAACCTGGTGGATCCCCACGGCGATCTGATCGAAGCCGCCGAGGAGTTGGGAATCTCGCTGGGCCGCTGACCCTGTTTCAAGATTTTTCTGAAGGCGCCGGCGTCTGGACAACCAGGCGCCGGTATTTTTTTTGCGTGGGATCAGTGCTTCAGTTTTTCCAGGCAGGCCAGGAGCCGCTGCTTCCTCTCCTTCAGGCCCTCCCTGAACTCCAGCAGATCGGTGTGGCTGATCTCCGAACTCAGATCGGAGATCGCCCCTGCCAAAACCTCCGCCATGATCTCTTTTTCTTCCGGAGTGAAGCGGGCTTGAGTCATGATCCACCTCCCCTGATTCTTTGAGTGGATACGATTTTTCCCTATATCTTTCATTCTAGTGAAGAATCGGCTGGAATCAAATTCTCCGCCGTTGCCCGCCTGCCGCCTGGGCCTGGGGCTTTGGCCCGCCAAGTGCGGCTGCGGTAAGGTGGCCTGTACCCCTGGATGCTCATTACTGACTCGGGTCAAAACTTTCCTCGGAAAACTTGGAAATATCCGGAGTGCCCGGATACTGCTTTTTCATATCGTTGAACCCTTGCCTGGCTTTTTTTATCCAAGAGCTTCCACGCCCCGTCAAGGCATCCCATGCGGCGTGAATATCCCCTGGCCTTTTTTCCAGGAGAACCGCAAACAAAAGGGCTGCCTGTTTTAAATCCTTGTGCTTTTTGACCTGTTCCACAACAGGGCGCTCTTGAGAAACCACCAGTTTGTGAAAGGCAAAACGGGCAGGATCAGGGATGTTCACCAGAACCCCCGTTGAGTTGATCAGTGCCGCCTGGGAAGGGGTTTCAATCAGATAGTCCAGGTACTTCAGGGCTTGGCCGGCGGTTCGCAATCGCGGCAGATAGATCGGCCGGTCACTTTGGATTTTGCCCATTGGGGTCAGAATATCCACCCGCAGGGCGCTCTTGCGCACCTTGAAGGAAGTGGACGGATTTCTGGGGTCTAAGGGGGGGACAGGGAAAAAACCCATTTTCAATTGTTCGAGGGTCTTTGGAACATCGGCCTCCGGCAGTTCGGGAACGGCCAAGGCCAGGCCCAGTTCCCATGCGATATCAACATCCTGGGTCTCGATGCCCCGCGATTCCCAACGTTCGCCAAGAATATTGCCCATGGCGGCAAAGGCCTGGGTTCCGACCAACACCCCGCCGATACGGAAAACACCGGCATCCGCCAAGGCCTGCAAGACCCTGACATGGGCATGACTCGCAGTTATAGCCCCGCCGGCCCGGAGTTGGGCGCACAACTGTTGGATATTTTCCTGATCGGCAATGAAATCAGGTCGTTCCTTTTTGTATTTTTCAACAAGGGAATCCATTTCCGGGCCGGCCTGGCCGACATAGGTCTGGGTGCGCTCTCCGCCGGGCAAGAAATGCTGAAAATAATAATATTTCTTTCCCTTAACCTCCTTGGAAACAAACCCGCCCGACAAAGAGCCAATAGAGCGCTGTGTCTCCCACAGGACCAGCTGATCAACCAGTTCGGCATACAGAGTTTGGGTAACCAGGGGGATTTCAGACATGGCCTTCTCCGTTATACTCTCTTTTGGAATAAAGAGAGTATAACCCTGGAGCGCATGAGAAACCAAACATCTTTTCGCAACTCGCGCCGTCGCGGCTTCGCGTGAGCCAGGTATTAGGATTTTTTTTCGTGTTTTTCCGTGGCTAACACATTGTTTTTTCCACGAAAAGACACGAAAAGAAAATAAGGATCTCAACCAATGACGATTGACAAGGGACTGTGGACCATCCATTTCCATCCCCTTCATCCCTATTCGCTTTTCGTTTTTCTTTGCGTCTTCGCGGCTTTGCGTGAGGCAAGACCCGGTTTTACCGCCCGCTCGTTTCACTCGCTCAAGAACGCCAAGAGCGCAAAGGAAACCCTTCTCTTTTTCTCCCCTCTTTGCGTCCTTGCGTGAGGCAAGACCAGGTTTTAACGGTCGCTCCTTTCACTCGCTCAAGACGCCAAGGGCGCAAAGGAAGCCACCCTTCTCTATTGGTTTTTGTTTTTCTCTGCGTTCTTTGCGCCTCCGCGTGAAACACTTCTTTGCCTTGCCTTGGACTTTCCTCGCGTCTTCGCGTGAGCCAGGTTTTTTCCCCTCACTTGCGGCAATGAGGAGTTTTTCCCACCTCAGACCTTGGCAGCGGGAGGGAAGGTTTTTATAAAACAGCGGAAAAGGCGATCTGGAAGGGTCGCTTTTTTTTGCCTTTGACCAAAAAAATTGACGGCATTTGGCCACGCAACGGGTGTTTAACCTGTTGAAAATATATAAACTATTTTTTTCATGTTGAAATATCAATGAGTTAATAAGTCGCAAAAAATCATTGACATTTATTAAATAAAGGAGAATTTTAACTCGACTTCATCCGGAGGGGTACCAGGCGGGCATACGTCCACTTAAAAATGCAGGGTTGAAAAAAACCATTGTCCGGGTGCAAGGGGCTGGAATGAGGTTGGATTGGGTTCGACCCAAAAAGGCATACGGGTGGAATTGAGGAAAAACTGTTCCCAATCTCTTGTCTTTTTACTCTCGGAATCAAAAGACAAGTCCTGCTCCTCCAGAGGCCTGCGAAATAGAGAAACAGCGTCCTTGCTTCAGACCGTACGCGGAAATTTTGTTTTTGCTTTTGTTCTAATCTGGAGGTGAGCATGTTGAGGAAAATAATTTTAGCGATTTGTGTCCTTTGTCTTTTCTCGGCTCCCGCTGCCTTGGCTGCCACCATCGATTTTGAAAATGAAGCGTCTGGTTACATCCCGATGCTGGACTATGATGGTGTGACTTTTTTTGGGGCAGAGGATAGCAATGATTGTTTTTCTTCCTTTCTCGGTTTTCTTGAGGTTCGTTCCCTTAATGGGACTCAGGTTCTTTCAACGGCGTATTATGATGTCCATATCATCCGGGCTGTTTTCGATTCGGTAACCGACTTCGTTTCCATTGATAATATACTTCACGGTGTCGGTACGGAAATCGATGTGATTACAATGTCCGCATTCGCTTCGGATGGCTCACTGTTGGAAACGGTTACTTAAGCACCGGGTGACGCGGTACTTTCCCTGGCCATGGCTGGAATTGCCTATGTGGAGTTCAATGATATTGCAGGATATTGGGGCGATGGCTATGCCATTGATAACTTCGAGTTCAATGACGCGTTCAATGCCGCCGTTCCTGTCCCTGAGCCCGCCACGATGCTGCTCATGGGTGCAGGTTTGATCGGCCTAACCGTAACATCCCGCAAAAAACGGTCAAGAAACAACGAATACCACCAGTGAACTGGTGGTATTCGTCAATGTTCATTCGGTAATAGCATTTTAATCTAGTCTTTTGCGAACCAAGAGAAAAGAAGACCTCAAAAGCAAAAGTCCAATGGCGCCCAGTGACGCAGAGAGAATAAGCATTACGAATTAAAAACTTACCTCGTTTTGTGAGAACAGTGGCAAGACAGCCAGGACTATAACCTTGCCGCTGCCCTGTGAGCATCCTGAAAATTGGGGAAGTTTCGTGGAGCCACCTTTTACGGAGATGGTACAGGAGCGGCTCCGACAATGCCGGGATCGCTAAGCCCCATACGGCACTTCCGACTGGCAAAAAGAAATCTGCCGACGCCTGGGCCTGGAATCGACTTTCTGCCGCCGGGGGCAGCCTTCAAACGCTTCGATAAAATAGCCCTTATCGGTCCCCCGAAAAAACCGTTTTGGGGCAACAAGGTAAACCATGCACTTCATGCACTATGTAATTAGCCTTCTGTTTCTGGCCCTGTTT
>JAFGOW010000229.1 GCA_016926265.1 Deltaproteobacteria bacterium | reverse complement strand
GCCGGCAGGCGGCTCAAGGGGGGCAGGACCGGCCCCTTGACGCCGCAACCGCCCAGGGCGAGGGCCAGCAGGAGGCCTGCCGCCAGCGTTCCGATGCCGTTGCAGAGTCGTTTCATGACGTGCCGTCCAGTTCCCGCCGTGCCCTTTCGATCGCGCTTTGCACCGCGGCCAGGGCGGTGCCGCCGGTGGCGGCGCGGGCGTTGACCGAGGCCTCCAGGGTGACGTGGCCGTAGATGTCGGCCTCAATCTTGGGGGAGAAGCTCCGGAACTCCTCCAGGGTCAGGGCCGGCAGTTCCTTGCCCTGCTCGATGCAGTAGCGCACCGTCTTTCCCACCGCCTCGTGGGCCTCGCGGAACGGCAGCCCCTTGCGAACCAGGTAGTCGGCGACGTCAGTGGCGGTGGAAAAGCCCGCTGCCGCGGCGCTCCGCATCCGGTCGGCCCGGACCCCGATGGCCGGGACCATGGCGGCGAAGACCTTGAGGCTCCCCTTGACCGTGTCGATGGTGTCGAAGAGCGGCTCCTTGTCCTCCTGCATGTCCTTGTTGTAGGCCAAAGGGAGCGATTTCATCAGGGTCAGGAGGGCGACCAGGTTGCCGTAGACCCTGCCGGTCTTGCCGCGGATCAGCTCCGGGACGTCGGGGTTTTTCTTCTGCGGCATGATGGAACTGCCGGTGCAGAAGGCGTCGGAGAGCTCGATGAAGGAAAACTCGGCGCTCGACCAGAGGATCAGCTCCTCGCAGAACCGCGACAGATGCATCATCAAAAGCGCGGCGGCGGCGCCGAATTCGATGGCGAAGTCACGGTCCGAGACGCCGTCGAGGCTGTTGCGTCCGACCTCGTCGAAGCCGAGCTCCCGGGCCACGAACTCGCGGTCGATGGGGAAGGTGGTGCCGGCCAGGGCCCCGGAGCCGAGCGGCAGGACGTTGATCCGGCGCAAGCCCTCGGCGAAGCGCTGGCGGTCGCGGCGCAGCATCTCGAAATAGGCCATGAGATGGTGGGAAAAGAGGATCGGCTGGGCGGTCTGGAGATGGGTGAAGCCGGGCATGATGACGCCGAGGTGTTTCTCCGCCTGGTCGAGCAGGGCCCGTTGCAGCCGGTCGAGAAAGGCGAGGATCTCCCGGACTTCGTCGCGCAGATAGAGCCGGATGTCGAGGGCCACCTGGTCGTTGCGGGAGCGGGCCGTGTGGAGCTTGCCGCCGACCGGACCGATCCGCTCGGTGAGGCGTGCCTCGACGTTCATGTGGATGTCCTCGAGGGCCACGGAGAACTCGAAGTCCCCGGCCTCGATCTGGTCCAGGATCTCCTTCAGGCCGGCGGCGATCGCCTCCATCTCGGCGTTTTCGATGATCCCCTGGCGGGCCAGCATCCGGGCATGGACGATGGAACCCTCGATGTCGTAGCGGTAGAGGCGCTGGTCAAAGCCGATGGAGGCGGTGAACTCCTCCACGAAGGCGTCGGTCGGCTGGCTGAAGCGCCCCTGCCACGGTTTCTCGGTCATTGATAGCTCTTTCCGTTAAAAGAAAAACCCATTGCAACAGGGATGAAGGGGATAAAAAAATATTCCAGAGCAATAACCGCGGAGCGCACAGAGGACGCAGAGAAAAACCATAAAGAAGGTTGGTTTCTAACCTCTATAAGCCTGGCCCCGGTGATCTGCCTGATTTCCATGGAGAGGAGGCCTCACAGAGTTGCTCCTCATCCCCCCCATCCCCGTTATCCCTGTAAATTCGAATTGTAGTTCGCCTCAGCGTTTTTGGGCCAGCATGCTCTGGATCCGCAGCCGCAGCGCGTTGATCTTGATGAACCCCTCGGCGTCGGCCTGGTTGTAGACGCTGTCGGCCTCGAAGGTGGCGAAATCGGCGGCGTAGAGGGAGTCGCTCTCGGACTTGCGGCCGACCACCTTGGCCGATCCCTTGTAGAGCTTGATCCGGGCCGCGCCGTTGACCCGCCGCTGGGGGTCGTCGAAGAGGGCCTGCAGCATGTGCCGCTCGGGCGCGAACCAGTAGCCGTTGTAGACCATCTCGGCGTAGCGGGGGACCAGCGAGTCGCGCAGGTGCATGACCTCGCGGTCGAGGGTGATCGATTCCACGGCGCGGTGCGCCTCTTCGAGGATGGTGCCGCCCGGGGTTTCGTAGACGCCGCGGCTCTTCATGCCGACGTAGCGGTTCTCCAGCAGGTCGACCCGGCCGATGCCGTGCCTGCCGCCGAGTTCGTTGAGCCTGGCCAGCAGCGCCGCCGGGGAGAGACGCACCCCGTTGACGGCCACGGCGTCGCCGCGTTCGAAGTCGATCTCGACGTATTCGGGCTGGTCCGGGGCCTGTTCCGGGCTGACGCTGAGGACGTACATCTCCTCCGGCGGCTCGGCCCAGGGATCCTCCAGGATGCCGCCCTCGAAGGAGATGTGGAGCAGGTTGCGGTCGCTGCTCCAGGGGCGCTTCTTGGTGACCGGCACCTCGATGCCGTGGTCCTTGGCGTAGGCGATGAGCGCCTCGCGGCTGTTCAGGCTCCACTCCCGCCACGGGGCGATGACGCGGATCGCCGGGTTGAAATGGTAGTAGCCGAGCTCGAAGCGGACCTGGTCGTTGCCCTTGCCGGTGGCGCCGTGGGAAACGGCGTCGGCCCCAACGGAAGCGGCGATCTCCATCTGCTTCTTGGCGATCAGGGGCCGGGCGATGGAGGTGCCGAGGAAGTAGCGCCCCTCGTAGATGGCGTTGGCGCGGAACATGGGGAACACGAAGTCGCGCACGAACTCCTCGCGCAGGTCCTCGACAAAGCATGTGACGGCGCCGGTCTTCTTCGCCTTGGCCGGGATGTGGTCGAGCTCCTCCCCCTGGCCGAGGTCGGCGGCAAAGGCGACCACCTCGCAGCCGTATTCCTCGATGAGCCATTTGAGGATGATGGAGGTGTCGAGACCGCCCGAATAGGCGAGAACCACTTTCCTGACCGGTTTTTTGTCTGCCATGATTTTTTCTCCTCGTGGATTCAAAGATACAGCATCTTAATTTTTCAATGGTTTTTTCGCGCTTTTACATGAGGCAAAACCTTATTTCACCGCCCGCTCGCTGCACTCGCTCAAGACGCCAAGATCGCAAAGAAAACCGAAAAGGGTAAGGGTATTTTCAAAACCTTATGATTCGAGCCTTCTTTGCGTCCTTTGCGTCCTTTGCGTCCTTTGCGACCTCTGCGGTAAAAGGTGTTGGTCCTTGCTTTCTTCGCGTCGTCGCGTCTTCGCGTGAGAAAAGGTCTTGGGGTTTTTTGTCCTTTCAAGCCGCGAAGCGGGCCGGGGCCAGATCAGCTGAGCTTGATGACCCGGCTGCCGGCCACCAGGTCGTGGAGCCCCCTTTTGCGCCGCGAGAAGCCGACCATCAGAAAGCCGGCGCCCAGCAGTGAAGCCGACAGAAACTTTCCCAGCGTCTCCCGCAGCAGCGCCCGGACAAAGCCGAGTTCTTCCCCGTCGTTGCGGACCACCTTGACGCGGAGTGCCATCTTCCCCGGCGTCTGGCCGCAGTAGCCGATAAAAAAGACCGGGTAGGCGATTCCGACGGTGCAGGCCAGCCAGAGATTGAGCCCCCTCAAAGCGTCGTCCCCGATCTCCGCTCCGATGACGGCGTCCAGATGCCCGACGACCAGGGGAAAAAGGAGAAACAGCCCTACCTGCAGCATTCCGGCCGCCACCGAGTCGAACACGGAGGCCGTCACTCGGATCCAGAAGCCGGCCGGCTCCGGTTCCTTTTCCGTTCTGGGCGTCCTCTGGAAAAGGGGCTCGGGCATTGCCGGGGAAGGCGGCGGTGTTTCGGCCTCAGGCTGCCGCGGCGTGGATCCCTGGTTTTCCCCCGGAGAGCTGTTGTCCCCTGGGCGGTGGATGAAAAACTGCTGCCGGCAGAGCGGGCAGGTGACCCGGTTTTCCCCCGCGGGGACCCGCTGTTCATCGATTTCACGGGAATGGCCGCAACGGGGGCAGGTGATCCGCATGCCG
>JAFGOW010000228.1 GCA_016926265.1 Deltaproteobacteria bacterium | reverse complement strand
GCCGATCCGGACCGCTTCAGCGCCCTGCTGACCCTGGCGGCGTTCTGGTCCGCCGATCCGGAGCAGATCCAGGCCCCCTTCTCCTCGGGATGCGGGCTGCTGTGGGAAGCCTTCCAACATCATGAAAAGGACCGGGCCGTCATCGGCTGCACCGACATCGCCATGCGGCGCTACATCCCCCGTGACATCCTCTGCCTGACCGTGACCCCGGCCCGCTTCGAGCGCATGGTCGATTTCCCCGACGACGCCTTTCTGATGAGATCCTGGTGGAACGAGCTGATGGAGGCGCGGGAAAGGGAGGGAAGATAGAATTGCTGGACAACGGTTTTTCACGATAAGTACGGGCCTTACCCTATCCTTTCGATCTTCCCGGCGGCATTTTCGGATTTCGGGGCGCCCCTTGCGCTCCGGAGCTCTCCAGGTGTACCATGGGATCAAATGGATTGAGAAAATCCCCTTTCGGCCAGCGGCCGTCCCATCGCACATGACCGGATTTCGGCTTCCCGCCTGAACCAGGGAAGAGCCCCCTGGAAACCATCCCGAAAAATTTTTGGGGCAAACCTTTTCCTAACAGAAAACGGGTATTATCTTTTCCCCAAGGGGACAAAAAACCCCGAAACGGACATCGGGGTTCCGGCGGCAACACCCTTAACGGTGTCCCAATATTTCCCTGATCGAACCCGATCAAACAATCAAGGAGTGAACAGCATGGTCAAAGTCAGCGTTTTCAGAAACGACAGCTCCCCCGGAATTTCCTGTCAGATTCCGGAAGGGTTCACGGTGGAGGAATTCTTCTGCAAGGATTTCCTGAACTTCCCGATCTCCCCGGTACGGATTCTGGTCAACGGCCACATCCCGTCGCTGAAGGATTCCCTGAATGAGGGGGATCAGGTCCTCTACGTCAGGGAGGTAAAGGCTACGAAGGTCAGGCACTGAACCGGAGGTGATCCCCCTCGCTCCGGAGGGTGCCGCGCGCCGGCGGCAGGGGATCGCCGGCAATGGAACCGGACGGCAGGATGCCGTCACTCGCCCCCTCTTTTTTCCTCCAACCCGC
Source organism: Deltaproteobacteria bacterium (assembly GCA_016926265.1). Classification (GTDB taxonomy): domain Bacteria; phylum Desulfobacterota; class Desulfuromonadia; order Desulfuromonadales; family JAAYDE01; genus JAAYDE01. Next base: position 4,613 of record JAFGOW010000228.1, on the reverse strand, counting down.
TGCACATTTCCCCGCCCCGAATCACTAATTCCCCCATCAAGGCCGAGTGGCCTTTCTGACCTTTTTCCTTTTTTCCGGACCCTCGTCGTCCGCACAAAAACTACAGCCCGTGGCGGGATTAAACAAGGCGATTCGGGAAATTTCCAAATAGGAGAATTCGGAAAGGACATTTTCGGTGAGCGCGCGCGTAAACGAAAAAGGGCATGGTGGCATTCCCAATGGAAAAAGCCCGTCCTTTTTGGAACGGGCTTTTTCGATCTGGCTCCCCAGCGCGGACTCGAACCACGGACCCGGTGGTTAACAGCCACCTGCTCTACCGACTGAGCTACTGGGGAAAATCGGCGCGAAAAATTTCTTTTATTTTTTCAGCCGGTTAAATCGGGAAGGGGCCGATCTCCGACGGCTGTCTGTTAACAACGGGTGGAATTATACCGAGGGACCGAAGAATGTCAAGGGGTTTTCGGAAGCTGCCGCTGGAGCGGGTGCGTTTCGCAAGGCGCCGTCAGTTCACTCGTTTTTTCAGAAATCTTCCTCTTGGCTTTGCAGTTGGTGGATGGTTTGGAAATCATTCCTTCTCCAGCGAGCATGGTCGGTGAAAAGGATGTGGCCGCACTCGAAGCATTTTACGACGATCCCCGCGTTGTTGGACAGGGCTCCGGCATTGCTGCCGCCGCATCGGGAACAGCGGTATCGGATCGGTTGGTTGTGGCCCATGAATCGGTGCTTTTTCGACGTTGTCCATGGCGTGATGAGAGCATCTTCTAGAAATTTACCATTTCAGATCGAAAGCGCCGGAGAATTTCCCTGGGCGGTTTGGAGGTCGGGCCTGGAGAAACAAGGTGGGAGCAGGGTTAAGAAAAGAAAAAAGCCGCATAGAGCGGCTTTTCCAATTTTCGTCAGGGTGTTTTCCCGGAATATCCTGGATTATTTCTCGTTCTTTTTGAGGCTGATGAGCATCAGCTTGGCGACCGCCTTTAGGGTGTCGAAGACCCCTTCCCCCTTGGGGGCGCAGGCGCTGAATTCCGGAACCTTGCCTGGGTTGAGAAGCCGACTCAGTTCCTCCACCGGCGTCACGTTGGGGAGGTCGCGCTTGTTGTACTGGATGACGTAAGGGAGTTTTTCCAGTTGGTAGCCGTATTCCTCCAGATTGTCCCGGAGGTTTTCCAGGCTTTCCACATTGGCGTCGAGACGGTCCGCCTGCGAGTCGGCCACGAACACCACGCCGTCGACTCCCTTCAGGATCAGTTTGCGGGAGGCATCGTAAAAGACCTGGCCGGGAACGGTGTAGAGATGAAAGCGGGTTTTAAAACCTTTGATCTCGCCCAGGGAGAGGGGCAGAAAATCGAAGAACAGGGTCCGCTCCGTTTCGGTGGCGAGGGAGATCATCTTCCCTTTGGCCTCGGGGGCGGTACGCTGGTAGATGTATTGCAGATTGGTGGTTTTCCCGCACAGGCCCGGACCGTAATAGACGATCTTCAGGTTGATCTCGCGGGAGGCGTAATTGATAAAAGACATGCTGGCGCCCTGTGTGTTTTACCGGAACAGATTGTCGATATCTTCGTCGGTGATTTCGGCGAAGAAACTTTGATTTCCGGCCCCTTTCTCCTTGGCCTTCTTTTCCAGGGAGTTGAAGATCTTCTCCAACTCCTCGTTCCACTTGCGGACCCGGAGCCGGACCAGCCCCAGAGAGCTCCTCTGGTCGAAGATGACGACCAGAATCACCCGGCTGGCGACCAGGGAGAGATGAAGGTTGTCTTTTTCCCCTTCGTGGAAGAGAACGGAGAATTCCTTTTCGCCAAGCAGTTTGGCCAAACCCCCCGTCGCGGCGATGTTGCCGGCGGTGAGGGAGGCGAGGCTGGTGGTGTCCATTTGATCGGTTTCGCCGGTGGAGCTGATCAGTTGCCCATCTTTGTCGACCAGGAAAAGGGCTTTGGCGTTGGCTTCGACCAGCAGCTTTTCGAGAATTGAAGTGATATTGGAGAATTCTTCGTCAAACAAAACCAACGAAGATTGCGATCCAAGCATGCTAGGACTCCTTGGGGTAGATGCGCTTCCGGTTAAAAAAAGAGAATGGATGACCAGGTTGTTTGGCTCCAGAGAAATGCAAAAGACGCACCAAGGAAATCCGGCCATGAGTGGCCGGATTTCCTTGGTGACGCATCAGGTCGGGAAATTTGGTTTTCTCCAGAAGCTTTTCTTAAACCATTCCTAGTCTAATCGTGAATTGGGAATAGTAAATAGAAAATTTGACACGAATTTGAATTTCATCCCAATTCCGCCCCGACCTCCTGATCGGGCCCTTCTCTTTTGGGTTTTTCGCGGAGCATCATCCCTTGGGTTTTCCGCAATCCGGCTCCATTTGCGCCAGTTTCTGGTACAGGTCGAAATGGGCACGGGTCATTTGATTGGCTTTTTCCATCAATTCTTTGGCTGCTTCCGGATGGGTTTTCTTCAGGACGCGATAGCGGTTTTCCCCCTGGGCATAGTCCTCGAATTTGAGTGTCGGCGGTTTGCTGTCGAGTTGCAGCGGATTTTTCCCCTGGGCCGCGAGGCGCGGGTCGAAGCGGTAGAGGGGCCAGTGGCCGCATTCCACGGCCTTTTTGCACTCATCGACGCCGGCCGTCATGTTGATGCCGTGGGCGATGCAGTGGCTATAGGCAATTATTATCGACGGACCTTCATAGGATTCGGCCTCCAGGAAGGCCTTGACCATCTGGGCCGGGTTGGCCAGGGAAACCTTGGCGACATAGATGTTGCCGTAGGTCATGGAGATCATGCCGAGGTCCTTTTTCCCCATCCGCTTGCCGGCGGCGGCGAACTGGGCCACGGCGCCGAGCGGGGTGGCCTTGCTGGCCTGGCCGCCGGTGTTGGAATAGACTTCGGTGTCGAGCACTAGGACGTTGACGTTTTCGCCGGAAGCGAGGACGTGATCGAGCCCGCCGTAGCCGATGTCATAGGCCCAGCCGTCGCCGCCGACGATCCAGACCGATTTTTTGACCAGGAAGTCAGCCAGGGCCAGCAGTTCTTTGGCCTCCGGTTCGGGGCAGGGGGCGAGGATCTTTTTCAGTTCCTCCACTCGGCCGCGCTGGGCTTCGATCCCTTCCTGGCTGCCCTGGTCGGCGCCGCGGATCGCTTCGAAAAGAGCCGTCGAGGACGAACAGCCGCTACACGAGCAGCCCTTCAGTTTGTTCAGAAGTTCCAGCGCGTATTGATTCAGCTTGTCCACCGTGAGGCGCATGCCGAACCCGAATTCGGCGTTGTCTTCGAACAGGGAGTTGGACCAGGTCGGGCCGCGACCGTCGTGGCGGGTGGTCCAGGGGGTGGTGGGGAGGTTGCCGCCGTAGATGGAGGAGCAGCCGGTGGCGTTGGCGATCAGGGCGCGGTCGCCGAACAGCTGGGAGAGCAGCTTGACGAAGGGGGTTTCCCCGCAGCCCGCGCAGGCGCCGGAAAATTCGAAGGTGGGGCGCAGCAGTTGGCTCCCCTTGACGGTAGCACGGTTGATGAGGGCCGGATCGGTGTCCGGGAGGGTGAGGAAAAACTCCCAGTTGGCCGCTTCCTGTTCCCGCAGCGGGGCCTGGAACGCCATGTTGATGGCCTTGCGTTTTTCGTCACTTTTGCTTTTGGCGGGGCAATTATGGACACAGGCGCCGCAGCCGGTGCAGTCCTCGGGGCTGACCTGGAGGCTGAATTTTTTGCCGGTCATCTCCTTGCCCTTGGCGTCGGTGGCCTTGAAGGCGGCCGGAGCGTCTTTGAGCAGGGAACCGTCGTAGATCTTCATCCGGATCACGGCATGGGGGCAGACGAAAGAGCAGATGCCGCACTGGATGCAGAGTTCCGGATCCCAGACCGGGATATCGACGGCGATGTTGCGTTTTTCGTATTTCGAGGTGCCGACGGGATAGGTGCCGTCAACCGGGAAGGCCGAAACCGGGATTTTCTCTCCCTTGCCGTCAATGATCTGACCGGTCACCTTTTTGACAAAATCGGGGACATCGCCGCTGACCGCTGATTTCATCCGGATCTGGCCGGTGGCGGCCGCCGGGATCGCGACCTCTTCGAGGTTGGCCAGGGCCGCGTCGACCGCCTGGTAATTCATGTTGACGACCTTCTCTCCGGCCTTGCCGTAGGTCTTGACGATGGCCTTTTTGATCTCGTCGATGGCCTGGTCGGCGGGGATGATATCGGAGATTTTGAAGAAGGCGGTCTGCATGATGATGTTGATGCGGGGGCCGAGTCCGATCTCATTGCCGAGGCGCACCCCGTCGATGACGAAGAACCTGAGTTTCTTGTCGATGATCTGCTGCTGCACCTCGACCGGGATCTGTCCCCAGACCTCCTCCTTGTGATAGGGGCTGTTGAGGAGGAAGGTGGCGCCCTTTTTGGCCTTGGCCAGCATGTCGTATTTCTCCAGGAAGGAGAAGTTGTGGCAGGCGACGAAGTCGGCGCTCTCCACCAGGTAGGGCGAACGGATCTCCTTCTTGCCGAAGCGCAGGTGGCTGACGGTCATGCTGCCGGCCTTTTTGGAATCGTAGACGAAATAGGCCTGGGCCTTGTTGTCGGTGTTGTCGCCGATGATCTTGATGGAATTCTTGTTGGCGCCCACCGTGCCGTCG
>JAFGOW010000227.1 GCA_016926265.1 Deltaproteobacteria bacterium | reverse complement strand
CCGAGCAGACCGCGGCGGCTCATTTCTTCCCTTCCAGCTGCTTCAGTTTGTCCCGCACCGCTTCATTTTCCGGCTCCTTTTCCAGCACCTTGCGGTACTGGTCGCGAGCTTCCCGATATTTTCCCAGCGCCGCCAGCACCTCTCCCAGATGCATCCGCAGCACGGTATCCTCCGGCAGTTCGGCGACGGCCCGTTCCAGATATTTGCGAGCCTCGGCCAGGTTGCCCCGCTTGAAATGGACCCAGCCCAGGGTGTCGCGGATGTGCGGCCGGTCTTTCAGGGCCAGCGCCTGCTGGGCCAGATGCAGGGCGCGGTCCAGGTCGCGTCCCCGTTCGGCCAGGGAATAGGCGATGAAATTGAGGGCGTCGGCATGTTCCGGTTGCAGCCCCAGGAGCTCTTCCATGACCGCGACGGCGGCATCCGTTTCGCCGCCTTTCTCCAGGTGCAAGCCCTTCTGATAACGCAACTCCGCGTCCTGGGGGAAAGCCGCGATGCCGCGCTCCAGGGCGCCAAGGGCCTCGGTCTCCTTCCCCAGTTCCTCGTAGAGCGCCGCCAGCAGCCTGAACAGCGCCGGAGAAACGGCCTTGGCGTCCAGGTTCCTTTCAATATAATCGAGGCCCTCGGCGGTCCGGCCGAGACCGTGCTGGAGGTAGCCGATATGCACCAGGGCATCTCCGAACAGCGAGGAACGGGGCCGGAGCGCAAGAAAAGCCTCCAGCGCCTCGGCATTCTTCCCATCCTTTTCCAGGGCGATACCCAGGTAATAGCGGGCCTGATCCCAGTCCGGACGCAGCGCCACCTGGAGGGCGAAAGCCGCCGCCGCCTCGGACCAGCGCTCCTGTTCCAGATGGATCAGGCCGGCCTTGCGCAACGCCTCCAGGTTGTCGGGATCCTCCTCCAGAATCGTTTGATAATGGGCCATCGCCTCATCGAAACGGTTGAGCATCAGCAGCACCTGGGCCTGCCGCAGACGCATCTCGGTATGGCCGGGATCCTCCCGCAGCCCCGCTTCGAACACCGCCAGGGCTTTTTCCCACTGCCGCTGCCGCTCCAGCATCTCCCCCAGTTCCAGAACCGCCGGTTCAAAACCGGCCTGGCGGGAGAGCAGCTCCCGGTAATGCTTTTCGGCCTCGGCGTCCTGGCCGAGCTGACGGTAAAAACGCGCCAACGCCAACCAGGCCCACGGGGCATCGGGATCGCGCTCGATCATCTTTCCGAAAACCCGGATCGCCTCCTCCTTCTTCCCCGCCTGGGCGTAGGCGACCCCCAGTTTCAGGGAGGCCCCCTCCTGTTCCGGCTTCAGTTCCAGAATGCGGAGCAGATGAGGAATGGCCTGCTCCGGCTCCTGGCTGGCGAGATGGATTTCAGCCAGCAGCAGCAGGGCGTCGATAAAATCGGGCTGATAGCGGAGAGCGCTCCGGATCGACTGGAGGGCGGCTTCCTTTTTCCCCTGCAGGGCCTGGAGAGAGGCCATCCGGTAATGGAGGAAGGAAGCCTTGGGGTCAAGGCGCAGCGCCTCGGCCAGAGTCTCCTCGGCCTCCTCCGGAAAACCCTCGCTCTCCAGCAGATTGGCCTTGGCGAACAGGAAGGCGGTGTCGCCTTCGGCCCCTTTCCTTTCCAGGCCGGCGCCCTCCCTTTTCCCGAACAGGGAAAACTCCCCGAGCCGAGCGCAGCCGGTCAAACAAAAGGGCAGAAACAGCAGAACGGCGATGGCGGGGCGAAGCGGCATGAGGTTTTCCAATGGGTAGGGGGGCCTCAAACGAGCGGCGGACACGACCGGGAAATCATGGACCGGAAACGGGGGAAGGCGAAAGGGCATCGTCATCCTTCGGTGCCCTTCACGGTTCCCAATTCACAATTTAAACACGGTTGGACTTTTTGGAAAGCCGCCCCGGAGGAAAGTTAACACACCCCCCGCGGAGCGTCAAATCGAACCTCCCCGGACCGCTTTCTTTACACCCTGGGGCGCCATGTTAAAATTTTTAGAACCCAGGCGACAACCCCAAAGGCTGGCCATGGATGAGGAAACCCTGCATCAGGCGCTGTTGCGCAAAGAAGCCTATCCCGAAGCGACGGAAACCATCCAGTTCCGGGAGACGCACGCTTCCCGCCTTTACCTCACCGATGGCCATGTCTACAAGATCAAAAAAACCGTCAATTTCGGCTTTCTCGATTTCAGCACCCTGGAAAAGAGGCGCCATTTCTGCCAGGAAGAGGTACGCCTGAACCGCCGCTTCTCTCCCGACACCTATCTGGGCGTCGTCCCTTTGCGCCAAAGCGGCGCCGGCATCCGTTTCGACGGCCCCGGCGAGACGATCGAATACGCCGTGGTCATGAAACGGCTCCCGGAGGAACGGATGCTCGACCAGTTGCTGATTTCCCACCCCGCCACGCTGGCCAGGGAGATGGAACGGCTCGCCCGCTTCATCGCCGCGATGCACCGCGCCGCCCCCCAGCCGGAGCATGGGGGGTTGCCCCCCGATCTGGAAACGGTGGCGGCCAACTGGCGGGAAAATTTCCAGCAAACGGAGCCTTTTGCGGGGCAAACCATCCCCGCCGAAGGTCTGGCGGCGGCCCGGAGCCGGGTGTCCGCCTTTCTCGAAGCCGAGGCCCCGTTGCTGCGACGGCGCCAGCAACAGGGATTCGTGCGGGAACTTCACGGCGACCTGCACAGCGAACATGTCTGCCTGACCGATCCGATCCAGATCTACGATTGCATCGAATTCAACCGCCGCTTCCGGATCTCCGACATCCTGGCCGATCTGGCCTTTCTGCTCATGGACCTCGAATCGCGCAACCGCCGCGATCTGGCGGCGCTGCTGCTGCAAAGCTACCGAAACCAGATCGAGTGCGGCGCCGGAGCGGAGCGGCTGATCCCCTTCTACAAGGCCTACCGCGCCTGGGTGCGGGGCAAGGTCGCTTCTCTGGCCATGGTCCAGCACCGCGAAGGGGAAGAGGAATTCGACCGCCGGCGTATCCGGGCCAGCCATTACCTCAATCTCGCCATGGGCTATCTGGCCCCGCCCGCCCTGATCCTGACCTGCGGTCTGATGGGGACGGGAAAATCGGTCTTCGCCCGCGAACTGGCGGCGGCAACGGGCATGGCCTGGCTGCGCTCCGACGCGGAACGCAAGGAGCTGGCCGGGATCGATCCGGGCGCCAAGGTCGCGGTTTCCTATGGGAGCGGCCTCTATTCCAGCGCCATGAGCGACCGCACCTACCAATCGCTGCTGGAGAAAGCCGAACGGAGCCTGGAAAAAGGAGCATCGGCGGTGATCGACGCCTCCTTTTCAAAACGGCGCCACCGGGAACCGTTCTTCCAACTGGGCCGGAAACTCGGCGTGCCGGTGCTGCTTGCGCATCTGAGCTGCGATCGGGCCACCTTGCTGGAACGGCTGCGGCTGCGGGAAGAAAGCGGCCAGGACATCTCCGACGGGCGCCGGGAGCTGCTCGACTCCCAGGCCCGCGCCTTCGAAGCCGCCGTTGGCCAAGGGGTCATCGAAATCGACAGTGGCGCGGAGTTGGACTATAATGTCGGGCGGACCCTGTCGCGGCTGCTTGCGGAACCTTAGGGAGGCCCATGAAGCGATCACAGCCCCCAGCATATCCGGCGATCTGGCCGCTGGCCCTGGCCGGGGGTGTGGTGCTGCTCAATTTTCCTTTTCTGGAGGTCTTCAGCGGCCCGTCCCCGATGCCCGGCTTTTCGCCGCTGCTCTTTCACATCTTCCTGCTCTGGGGGCTGCTGATCGGAGTCGCCTTCCTGGTGGCGGGCCGACTGGATAGCAACCACAGCAACCGCGGCGAAGAGCCTGAAGGCACCCCCAGAAGAAAGGGGCGGCCATGATCCCCTTCGCCATCGTGGCGGGGATCTCCCTGCTCTATTTCGGAATTCTGTTCGGGGTCGCGTTCTGGGCGGACCAGCGGCGCCAGGCCGGGCGCAGCATCACCTCCAACCCCTATCTCTACGCCCTGTCCCTCAACGTCTTTCTCAGCGCCTGGACCTTCTACGGCGCGGTGGGGAGGGCCGCCTCCCAGGGCATCGACTTCCTGGCCCTGTTTCTCGGCCCTTCGCTGATGGCCCTCACCTGGTGGCTGCTGCTGCGCAAGATGGTGCGCGCCAGCAAGGAACAGCGTCTGGTCAGCATCGCCGACTTTCTCGCCAGCCGCTACGGCAAGTCGGCTGCCATCGGCATCGCGGTGACGGGCTTCTGCATCGTCGCCACCCTTCCCTTCATCGCCATTCAGCTGCGGGCCATCGCCACCACCTTCGAGATGCTCTCGACCCCCCCGGTGGTCAGCCCCCAGCACCTGCTCGACCTGTTCCATACCTTCGACCTGCTCTCGATACCGGCGGAACAGATCGCCAAGGCGCCGGTGGCGGTCTCGCCGACGCTCCCCTCCTACATCGACAGCAGCCTCATCATCGCCTTGCTGCTGGGGGTGTTCTGCGTTCTGTTCGGCGCCCGCCATCTCGACGCTTCGGAACGCCACGAGGGACTGATCGCGGCGGTGGCGCTCGAATCCCTGGTCAAGCTCGGCGCCTTTCTGGCCCTCGGCCTGTTCGTGACTTTCGGCCTCTTCGACGGCTTCGGCGATCTGGCCGGACGGTTTCTGCGCCAGCTCCCCGAAAAAAGCCATCTGCTGTCGCTGCCGACGGAAGCGATCTCCTACTGCCAGTGGTTTTCCCTGATGGTGATCGGGATGCTGGCGGTCCACTGCCTGCCGGGCCAGTTTCACCTCATGGTGACTGAAAACAGCCAGGAGCGGCATATCCGCACCGCCATGTGGATGTTCCCGGCCTATATGCTGCTCTTCAACCTGTTCGTCGTCCCCATCGCCCTGGCCGGCCTGATCTTCTATGGGGGAAGCGCCGTCCCGCCCGACTACTTTGTACTGCGGATTCCGATGGATCATGGCTCCCGCTGGCTGACCATGGCGGTTTTTCTCGGCGGCATCTCCGCCTCGGCCGGGATGGTGATGGTCACCTCGGTGGCCCTCTCCACCATGATCCTCAACAACCTGGTGGTTCCCGCGATTCTGAAAATCCGCAGCGGCGCCGCTTCGCTGTCGACCTTTTTCATCAACACCAAACGGGCCGCCATCTTTGCCGTCATCCTCGGCGGCTACTTCTACAACACGGCAATCAGCGACTCCCTGGGCCTGATCCATATCGTCCTGATCTCTTTCATCGGCGCCGCCCAATTCGCCCCGGCCCTCATCGGCGGCCTGCTGTGGGACAAGGTGTCCCGAAAAGCGGTCCTGGCCGGCATGGCCATCGGCTTCGCCGTCTGGGGCTACACCCTGTTGCTCCCCTCCCTGGTGGATTCCGGCTGGCTGTCCGGGAATCTCCTGGATAAAGGCCCCTGGGGACTCTCCTGCCTTCACCCCCGGGCGCTGTTCGGGCTGTCGGGCCTCGACATCTGGTCCCATGCCCTGTTCTGGAGCCTGCTGCTCAACGTCGGGGTGTTTTTGGCGACCTCCCTCTTCACCGAGGTCACCTCCTGGGAACAGGAGCAGATCCAGAAATTCGTACACGTCTTGGCCCCCGCCGAGGCGCCTTCGGGGCTCAAGATCCTCAGCCGCGCCCCGAGCGTCAGGGAATTCACCGAACTGATGACCAAGTTCATCGGCGAGGAACGGGCGCAATCGGCCATCAACGACTACCTCAAGGGCAAGGCCATCGACCATCGCGGCAGCCTGGCCGATCACGAAATCCCCGCCTTGAAACGCTTCACCGAAAAGACCCTGGCCGGCTCGGTGGGAAGCGCTCCGGCCCGCATCATCATCGACAACTACCTGGCGGCGCGGGGCAGCGAGATGCAGGACGTCTTCGACATCTTCGGCAACGTCACCTTAAGCCGCAACGCCAGCCGCGAACAGCTCAGCGTCCTCTACGAAGCGGCGCGGGTGGTGGCCAGCGGCAAGGACCTCCAGACCATCTTCGACGATATCCTGAGCCTGCTGGAACAGCAGTTCATGCTCGACCTGTGCCTGATCCGGATCTTCGATCCGGCCCAGAACGTGCTCGTGGTGTGTAGCCAGATCGGCGCCGCCCAAGGGCCGCTGCTGACAGCCAAGCAGCAACTCAGCGACCAGACCTTCGTCAGCGAAACCTTCCGAACCAATGAGGCGGTGGTCATCAACGATGCGGAAACGGTCGTCAACCCGGTCTCCGCCCGCATCATCCAGCGGGAGGGGATCAAATCCATGGCCCATGCCCCCATCGTCATCGAGGGACGGCCTATCGGGGTGCTGTCCGCCTTCTCCCGGACCGTCAAGGGGATCTTCACCGAAGAGTTCGTGGAATTTTTCAAAACCCTGGCGGGACAGGTGGGAGTCGCCTGGCGCAACGCCCAGCAGACCGAAAAACTCATCCTGGCCAAGGAACAGCAGAAGGAACTGGAGATCGCCAAACGGATCCAGCTCAGCCTGCTGCCCGCCACCCTCCCCGAGTTCAAGGGGCTGTCCCTGGCCGGCAGCTGTGAAGCCGCCAGCCAGGTGGGAGGGGATTACTACGACCTCCTGAAAAACGACGAGCAGACCGTCGATATCCTGATCGCCGATGTCTCCGGCCACAATATCGGCGCCGCGCTGATTATGGCCGAGACCCGCACCTTCATCCACGCCCTGGCCCGCACCTTTGCCGGTCCGGCCGGCATCCTGCACGCACTGAACCGTTTCTTCCACCGCGACCTGAGCAAGGCGGAACTCTTCATCACCCTGTTCTATCTGCGCCTCAACGTCCAGACCCGGCACTTCAGTTACGCCAGCGCCGGCCACAACCCGCCGCTTTTGTACCGGGCCGGCAGCCAGAAGTGCCAGGCGCTGGATGCCGAAGGGCTGATTCTGGGGATCAAGGAAGAGGTTGCTTTCGAAGAGAAGGGGGACGCCCTTTTTCCCGGCGACCTCCTGCTCCTCTACACCGACGGCATCATCGAAGCCGGCAACGAGGAGCAGGAACTGTTCGGCGAACCGCGGCTGCGGATTTTCCTCAAGGAACACCGCAATACGCCTGCCGCCGATCTGGCCCCCAAACTCATGAAAACGGTGCGCCGCTTCTCGGGCCAGGAAAACTTCGAGGATGATGTCACGCTGATGATCATCAAGGCGGAGAATTGACGGAAATATCGGCAACTTTTCCAGCCGGTGGCCGCAAATCTGTGGTATTTTTATAGCGATTTATGAGAGACGACACCTCAGCCAAGGAGGAACTGCAATGAACTGCGATGTCACCGAACAAGGGAAAGCGGTGGTAGTCGAACTGAAGGAAGAGCGCCTGGACGCCCACAACAGCAATGAGTTCAAATCCCAGATGCTGAGCCTTTTCGAGGGGGGAAAGAACAACATGGTGATCAACCTGAAAGGGGTGCGATTCATCGATTCCTCGGGGCTCGGCGCCCTGGTTTCGGGCTTCAAGAACGCCACCGCCCGCAACGGCAGCCTCAAGCTGTGCGGTTTGCAGCCCCAGGTAAAATCGATGTTCGAGCTGACCCGGCTGCACCGGGTGTTCGAAATCTTCCCCGACACCGAGGCGGCCGTGGCCAGTTTCTGATATTAATTAGCCGAGACGTCATGCCCGACAAAATCGAAGTCAATATCCGTATCCCCAACAAAACCCGCTATCTGAGCCTGATCGGACAGATCGGGGAGAATCTCGCCCTGGCCCTGGACAAGTACGGCGGCGACCGCGAGGAACTGGCCTACCACATCAATCTGGTGCTGACCGAAGCGATCGCCAACGCCATGATTCACGGCAACGTCAAGGATCCTGCCAAAGACGTCCACATCACCATCGGCGTCGACAACGAATGCCTCCGCATCCGGGTCCGGGACCAGGGACAGGGATTCGACATCAATTCCCTGCCAGGCCCCGAGGGAAACGCCCTCGACGACCACGGGCGCGGCATCCACATCATCCGCTGTCTGATGGACGAGGTGACCTACCGCAGACTGGACGACGGCAACGTGCTGGAGATGGTCAAATGCCTCTCCCCCGTCCCGTCCTCGAAAAGAGACACCAGCTCGGAGTGATGGCCGATGCGCAAACCCCCTCCCGCCTCCCCCTTGTAATCGGCGAACAGAATTCCGGCCGCCGCCGCGGCCTGGCGATCCAGCTCCGAATCCCCCACGTAGAGGACGTCCTCCTTGTCAACGCCGAGCCGCCTGGCCGCGAGAAACAGCATCTCCGGGTCAGGCTTGGGGCGGGCGACGTCCTGGCAGGTCACCACCGCCCGGAAATAGCGGGCCAGATCGAAATGTTCGAGGATGGCATAGGTACTTTTGCCCCGATTGGTGGCCACCGCCAGAGGAACCCTCTCCGCCAGGCTCCGCAGCGCCGGCAGCAGTCCCGGTTCCATCTCCATGAGGGGGACGAAACGGCGAAAATCGAGGGCGGCGGCGTAGGCCAGAGCTTCATCCCGCCGTTCTTCCCCCAGCAGCACCTCGAACACCCTGGCGCTGTTGGCGGTATGGCAGAGATACATCTTGGCGGGCTCCGCCGCCGTCACCTCGGGCGCCAGGAAGGCCCGGAAAACGGTGTTGTAATAGGCCAGATTGGCCTGGATGCTGTCAAACAGCACCCCGTCGAAATCGAAGATAATCCCCTTGATCCTTTTCATTCACGACACTTTCTTTCGGGAAACCCACGCCAGGCCGGCCACCCCCAGGGCGATCATCGGCAGACACAGCAGCTGCCCCATGGTGGCCCCGCCCCACAGGGTGCCGAGGTGGGCATCGGGTTCGCGGACCAACTCCACCAGAAACCGGAACACCCCGTACAACAGGAAGAATGCGAACATCGGCGCCCCGTGGGGAGCCTGCTTGCGGTGCAGCAGCAGCAACACGAGGGTCATCAGCACCCCTTCCAGGAAGGCTTCGTAAAGCTGACTGGGATGGCGCGGCAGCGGACCGGCTCCGGGGAAGACCATCCCCAAAGGTGAATCGGTAACACGCCCCCACAACTCGCCGTTGATGAAGTTGCCGATGCGGCCGAAAAAAAGCCCCGGCGCCGACGCCGTCGCCAGGATATCCCCCACCAGCAACACCGGCAGCCCCTTACGGCGGCAAAACAGCAGCACCGCGGCGATCACCCCCAGAAAACCGCCGTGAAAACTCATCCCCCCTTCCCAGACCGCCAGGATGCGGAAGGGATGTTGCAAATAAAACGCCGCGTTGTAAAACAGCACATACCCCAGGCGCCCGCCGAGGATTACCCCCACCATGGAGTAGAACAACAGATCCGAGGCCCCCTGTTCATTCAAGGGGAGTTGCCGCAGCCGGCTCAGTTTCCGGATCGCCAGATAGCCGACCCCGAAGGCCAGGAGATACATCAGCCCGTACCAGCGCACCGCCAGCGGGCCGATCCGGATCAGCACCGGATCGATTTGGGGATAGCTCAGCATCGCATCATCCTGGATTGAAACCCTGGTTGCCGGGGGCCGGCAGCCTTTCCTCCCGCAGCCTCCCCAGCATCCTCTCCATGTCCGCCGGCAACGGCGCCGTCAATTCCAGCGGCGTCCCGCCGACCGGATGGGGAAAAACCACCGAAAAGGCGTGCAGCATCAGCCGGGGGCATCCCAAGCTTGGCCTCAAGCTTTCGCCATAGCGGTCGTCCCCCAGCAGGGGATGGCCGGCCTCGGAAAAATGAACCCGGATCTGATGGGACCTGCCGGTGGGGATCTCCGCTTCCAGATAGGCCGCTCCTGCGAACTGCTCCAGCACCCGGAAGCGGGTGATCGCCTCTTTGCCACCCGTCGTCACCGATTTCATCCGGTTGTCGGTGCGACGGCGGGCCAACAGCGAACGGAACTCCCCGTCCCGTTCGGGAAAGAGACCCTCCGCCAGAAGCCGGTAACGCTTTTTCACCAGCCGTTCCCGAAAGCTGACCGTCAAGGGACGGTGGGCCTGGCGATGGATGGAAAAAACCAGCAGACCCGAGGTGTCGCGGTCGAGGCGCTGCACCATCCCCAGTTCGGGGCGGTCCAGGGGGCGCAGCGGGTTGTGCAGATAGCGGAGCAGCGCCTCATAGAGGGTCCCCTTGTAGCGGGCCGGGGTCGGATTGGTCTCGACCCCCGCCGGCTTGTTCACAGCGAGCAGCCACCGGTCCCGGTAAATTACCTGTTCCGGTTCGATGGAGAAGATCTCCGGCGGCCGGCCGTCGAGGAACAGCTCCACCCGTTCCCCGGCGCGGACAGGCTGGGAACAGCGGCGCACCCGGCGCCCTCCGGCGTGGACCCCGCCCAGATCGATCACCTTCCGGATCAGCCCGCGGGAGAGTTCCGGACAGCGTGCGGCCAAAAACAGGTCAAGCCTGGCCCCCTCCTCCGCCGCCAGGGGATCCAGGCGCCGCACCATTTTCAGGGGCGCGGCCGCGGCGCCGTCTTCGATCTTCATGTTTTTCATGGATTGGACCTGGCCCCATCCGTCCGGACACCGGCATCGGCCCCAGAGTACCCAAGAAAAGGAGAGAGGTCAACGGAATCGCCGCCGACCTCTCGGGGGATGGGCAGATTTTACTCCCGACAGGGAGCCTGGTTCAACCTGGGGAGGGGAAGAAAGGGCAACTCCCTGCCTCACCCCGAGGCGTTCAATTGAGGGAAAGGGCGCAGCATTTCCCCTGGACGGAGGAAATCCCCCGGCCGGAATCCCGGCTCAGAAGCTGGAGATACTGGCGGATGGCGCTGAGTTCCTCCATCTTGAGGTCGAGGAACTGGATTCCCATCCCCGGCGCCAGTCTGGTGTTGACCCGGCGGTTGGGGTGGTTGACCCAGGCGACCCGCCCCCGGCAGCGCACCGTTTTTTCCTGATCCGGGAGAGTGAACTCCAACACCAGAGCGGTGTTTTCAGGCAGGATGTCCTCCGTCTCCAGAAACACACCGCCGGAACTCATGTTCACGGTAAACCGCTGAAGGGATGATTCCCCGTCCCCGGAGCCGTAGCGGACTTCCAGATGGGTCTCGAGCCGGGCGTTCAGCCGATGCCGGTTTTCCATATAGCGGTTGGCCGTCCCCAGAAAATCCTCCCGGTTGACCGGCTTGAAAACGAACCCATCGCAACCGCTGCTCTTGCATTTCTCGATATCGTCCTCGTCGGGATGGGTCACCATGATGATGGGGATATGCTTCAGCACCGGATCGTTCTTGATCAGGGCGCAGGCCTCGTCTCCATTCATGTCGCCCATGTGGAGATCCATGAAGATGATGGTCGGGACCTGCCGCGATGCCATCCGCACCGCTTCCAGTCCGGAGCGGGCGGTCAGGACCTCGAACCGCTCCTCGTGAAAGAAGGATTTCTCCAGCTCCAGAAACAGGGTTACATCGTCAACCAGCAATACCTTCTCTTTGTCCACAAAGTTCTCCTGAAATTCATTCGGCGCCGCGGCCTCGAAACGGATGGGGGTCATCGGAAAACCACCTTGCGGACGAACTTCAAAGCCGCCACCGATTCGACCAGCGAACCGATCCGGTGTCCTTCCGGCCGGACCGTGAAATCGACCTTGATTTCATGGCCCATCAAGTCCTTTTCCAGGGAGAGGTCGAAAACCGCGATGTCTTCTTCCGCCAGAAAGCTCTTCAGCTTTTCCAGAAGGCCGTCCTCATCGGCGCAGTGGACGGTCAGAATCCGGAAGGAACCGCGCCGCACCCGCCCCTCCACCTTCTTGAGCACCCACAGGGCCAGCAGTGACAGCAGAGTGGCGAACAGAGCCGGGAAATAGAGTCCGACCCCCACCGCCATTCCCAATCCGGCCACCACCCAGAGGCAGGCGGCGGTGGTGAGGCCCCGCACCGAAAGCCCTTCCCGGATAATCGCCCCGGCACCGAGAAAACCGATCCCGGTCACGACCTGGGCGGCGATGCGGGTCGGGTCGAGGCGCAGGATCCCCATCCCCGATTCAGCGCCGTACTTGAGAAAAAAATATTCCGATATAAAGACCATCAGGCAGGCGCCCATGGCCACCAGCAGATGGGTCCGGAAGCCCGCGTCCCGTCCGTGGTACTCCCGCTCCAGACCGATCAGCCCGCCCAGCACCGCCGCCAGCAGCAGCCGGCCGGCGAAAACCGCCATATCGCCCGCTGACATCATCCTATGCAATTCCCTTTCCGACCGGCAGACCGAGCTGCCGGCCCGAGGTCAAAACCGCTTTCAAATCGGTGGCCTTTGAACTAAATAATAGCCTGTTTTCGGGACCGGCCTTCCTCCGGGAGCAAAAAAAAAGCAGCCGTCATGCAGCGGTGGAACCGGAATGGACAATTCTCGTCAGAAACCAATCGCCGTTGCCGCCGCTCTGCGTCACCCTTCCCTCCCACCCCCCAAAAAAAACGGGCGGCCAAGCCGCCCGTTTCGCGTTGTCCATGCGGAAGTCCGCGTCCCTATTCCTCCTGCTGTTTCTTGAGCTGGCCGATCACTTTATCGGCCATCTGGGCGGGCACTTCCTCGTAATGGGAGAACTCCATGGTGAAAAGACCCCGGTCGGAGGTCATCGAACCGAGTTCCGAGGAATACTTGAGGACCGAGGCCATGGGAACGTTGACGCTGATCACCTGGTTTCCCCCTTTGGCCTCGAAACCGAGAACCCGGCCACGGCGGGAGTTGATATCCCCGATGATGTCCCCCATGCATTCGTCGGGCACCGTGATATCCATGCGCACGATCGGCTCCAGGAGAATCGGGTTGGCCTGCTCCATGGCCTTTTTGAACCCCATGGAACCGGCGATCTTGAAGGCCATCTCGGAGGAATCGACATCGTGATAGGAGCCGTCGAACAGCGTCACTCTGAAGTCGACCACCGGATAACCGGCCAGGATCCCCTTCACGGAGGCCTCCTGAATCCCCTTGTCCACCGCCGGGATATACTGGCGCGGGATGACGCCGCCGACGATCTTGTCGACAAACTCGTAGCCGCCACCCCGCTCCTTGGGTTCCACCTCGATCCAGGCATCGGCGTACTGGCCGCGTCCTCCCGACTGTTTCTTGTACTTGCTCTGGAGCTTGGCTTTCCCTTTGATGGTCTCCCGGTAAGGCACCTTGGGCTCCTTGAGCTCGACGCCGACCCCGAACTTGCGCTTCAGCTTCTCAACCGCCACCTCGAGATGGAGCTGGCCCATGCCCGAGAGGATCAGTTCGTGGGTCTCCTCGTCGCGCAGCACCTGAAGGGTCGGGTCTTCCTCGATGAGGCGCTGCAGGCCGCTGTGGATCTTGTCCTGATCGCCCTTGCTCTGGGCCTGCAAAGCGAAGGAAATGACCGGATTCATCGCCACCGGGGCCGGCAGCAGAATCGGCTTGGCGGTATCGCACAGGGTGTCGCCGGTGCCGGTGGCTTTCAGTTTGGCGACCGCGATGATATCGCCCGCCGCCGCCTCATCGATGGGCTTCTGCTTTTTCCCCTCCAGCTGGAAAATCTGGCCGATGCGCTCGGAGGCGTCCTTCTGGGGGTTGAAAACGTTGGAATCGCATTTCAAGGTGCCCGAGTAGACACGGAACAGGGTCAGCTTGCCGGTGAAGGGGTCGCTGATGGTTTTGAAGACCCGCGCCGCAAAGGGCGCCTGCTCATCACAGGGGCGCTCCTCTTCGGCCCCCCCTTTGGGGTTTTTGCCGATCACCGGCTTGCGGTCGGCGGGAGAGGGGACGCAGAACGCCAGGCAGTCGAGCAACTGGTCGAGGCCTTTGTTGGCCAAGGTGCTGCCGCACAGGACCGGAGTCAGCTGACAGCTCCGCACCCCTTTGCGGAGCCCATCCAGGATCTCCTCGGTAGAAAGCTGCTCGGTCTCCAGGTATTTCTCCATCAGGGCGTCGTCGGCCTCGGAAACGGCCTCCATCAGAACCACCCGCAGGGTTTCAGCCTCGTCCTTCAGCTCCGCGGGGATCTCCCCCTCGGTCGCCTTGCCGCCGGCGTTGTCGGCGTAGGTATAGGCCTTCATGGTGACCAGATTGATCACCCCTTTGAAGGCCGTCTCGGCGCCGATCGGCATGGTCACTGCCACCGCCGAGGTCGAAAGGACCTCAGCCAGGTTCTTCACCACCGCTCCGAAATCCGCCCCTTCCCGCTCCATCTGGTTGACAAACACCACGCGGGGGACCTGATACTCGCTGGCCCATTCCCAGATCTTGACGGCCTGGGCCTTGATGCCGCCGAGGGCCGGCGCCACCAGCAGCGCGCCGTCCATAACGCT
>JAFGOW010000226.1 GCA_016926265.1 Deltaproteobacteria bacterium | reverse complement strand
CGGACCATCTTGTAGGGGACGAAAAAGGAGTGGCCGATGGTGTCGGCCCCCAGATGGGCCAGGTAACCATAGGCGCAGGCTTTGCGGGGTTCGCTGTCGGCGGCGTCGAGGAGTTTTTTACCGCTCCGCCAGGAATGGCAGTGGTGGAGGTGATGGGTGAATTTCTTGCCGAGGGTGATGTCGGCGCTGATGCAGCCGTAGAGAAAGTCGTAGGGGAAACGGACCAGCAGCTCTTCCACCGACGGCGGCAGCAGCTCCAGCCCGGCCAGGATCTCCGAGCCGACCTGGAGGTGGACCCCCATCCCCCAGGCCCACAGCTCGGACGGGGCCAGGATCAACAGCAGCACAGCAACGGCAGGGATAGTAAACATAGAGCCAATATAGCAGATCGGCGTTGGCACCCGGAGTTTTTTGTCCTTCGTCTCAAGCCGCCGGCGCCTGGATCGGCAGGGTGAAAATGGCTTTGGTGCCGACGCCCGGCGCGCTTTCCAGCCAGATGCGGCCGCCGTGGGCCTCGACGATATTCTTGGCGATGGCCATCCCGAGCCCCAGTCCTTCCGGGGCGGTGTCGGAGGTGTCGGCCCGGTAGAATTTGTCGAAGACCCGTTCCACCTGCTCCGGGGACATGCCGATCCCCTGATCGGAGATGACGATCCGGAAGCAATCGCCCGATATTTCACCGCTGAAATGGATGGGGGTTCTCTCAGGGGAAAACTTGACGGCGTTGCTGATCAGGTTATCCACCACCTGCTCCAGCTTGGCGGCATCGATCAGCATTGGAACCGGTTGCGGCGGGAAATGGCCGACGATCGGGCGGCGGACTTTTTCGCTCTGGAATTTTTCCAGCTGGCGGCGGAGGAACAGGGTGATGTCGCAGAGCGCCCGGTTAATGGTGATCGGCCGTCCCGACTGGACCCGGCTCAGATCGAGGAGATCGGAGACGATGGCGCTCAGGCGGCAGGCGCTTTCATGAATGGCGGTCAGAAACTCCTTTTTCTGCTCCTCTCCGGCGATGCCGAACTGTTCCGGGTCGATGAGCAGTTCCGAAAAACCCATGACCGTCGTCAGGGGGGTCCGAAGTTCATGGGCGGCTGTGGCGATGAATTCGTTCTTCATCCGGTCGATTTCCCGCTCCCTGGTGATGTCGCGGAGCAGGGTGATGGTCCCCGTCGTCTCGCCGCTTTTGTTCTGGATCCGAGAGGTGACGGCCTGGATGCTCTTCTTTCCCCCCTCCCCCTCGTCGTCGAGGCTCCATTCCACCGGTTTGCAGTTTTTGCGCCCTTTGAGGGCGGCCGCGATCTGCTGGGGCAGGATCTTGCTGGAGAAGACCGCTTCAAGGGGCCGCGAACATCCTTGATCGGGGGCGAGTCCGGCGATTTTTTCCGCCCCGCGGTTCATCAGCTCGATGCGGCCCATGGGATCGACCACCACCAGACCGTCGGCGACCGACCGGAGAATGGCGGCGATCTTGTCGCGGGCCTGCTCCGCCTCGGTCACCGCTTTTTTGAGAGCCTCTTCCTGCCGCTTGCGTTCCGTGATGTCCTCGTAGGTGCCGAGGATGCCGACCACCTTCCCCAACGAGTCGAGCAGCGGCACCTTGTTGGTGTCGATCCAGATCTGGCCTCCGCCGGCCTTTTGCTGGCTTTCCGCGATGTGGTAGCGGGGAACGGCGCTCTCCATCACCTCGCGGTCGCATTGCCGGTACCAGTCGGCCTCCTCCCTGGTCCAGGGGAGATCGTAGTCGGTCTTGCCGACGATCTGTTCCGGTTCCCCGACCCCGGCCGCGACGGCGAAGTTGCGGTTGCACCCCTGATAGACCGAATCGCGGTCCTTCCAGAAGACGTACTGGGGAATGTTGTCGAGCACCAGTTGAAGTTTCTGTCGCGATTCCCATAACTGGAGTTCGGTCATCAATCAAGCTCTTTCAGGCTGTTTTGGCCAGCGCTGGAATCCGGTTTCCCCTTTCTTGCGGATCGGGAAAGTGGTCGGTTCTTCGAACGGGGTCCTGAATCCAGAGCTCATGCCATCTTTTTCCACGGGGATTTTTCCCGACAATGTGAAATAGTCTAGCAGCTTTTTCCCCGTTTCGCTGGCGCCGGCTGGAAGGAGCGTTTTCCAATCGTCAAAGGCGATTCTATCCGGCGACGGTTTGTGCCATACTTTCCGGAAACGATTTTTATCGAAAAAGGATGCCCAATGTCCGATGCCTTGCGACAGGAACTGTGCGGGATGCTCCGGGACACCAGAAATCTGCTGCGGGATCTCCAGCAACTGGGGGTGGACGGGTTGGCGCTGCCGGCGTCCCATGGCAGGCCGGGCGCGGCGCCGGAACGGAGTGACCGCGGCGGGACGGCGGCTCGGGAAACCCTGGAGCAGATCCGGGCCGATCTGGGCGACTGCCGGCGCTGCCCGTTGTCGAAAACGCGCCAGCAGATCGTTTTCGGAGCCGGCACCCCCCAGGCGCGGCTGGTTTTCGTCGGCGAGGCGCCGGGGCGCGAGGAAGACCTGCAGGGGCTGCCCTTCGTCGGCGAGGCGGGGCAGCTGCTCGACCGCATCCTGTTCGCCATGGGGCTCAGCCGCGAGGAGGTCTATATCTGCAACGTCGGCAAATGCCGCCCCCCCGGCAACCGCGAACCCCAGCCGGAGGAGGTGGCCGCCTGCGAGCCGTTCCTCAAGCGCCAGTTGGCCGCCATCCGGCCGCGGCTGCTGGTCGCCCTGGGGCGCTGCGCGGCGCAGACCCTGCTGCGCGACCGCACCCCCATCGGCCGGCTGCGGGGACAATGGCGGGAGTACGAGGGAATCCCGCTGATGCCGACCTACCACCCGGCCTATCTGCTGCGCAATCCCAACGGCAAGAGGGAGGTCTGGGAGGATATGAAGAAGGTTTTGCGGCGCTTGCGGGAGGAGGAGCCGGAGTGACCGCAATCCTCCAGGCCGAGAGGCTTTTCAAGAGCAAGACCGATATCCGCAAGGGGGTCAGAAAGGAGATCCTCAAGGGGATCGACCTGTGTCTGGGGACAGGGGAGCTCTGGGCTCTGGTCGGTCCTTCGGGAGGTGGGAAAACGACGCTGATCCGGCTTTTCAACCGCCTCGAGGAGCCGAGCGCCGGGCGGCTGCTGTTTCATGGGGTGGATCTCCGCGAACTGGACCCCCTGGACCTGCGCCGCCGTGTCATGCTCGTCCAGCAGAAATCCTTCATGTTTTCTGGCACGGTGCTGGAGAATCTGCAGCGCCCTTTTGTGATCGCGGGGGAGCAACCGCCGCCGGCGGAGGATCCCCGCCTGCTCTGGGCGATCGAGGTCTGCTGCCTGCCCGCAAGCCTTGTTGCCGAAGAGGCCCGTTCCCTTTCCGCCGGCCAGCAGCAGCGCGTCCACCTGGCCAGGGGGCTGCTGTGCCGTCCCCAGATTCTGATCCTCGATGAAGGGACCAGCGCCCTCGACCGGCCCACGGCCGAGAAGCTGGTTTTCAATCTGAGACGGCTGTGCCGGGAGGAAGGGATGACCCTTTTCATGGTCAGCCACGATCTGGCCCTGATGGAGAAGGTCGCCGACCAGGGGCTCTATCTGGAGGACGGTCTGATTCTGGAGGAAGGGGCGGCGCCGGCTTTTTTCCGGGAGCCCCGGAATCCGCAACTGGCCCGGTTTCTGATGGAGCTCCCCAAAACGGGAGGATGACATGCCGGAACAGAATGGGATTATCGATCTGGCTTACGGCGACCTGGCCCTGGTCTACGGGGT
>JAFGOW010000225.1 GCA_016926265.1 Deltaproteobacteria bacterium | reverse complement strand
TGGAAGAGGGGGTGATGGGGTAGATGGCGATGACCTCGTTGGTGGCATGGGCGACATGGGCCACGGCGCTGTTGCCATCGATACAAACCATTTTTCGGGACATGGGCTGATTTCCTCCTTCTCTCTTTTTAAATATATATTACCTCAGCGGAAAGTTTGGGTCGCGACATCGAACGGCGCCAGCCCAAGCCGGGGGCCGTGATCCGATTCAGAATTCCTGCCGAGCCGTGACGGCCCGCCCCACGGTGGCTTCATCGATGTATTCCAGATCGCTCCCCAGCGGGATGCCGTGGGCGAGGCGGGTGACTCGCACGTTGAGGGGCCGGATGAGGCGAGCCAGGTAGAGCGCCGTGGTTTCCCCTTTGACATTGAAATTGGTGGCGATGATGACCTCCTTGACCGAACCGTCCATCAAACGCTTTTTTAATTCTGGTATCTTCAATGCATCCGGGCCGATGCCGTCAAGCGGAGAAAGCGCCCCGTGGAGGACATGATAAAGCCCCTGGAAGGACCGGCTGCGTTCGATGGCAACGACATCCTGCGGTTCTTCCACGATGCATAACAGACTTCCATCGCGGCGCGGATCCATGCAGATGGAGCAGAAATCGTGCTCGGTCATCTGAAAGCAATGGGAGCAGAAACGCACCTTTTCTTTCAGTGATTTTATCGCCGCGGCCAGCGCCTCGGCCTGCTCCGGAGGTTGTTTGAGAATGAAAAAAGCCAACCGGCTGGCGGTTTTGCGCCCGATGCCGGGCAGCTTGGCCAATTCCGAAACGAGCGTGGCGAAAGACGGGACCGAGTCTAGCATGAGTTCCAAAAATAATTCAATAATATTTAAATTGATGTTCTATTTTTGCAAAACATCTGGGCAAAAACCGGCGGCCGGAGAGCGGGAAGCAGGCAACAGGAAGAGGGGCAAATAAACACTTTTCGATTTTCGAAGGGCCGGACCCGCTGCGCCGGATATGGGAAAAAGCAGCGTTGGGCAAAAAACGAAAGGGCGGTTTGCTCCGGGGCCTCAGAACAGCCCTGGGATATTCAATCCGCCGGTGATCTTCCCCATCTCTTCCTGGACCATTTCCTGGCTTTTTTTCAGGGCTTCATTGACCGCCGCGATGACCAGATCCTCGAGCATTTCGGTGTCTTCGGGATCGACGGCGGCCGCTTCGATCTTCAGGGCCAGCAGCTGTTGTTTGCCATTGACCCGCGCGGTCACCATCCCTCCGCCGGAGCTGGCTTCCACCTCTCGTCCTTCCAGTTCCTGCTGCAGGCGCTGCATTTTCTGCTGCATCATCTGCGCTTGCTTCATGATATTGCCGAAACCTTTTTGCATCCGATCATCTCCTTTTGATTCCCGACAGGCGGTGGTTGACGGTGGCCGGCGGCAAGGCGCTTCCGGCAAGACTATTCTTCCGCGGTCCCGGGATTCAGCGGGATCACGGTTTCAGCTTCCCCCCCGAGGATTTTCAGGGCCGATTTCACGGCGGGATGGTCCAGAGCATCCCGTCGCAGCTTTTCCCCAGGGCCCGGCTCCGGTGCGGAAAAAGCCGCCGCCCTGAATTCATCCGCCGCCAGGGAAATGGGGGCGAGGGTCATCTTCCGTCCGAAATAGCGCTCCAGCAGTTCTTCGACATCCCTTTGGGTGGCTGTTTCCTTCATCAGGCGCAGTTCGAAGGAGTTCTCCTGAAAGGCGATTTCGGCCCTCGAAGGGGTGAGGGCCTGAAGCCGGCCGTTCCCCAACTGGGTGGCGAGCATTGGCTTGAGGCTGTTGAGGTAGGCCATAAAACCCGGCCAGTCTTTGCCTGCTTCCGGCCCCGAAGGCTGCTGGGATTCGGACGGCCGAATCTTGATGGCGTTCGGAGTCCGGGATGCTGGCGCCGCGGCCCGGGCCACGGCGGGCGCCGGCGGTCTGGCCCCCCCGATCCGTAGCTCCAGTTGGGCGAGCTGTTCGATGAGCTCGCCCAACGGCCGGGCGGCCGGAAGATGGCTGATGGCGAGGAGTCCCGTTTCCAGGGCGATCTGGGGGAAGGAGGAAAAGGAGAGCTCCTTTTCGAGCTTCAGAAGCAGTGCCAGGTCCCGCTGCAGATCCGCCAGTTCGGCCAGTTCGGTCAGGGGCTGCAGCAGCTCCGCCTCCGCCGGGAGCGGACCGGGATGGTTGGGAGTGCTCTGGTAAACTTTCAGGAGCATAAGAGCCCGGAAGGTCTCGATGAGATCCTTGCAGAAGGGGCGGATGGAGAAGCCGATTTCGTCCACTTTCTGAATGGTGTCCAGGACCGTGACGGCATCCCGGCGCAGCAGGGCGGCGGCGGTTTCCAGCAGCAGGCGGCGGTCGACCACGCCGAGCAGCGCCTCGACATCCTGGTCCGCAATCGCCTCGCCGCCGAAGGCGATCACCTGATCCAGGGTGGAGAGGGCGTCCCTCATGCTTCCGTCCGCCTGGCGGGCGATGAGATGGAGCGAGGTCGGTGAAATCCGGATCGACTCGCGCCCGGTGATGGAGGTCAATTGCGCGGTGATTTTTCCCACCGGAAGGCGGCGGAAATCGAAGCGTTGGCAGCGGGAAAGGATGGTGGCCGGGATCTTGTGCGATTCGGTGGTGGCAAAGATGAATTTGGCGTGCGGCGGCGGCTCTTCCAGAACCTTGAGGAGGGCGTTGAAGGCGTTGATGGAGAGCATGTGGACTTCATCGATAATGAAGATTTTGAAGCGTGAATGAGTGGGGAGATAGCGGACGCTGTCACGGAGTTCGCGGATGTCGTCGACGCCAGTGTTGGAGGCGCCGTCGATTTCAAAGACATCCACCCCCGTTCCCTGGGTGATTTCCCGGCAGGATTGGCATTGGCCGCAGGGGATGGGCGCCGGACCCGCTTCGCAGTTGAGTGCTTTGGCCAGGATGCGGGCGGCCGAGGTCTTGCCAACGCCGCGCGGTCCGCAGAACAGGAAGGCGTGGTGGATGCGGCCGCTCTTTATGGCGTTTTCCAGGGTGCGCGCGACATGTTCCTGGCCGACCAGTTCATCGAAACGCTGCGGTCTCCATTTGCGGGCCAAAACCAGATAGGACATGATGCCGGATCACCTTGAAAGAAATGGCATGGCGGCTTCGATCTTTGGTGCGGCAGGCCGGAATTTCGCTCCCCTGTTGTTCCGGGGTGCTGCGGGGAGAAAAGAAAAAACCGGCAACCCTTGCCACCACAAGTGACAGCCAGGCACCCCCGCGGCACACGGCACATGTCGTTACCGCTGCTCCCTTCCGGGCCTGACGGGGTTGGCGACCTTCCGTTGCACGGGACCCGGCTGTCACTTCTATTGGCAAAGGGACCGGTTGGCGGCGGGAAATCAACGCGGGAGGGAGAGGTTGCCCGTCGGGACGGCGTCCTGGCGGCGTCGGCTCCCCTTCGCTTGCTGCCGCGGCCGTCGTGGCCGCTTTTCATCCACCGGATGCGCTCGCTGCGCTTCGAATCCCCTGGAATTCCAGTTTAGTGATGGCGGAGAG
>JAFGOW010000224.1 GCA_016926265.1 Deltaproteobacteria bacterium | reverse complement strand
ATCGGCGAGGAGTTGGGGCTCCCCCATCACCTGGTCTACCGCCATCCTTTCCCCGGGCCGGGGCTCGGGGTCCGCATCCTGGGCGAGATCAAGAAAGAATACGCCGACATCCTGCGCCATGCCGACGCCATCTATATCGACGAACTGCATCGCACCGGCTATTACGATCGCATCAGCCAGGCCTTCGCCGTCTTCTTGCCGGTCAAGAGCGTCGGCGTCATGGGGGACGGCCGCACCTACGAATACGTCATCGCCCTGCGCGCCGTGGAAACCAGGGATTTCATGACCGCCGAATGGTTCCCTCTCCCCTACGACATCCTGGGGAGGATCGGCAGCCGGATCATCAACGAGGTGCGCGGCGTCAACCGGGTGGTCTACGACGTTTCCAGCAAGCCGCCGGCGACCATCGAGTGGGAGTGACGAGAGGTTTCCATCGGTATCGTTTTTTCTTGTTTGGACGAGGGCCGGCAGCCCCCGCCCGTGATGAATTTTAAAAGGAGATGAAGCATGAAACTGGCGGTGGTGGGAACGGGTTACATTGGTTTGGTCACCGGGGCCTGCTTTGCCGAGATGGGGAATTCGGTCTGGTGCGTCGATGTGGACGAGCGCAAGATTGAAAACTTAAAAAAAGGGATCATCCCCATCTACGAGCCGGGCCTGGAGCCGATAGTCAAGGAGAATTTCGAATCCGGGCGGCTTCACTTCACCACCTCCCTGGCCGAGGCGATGAAGCATTGCAACGTTTACTTTATAGGCGTCGGCACGCCGCCGGGTGAGGACGGCTCCGCCGATCTGCAGTACGTGCTGGCGGTGGCGCGGGAGATCGGTTGCAACCTGGGCGGATACGGAGTGGTGGTCAACAAGTCCACCGTCCCCGTCGGCACCGCTGACAAGGTGCGGGCCGCCGTCCGGGAAGAGTTGGAGAAGCGGGGGGTCGATTATTCTTTTGACGTGGTCTCCAACCCCGAATTCCTCAAGGAAGGGGAGGCGGTCAAGGATTGCCTGAAACCCGACCGCATCGTCATCGGGGTAGACAACGAGCGCTCCCGCGACATCATGGAGGAACTCTACGCCCCCTTCAACCGCAATCACCAGCGGACCCTCTTCGTGGGAATCCGCGACGCCGAGATGACCAAGTACACGGCCAATGCCATGCTCGCCACCAAGATCTCCTTCATGAACGAAATCTCCAACATGTGCGAGCTGCTCGACGTCGATGTGGAAAATGTCCGGCTCGGAATCGGTTCCGACAGCCGCATCGGCTATTCCTTCATCTACCCCGGCTGCGGTTACGGCGGGAGCTGTTTTCCCAAGGATGTCAAGGCGCTGTTGGGGATGGCCCGCGAAATCGGTTACGACTCCAAGGTGCTGCGGGCGGTGGAAGACCGCAACGATCTGCAGCGGCAGCTGCTGTTCAAAAAAATCGTCCGGCGCTTCGGGGACGACCTCAGCAGCCATACCATCGCCGTCTGGGGGCTCTCCTTCAAGCCGGGGACCGACGACCTGCGCGAGGCCAGCTCCAGGGTTCTCGTCAACGCCCTGATCGGGGCCGGGGCCAAGGTGCGGGGCTACGATCCGGTGGCGATGGACAACGTGCGGAAGGAATGGCCTGCCGCCTGGTTCGAAAAGGGGGGGCTGACCCTCACCGTCCATCAGTACGAGGCGTTGAAAAACGCCGACGCCGTGGTTCTCGTCACCGAGTGGAAACCGTTCCGCATCCCCGATTTCGAGGCCATGAAGCGGCTCATGAAACAGCCCGTCATCTTCGACGGCCGCAACCAGTACGACCCGGCGGCCGTCAAGGCGGCCGGTTTTGAATACCAGGGGATCGGCCGCAAATAGGCCAGGCCCTTTTTGGCTTTTCCGCACGATGGGCCATGACCTGGGTTTTTTTGGCGAAACCCAGGTCATGGCGTCCCCTCCCCACAAACAACGTCATCCGTTTTCAAATTCCTTCGACGAGGGGATTTCCTCTGCTATGATGAACCTCATCGGCTCCGCATGGGTTGGAATCCAAAGGGCCGCCAGGGGCTAAATCATACCGTCTGAATTTTTTTGTTTCATTCTTGTCCGCGTCGCCCTCTCCCGGATAGTGTCCACCTTTCCAGGGATCAGTCATGGTCAATCCATTTTCAGGAAAGCGGTTTTCCTTCGGTCTCGGCAGCCTTTTCCAGCGCCGCCGCCCCGCGGTGATCTCCTCCAGAAGCGCTTTGCAACTCAGCGCTCTGCCGGGTCTCAAGGCGCTTCTGGAAAGGCCCGACAGCCTTCCCGCCGGGTGCGCTGGCTTCTTTCTGCCGGCGCCTCTTCAGAGTGGGGATCTGCTGGTGGGGCGCGACAAGGAACTGGAAGGGCTTGAAACGGTCTTCAACGGCTGGCAGGCAGGCCAGCCGGCCAGTGTCGCGGTGGTGGGTCCTCAAGGGTGCGGGAAGACCAGTCTCATCAACTGTTTTCTGGAAAAGCGACAGCAGCGCTGGCCGATCTGCCGCGGCGTCCTTGGGAAGAGACTGAAGGAGGAGCGGGAGGTCCTGGAATTCTTCCGCGGTTTTTTTGATGTCGAATCCGGCGTTGAGGAGGTGGAGGCGCTCATTGCGCGGATAGGGGAGCGGGAACCGCGAATCATTGTCCTCGAAGGAGCCCACAATCTTCTTCTGCGGGTTATTGGTGGCCGCAAAGCTTTGGAAATATTCATGTATGTTCTGCTTCGCACGCGCCGGAGACATTTCTGGGTGCTGAGCTGCCGCCGTCTTCCCTGGCTCAATATGGACCGGCATGTGGGGATTTCACGATTTTTCTCCCATGTCCTGGAATTGGACCTGCTCCCTGAAGAGAGACTCCGCGCCGCCCTGAAACTGAGGCTTGAGAGGTGCGGCCTGGAGGTTTTTTTCTATCGTTCCCGTGAGGAATTGGAGCAACAACGACACCAGGGCGCTAATGAGCAGGAAGAAAAGGAAAATGGTTTTTTTCGCGCCCTCCTGGCCAACAGCGGCAGCAATTTCTATTCGGCGCTCTATTTTTTTCTGCTCTGCAGCCGCTATGAGATGAAGACCCAATCCCT
>JAFGOW010000223.1 GCA_016926265.1 Deltaproteobacteria bacterium | reverse complement strand
CAGCTCCGCCGTCACCAGCCACGGGATCATGCCGCTGTCGCAGTAGGCGAAATCCCGGAAATAGTGATGGGCGCTCATCTCGCCGCCATAAACCGCGTCCTCGGCCCGCATCCGCTCCTTGATGAAGGCATGCCCGGTCTTGCTCTGGACCGGAATCCCACCGTGGCTCCGGACCAGATCGATGGTGTTCCAGGTCAGGCGCGGATCGTGGATGATCCGGGCGCCGGGATGCTTCTTGAGAAACATCTCCGCCAGCAGGCCGACCAGGTAATAGCCCTCGATGAATTCCCCCCGTTCGTCGAACAGAAAACAGCGGTCGAAGTCGCCGTCCCAGGCCACCCCGAAATCGGCGCCATGGCTGCGGACCGCCGCGGCGGTCACGGCGCGGTTTTCGGGCAGCAGCGGGTTGGGGACGCCGTTGGGGAAATGACCGTCGGGCTGGTGCTGGAGCCGGATGAATTCGAAAGGAAGCCGCTCCGCCAGCCGGTCGAGCACCGGCCCGGCGCCGCCGTTGCCGCTGTTGGCGACGATCTTGAGCGGCTTCAGGCGGGAGGGATCGACATAGCCGAGCAGGTGGTCGATGTAGGCGGACCGGTGATCGAGTGCCCGGCGCCCCGCCAGCGCGGCCGCCGGGGGAAAATCCCCGGTCGCGACCCGCTGCCGGATCCCGGCCAGGCCGCTGTCGCCGCTGATCGGCCGGGAGCCTTCGCGGACCAGCTTCATGCCGTTGTAGCCGGCCGGGTTGTGGCTCGCGGTCACCATGATGCCGCCGTCCAGCCGGAAATGGAAGGTGGCGAAATAGACCTCCTCGGTGCCGCACAGGCCGAGGTCGAAGACCTCCGCCCCCTCCTCCCGCAGCCCCCGCGCCAGGGCCTGGACCAGCGCCGCGCTGGAGAGGCGGACGTCGCGCCCCACCGCCACCCGCTGCGGATGCAGCCATTCCCCATAGGCGCGCCCGATCCGCCAGGCGAGCTCCTCATTCAACTCCTCCGGCACCCGGCCGCGGATGTCGTAGGCTTTAAAGCAGGATAGATTCATTTTTCACCGCCGAGAACGCAAAGCGCGCAAAGAACATCAAAAATCTCCTACTTTATCCAAAAATCAGTTTTCTAGCCTTTTTCAAAAATTATTCTTCGCGATCTTTGCGGCCCTTGCGGTTAAATCTGGTTTTTTCCCCAAAGATCGCATTAAAACTGGTTTACAATCCTTTTGATCCCATCCTTTAGGACCGTACTATGAAAATTTATCAAAAGCCCCAAGGACTTATTTGACAATTTCAAATAGGACAACAATTGTGCTTCATGAACAGGAAGAAATTTTTCAACCGTTTTCAACTCAATAATGATTGTGTTTTCAACCAAAAGGTCCAACCGATATCCACAGTCAATCTTGATCCCCCGGTAAATCACCGGGAGTTCCTTTCGGCACTCGACAACAAATCCCATTTCTCCCAGTTCGAAAGCAAGACAGGCTTCATAAGCGGACTCCAACAGTCCTGGCCCAAGTTCCCTGTGAACCTGGATTGCCGCTCCGATAATACTGTTCGACAGCTGATTTATCTTTTCATTCATTAATGGGCATCATTTTTTATTTTTTCATTTAACCCTCAGGCAGACTTTCTTGGCGTTCTTTGCGTCCTTTGCGGTTCAAAGTCCTGTCTTAAGGTTCATCCTTGTCGCCCATATTTGTCTTCAAACCGGACGATGTCGTCCTCGCCGAGGTAGCTCCCCGACTGGACCTCGATCAGTTCCAGAGGGATTTTGCCGGGGTTTTCCAGACGGTGTCGGGTGCCCAGCGGGATAAAGGTGCTCTGGTTCTCCGACAGCATGATTTCCCGCTCGCCGCAGGTCACCCGCGCCGTTCCTTTGACCACCACCCAATGCTCGGCGCGGTGGTGATGCATCTGCGAAGAGAGGGTGGCGCCGGGATTGACGGTGATTCTTTTGACCTGAAAGCGCTCCTCGTGGTCCACGGTCTGGAAACTCCCCCAGGGGCGGTGGACCTTGACATGGCCACGGAATTCGGCCCGCCCTTCGGCCTTGAGCTGTTCGGCGATCTCCTTGACCCGCTGCGCCTGATCCCGGTCCGCCACCAGCACGGCATCCGGGGTTTCCACCACCACCAGATTCCTCACGCCGACGGCGGCGACCAGGCGGCTGCTGGAGAAAAAGAGGTTGTCGCGGCAGTCCCGCGCCAGCACATCCCCTTTCAGCACATTGCCGGCGCCGTCCGGCGTCCCCAGTTGCCACAGCGCCTGCCAGGAGCCGACGTCGTTCCAGCCGGCGTCAAGGGGAATCACCGCCGCCCTGGCGGTTTTCTCCATGACGGCGTAGTCGATGGATTCGGCCCGGCAGGAGGAAAAGGCCGCTTCGCCGAGACGGATGAAATCGAGATCGGTCTGCCCCTGGGCCAGGGCGTTCCGGCACGCTTCCAGGATGTCGGGGCAAAGCCGCTCCAACTCCGCCAGGATAACGGAGGCCTTGAACAGAAACATGCCGCTGTTCCAAGTGTAGGCGCCCGAAGCAAGGTACCGCTCCGCCGTGCCGCGGTCCGGCTTCTCCACGAACCGCTCGACGGCGAAGGCGGGAGCCGCCCCATCCGGGACCTTGGCGGAAACCACTTCGGCGCCGCTGCGGATATAGCCGAAACCGGTCTCGGGCCGATCGGGGACAATGCCGAAGGTGACCAGCATCCCCTGCTCCGCCAGTCCGATCCCCGATCCCAGCGCCGCGAGGAAAGCGCCCGCATCGGCGATGACATGATCGGAGGGCATGATCGCCACGATTGGATCCTCCCCGTTGCGGCGCGCCTGGAGGGCGGCCACCGCCACCGCCGGCGCGGTATTGCGGCCGACCGGCTCCAGGATGATGGCGGAGGCCGGGCGCTCGATGCGCCGTAACTGTTCGGCGACGATGAAGCGATGGCTCTGATTGCAGATCACCAGCGGCGGCGCCACGCCCGAAACCCCTTGCAGCCGCAACACCGTGTTCTGCAGCAGGGAATGATCGTCCAGCAAAGGCAACAGCTGTTTGGGGTATTCCTGGCGGGACAAGGGCCACAAACGGGTTCCGGAACCCCCGGAGAGAATGACGGGAATGATCATGAAAGAATCCTTTTGCCGGCTGGCAGCGTTTTTGGAGGAGCCAGGGTCACGGCCTCCACGGGATGAGTCCTACAACAAGGCCATATCGACAGACTGCACCATTTGAGTCCTTCAGCGTTCGAAAATTTTTGCATTTTCCGTCGATAACCGCCAAGCAATTTTTTGAATCCCGGAGTCGTGCGCCGAAGAATCATTGCAGTCCCCTTTTTCGCAAGCTAGAATGATGTCCATTCGGAGATACGGCTTTCGGGCGCTACCCTTCGTGAAGATATTTCCAGCCGCGAGGGAAATTTTTACATTACCTGGGAGGGGGAAAATCATGGTTACCGCAGGGGAAATCCAAAATGGAAAAGCCAAAATCGCCTTGGTCGGCCTCGGTTACGTCGGGCTGCCGCTGGCGGTCATGTTCGGCCGCCAACTGCAGGTGATCGGTTTCGATATCAGCGAAAAAAAAATCGGCCAGCTCCGTCGGCATATCGACACCACCCTGGAGGTCACCACCGAAGACCTGAAAGGCGCCGCTATCCGGTACACCACCGATCCCGCCGATCTGAAAAAAGCCTCCTTTATCATCGTCACGGTGCCGACCCCCATCGACGATCACCGCAATCCCGACCTGACCCCGGTCATTTCGGCGACCCGCACCGTGGGGCAGAATCTGGCCAAAGGAACCATCATCGTCTATGAATCGACGGTCTATCCAGGCGTGACCGAGGATATCTGCGTGCCGATTCTGGAGCGGGAATCGGGGCTGAAATGCGGCGTCGATTTCAAGGTCGGTTACTCCCCGGAGCGGATCAACCCCGGCGACAAGGTCCACACCGTGGACAAGATTGTCAAGGTGGTTTCGGGCCAGGATGCCGAGACCCGGGATACCGTGGCCGAAATCTACGCCATGGTAATCGCGGCCGGCGTTCACAAGGCCTCCTCCATCCGGGTGGCGGAAGCCGCCAAGGTCATCGAAAACACCCAGCGCGACATCAATATCGCCCTGATGAACGAGCTGTCGGTGATCTTCAACAAGATGGGGATCCGGACCAAGGAGGTGCTCGAAGCAGCCGGCACCAAATGGAACTTTCTCCCCTTCGTCCCCGGTCTGGTGGGGGGGCACTGCATCGGGGTCGATCCCTATTATCTGACCTACAAGGCGGAGGAGATCGGCTACCATCCGGAGGTGATTCTGTCAGGGCGGCGGATCAACGACAGCATGGGCAAGTACGTGGCCGAGATGACGGTCAAGAAGCTGATCCAGGCCGACAAGGCGGTCAAGGGCTCCCGGATTCTGGTGCTGGGACTGACCTTCAAGGAGAACTGTCCCGACATCCGCAACAGCAAGGTGGCCGACATCCTCAAGGAGCTGAAGGAATACGAAATCGAGACCTTTGTCCACGATCCCATGGCCGATCCGGAGGAAGCTTATCATGAATATGGAGTGAAGCTGATGGCCCTTGAAGAGGTGCCGTCGGTGGACGCCGTCATCTGGGCCGTCGCCCATAAAAAGCTGGCGTCCCTCACGATGGCAGATCTGAAGAAATTCTGTTCCAACGGCGCCGGCAACGGGGTAATCATGGATGTGAAATCGATACTCGTTCCCGCGGATGTCGAAAAGGCGGGGATGCTCTACTGGTCTCTGTGAGAAGGCAGACGCCGAAAGGTTTTCCGTGTCGGAAATTTACCGCCCGCCGCAACAAA
This sequence comes from Deltaproteobacteria bacterium, assembly GCA_016926265.1. Taxonomy (GTDB): domain Bacteria; phylum Desulfobacterota; class Desulfuromonadia; order Desulfuromonadales; family JAAYDE01; genus JAAYDE01. The sequence goes on along the minus strand of JAFGOW010000223.1, from coordinate 2,016 downwards.
ATCGGCGGGCGGTTTTTTTAACTTACCTCACGTCCCAATGAGCCAAGACTCCCGGACAGGCCCATTATGCAGCAAACAAATGAAAAATAAACACCTGGCCTCTAAGGCAGGCGCACAAATGATCATTTAAATGATCTTTAAATAATTTTATGCTTATTTTGCTGGTCAAAAACTTGATTTTTCCCAAAAAATTCTTTATGGTTGGTCCGTCCGGTATCCATTACCAGCCTTAATGGCTACCCCTTCTGGCCATTTTTTTGTTGGTGGCACGTATGTCAAAAAACAGAACGTACTCAAAATTCGCTCACGAAGCGGCCCTATTGCTGGGCAAACAAATTCAGCTTGGCCGGAAGCAACGAAAGTGGTCTGAGAAAAACCTTGCTGAAAGGGCAGGGATATCCCGGGCAACGCTCCAAAAAATTGAGGCCGGTGAATTGACCCCGGCAATTGGCCTTGTATTTGAGGCTGCGGCCTTGGTTGGAGTGAATTTGTTTGAGCAGGACAGGGTTCCCGTTTCGTTCACCATTGAGCAAACAAAAGACAAGATTGCCTTGCTCCCAAAGCGGATCCGAACCAAAACTAGGGTCTTGGATGATAACTTCTAAAAACACCAGAAACAAAGAAGCCTTTGTCTGGATTTGGCTTCCGGGCCAAACCGCACCGGTTGTTGCGGGAAAGCTCCAAGCAGATGAGGAAAATCTGCTGTTTAACTACGGCAAGAGCTACCTTGAGCGTATTAATGATGAAAATCCCGCCATTTCCATCTATGAACCGGAATTGCCTTTAACGGCCGGGATTTTCCCACTCCCCGATGGGTTGGCCATGCCGGGATGCATCCGGGATGCCGCCCCTGATGCGTGGGGACGGCGCGTAATTATCAACAAAAAGTTGGGGCTGAAAGGAAAGGATACCGACACCGCCGAATTGGACGAGCTGACTTATCTCCTGGAGTCGGGCTCCGACCGCATTGGCGCCCTCGATTTTCAATTTTCACCATCAGAATATGTCCCGCGCTCCCCGATCAATGCAAGCTTATTGGAATTACTTGAATCCGCTGAGCGCGTCGAAAAAGGGATTCCCCTTACACCAGAGCTCGATCAGGCCCTGTTTCATGGAAGTTCTATCGGTGGCGCACGCCCAAAAGCCCTGATCGAAGATCAAAATGTTAAATATATTGCCAAATTTTCATCCAACAGCGATTTGTACAACATGGTAAAGGCTGAATTTGTTGCAATGAGGTTGGCGGCGCTGGCGGGACTGGACGTTGCTTCGGTGAAGTTGACCCAGGCCGCGAGTAGAAATGTCTTGCTGATTGAGCGTTTTGACCGGAAGGCCATCAACCACGGCTGGTCACGCCGATGCATGGTTTCTGCCCTGACCCTGTTTGGTCTTGACGACATGACAGCGCGTTATGCCAGTTATGAAAACCTTGCTGAAATCATCCGATATCGTTTTACAGAACCCAAAAAGACGCTCAAAGAGCTGTTCTCTCGCCTGGTATTCAATGTTCTTTGCGGAAACACCGACGACCATGCGCGCAACCACGCCGCCTTTTGGAATGGAAGAGAACTCACTTTAACCCCCGCTTACGATGTCTGCCCGCAGGGGCGTTCAGGCAACGAAGCGTCACAGGCCATGAAAATCGCTGGAGACAATAACCTGAGCCAGCTCAAAACCTGCCTGCGAACCGCTCACAATTTCCTGCTCTCCGGAAAGGAGGCCTACGGAGTTTTTGATCAGATTGAAGGTACTATTAATGATCGTTGGGATGACGTCTGCGAAGAAGCCCAGCTCAGCCAGGTTGACAAAACACGGCTGTGGAAACGTCAGATACTGAATCCATTCTCGACCGAACGCTGAGAGGTCGAACATAATTCGCCTGTCGGCTTCCTCTCCTCGTTATTTCTTTCAGAAAAAATCAACAAGAATCAAGGGCTTTATATTGCCGCTGATCTTCGCTGATGTACACTGATAAACCAATGACGAATGACTATTGACCAATGACGGTTTTTTCCT
>JAFGOW010000222.1 GCA_016926265.1 Deltaproteobacteria bacterium | reverse complement strand
GCTTTGATCAACCCTGGTGCCACGGAGATTGCCGGCAACGGCATCGACGAGAACTGCAACGGGATGGCGGACGATGTTGTGGCGGCGACGGGAACCATGGTGACGGGGCAGACGGAAGTGACCCATGAATGGCGGACGGTGACCCTGTCGCGGAGCTTTGCCGATCCGATCGTGATCGTGGGGCCGCCGAGCTACAACGACGCGGCGGCGGGCGTGATCCAGCTCCGCAACGTGCAGGCCGATTCCTTCGAGATCCGCTATAAGGAGTGGACCTATCTGGATGGGGCGCACAATGCCGAGACCGTCTCCTACCTGGTGATGGAAGAAGGGCGCCACACCCTGGCCGATGGCGGCATCTGGGAGGCCGGCAGTTTCTATCTGGGCGCCACCGCCAAGCTTAAAAGCCAGGTCTTTACTCAAGGATTTTCCGATGTTCCGGCGTTGCTGCTGACGGCCCAGACCACCGACGGCACGGTCAAGCCGGTGACGGTGCGGGCCAGCAATGTCACCGCCGGCGGTTTCCGGGCGGCGCTCTACACACAGGAAACCCTGCAGGGCAGCCATGCCCAGGAGAAAATCGGCTACGTGGCGGTATGGCGGCCGGGCGGCAGCGGCACCGTCGAGGCGGCAGGCGGCGGGGTTTCCTATACGGTGAGCGATCTGTTGGCGACGAGCACCTTTACCCAGGGGGACGGCTTTGCCCTGCGCCTGGAGGAGGAACAGTCCAAGGATACCGAGGTTCAACATGTCACGGAGCGGGTGAACGTGGTCCGGATCGGATCGGCGCTGTTTGCCCAGCTGGTGACGCTGAACGGTGCTGACCCGGCGGCCTGCCGCTACGTGGAAGGGAGCTGGAATCCTGCTACCGCGGCCAAGGTGGGGGTGCGCCGGGGTTCCAGCTGGTATCTCAAGCAGGCCAACAGCGCCGCCGCTGCGGCGGTGGCCCTCTCCTTCGGGTTCAGCGATATTCGGGCCGGCGACCAGGTCTTCGCCGGGGACTGGAACGGCGACGGCGTGGCGACGATCGGGATGCGGCGCGGCAACACCTTCTATCTGCGCCACAGCAACAGCAGCGGCGCCGCCGACCAGGTGTTCACTTTCGGGCTCAGCAGTGACCAGGTGATTATCGGGGACTGGAACGGCGACGGTGTGGACACCATCGGCATCAAACGCGGATATAAATTTTATCTGAAAAACAAAAATGCATCCGGCAAGGCCGACAAATCCTTCAATTACGGATTCAAGACTCCTCTGGCCACGGACGTGGCGTTGGCCGGGGACTGGAACGGCGACGGTGTGGACAGCATCGGCCTGAAGCGTGGCAACACCTATTTTCTGCGGAACTGGAACAGCGCCGGCAATGCGAACTACACCTTCAGTTATGGGGAAGCCGGGGATACGCCAGTGGTGGGTGACTGGGACGGCGACGGCAGCGACAGCATCGGGGTCAAGCGGGATGGGAGCTACCTGCTGCGCAATAGCCTCAGTGCCGGGGAGGCCGACGTCACCTTCAGCTTCGGCGAAACCGACGACGTGCCGCTGAGCGGCAAATGGTAAGAAAGAAAGAAAAGAAAGAAAATGAATAGCAGTGATGGATCGCGGCGGCCGCCCCCAAAAAGGGGCGGCCGCCGCCGTTTGGAAGCATTGGCCGCCGTAAAATGGATTGCTCCCCCGCAATCGCCTGTGTTAGCTTATCCCCTTGATATGAAAATTCTTTTTTTGTTTTTTGGCAGGCGTTGATGGGGAAGGAACGACTCGATAAACTGCTGGTTGAACGGGGGCTGGCCCCATCCAGGGAGCGGGCACGGGCACTGATCCTGGCCGGCCGGGTGGTGGCCGGCGAGCAGCTCCAGGACAAGGTCGGAATCCGTCTGCCCGAGGAGACTCCGCTGCGGCTCAAAGGGGAGGATATCCCTTACGTGTCGCGGGGTGGGATCAAGCTGGCCGGGGCGCTTGCCGCTTTTAAACTAATGGTTCGGGGGCGGACCGCCATCGATGTCGGCGCCTCCACCGGCGGTTTTACCGACTGCCTGCTGCAGAACGGCGCCGCGCGGGTCTATGCCGTCGATGTCGGCTACGGGCAGCTGGCCTGGCAGCTTCGGCAGGATCCCCGTGTCGTATCGCTGGAGCGCACCAACATCCGGGAGTTGACCCCGGAAGCGTTGGGGGCAAGACCCTCCCTGGCGGTGATCGACTGTTCCTTTATCTCCCTGACCAAGGTACTGCCTCCGACCTTGGGTCTTCTCTCCGATAAGGCCGAGATCGTGGCTCTGATCAAGCCCCAGTTCGAAGTCGGCAAGGGAAAGGTCGGCAAGGGGGGAATCGTGCGGGACCAGGAGCAGCGGCAAGCCGCGGTGGCGGATATCCTGGAGCTGGCGCGCCGTTGCGGTTGTCTTGTGGAAGGGGTGATCGAGAGTCCCATTGCCGGCGCCAAAGGGAATCGGGAGTACCTGATCCATCTGGTGCGCAAGGGGGGGTGAGGACCGGGATGATCAAGCTGCTTCACACCGCCGATCTCCATCTGGATGCGCCTTTCCCTTCCTTGGGGGAGAAGGAGGCTCAACGCCGGATCGATTTTCTTCAGACCTTCGAACGGCTGCTGACGCTGGCCATCAAATGGGAGGCCGACCTGTTCCTGGTGGCCGGCGATCTGTTCGATACCCCGACCCCTTCGGCGGCGATCCTCGGCAAGGTCCAGAGCGGATTGCAGCGTCTGGCCGAGCGGGGCATCGTCCCCGTTCTGCTTCCCGGTACCCATGACAGCTCCGCTTTTCCCAACTCGGTCTACCGCCGCCATCGTTTCCCCGGCTGCATTCTGCTCAACGGCGCCCGGGTCGAGGAACCGGTCTCCCTTGAAATCCGTGGCCGGCAACTCTTTCTCTACGGCTTCGCTTATCGGGGGGTGGAATCGAATTCGGCTCTGGCCGGCATGAAGCGGCGCGCCGCCGATGGGATTCATATCGGTCTGCTGCACGGCTCCCGACGCGGAAGCCGGGAGTGGGATTACCGCCCCAAAGACCTCCCCTTCTCTCTCGACGATCTTAAGGCATGGGGTCTCGATTATGTGGCGCTGGGCCACTACCACGATTTCGAGGTTCTGCACGACCAGGACAGGCTGCTGGCCTGCTATCCCGGCTCTCCTGAAGGGAAGCGGTTCGGGGAGAACGGCCCCCGTTACGCGGCGCTGGTGACGATCCGCCCGGCAGGTGTCGAGGTGGAAAAGAGGGCGGTGAACACCCGCACCCTCCAGGAAGAGATGCTCGACCTTTCCGGCTGCGCCGATATAGACTCCGTCTGCCGGATGCTTCGCCCCTTTCGCGGCGACGAGGTGCTGTTGCGGCTGGAGGTGACCGGTCTTCCCGAATCTCCCTTGGATCCCGAGCTCTTGGCCGCCCGTGCCGGCTGCGATTTCTTCCATCTCGAGGTGCGGGACCGGACCCGGTTTTTCGACAGCCGCTATGCCCGGAGGATCGCATCGGAACAGACCGTGCGCGGCTGTTTCGTGCGACGGGTCGGAGCTCTCCTGGAAGGGAAAAGCGAACCGGAGCGGGGGCTCCTGGAGAAGGTGTTTCGCGAGGTGCTGTCCCGGTTTCAGGCTCATGACGGGAAAGCGCCATGATTCTCCGCGTCCTGGAACTCCACAATTTCGGCCGCTTCCGGGAACGGAGCGTCGCCTTTGATGCCGGCCCCACCTTGGTTCTGGGGCGCAACGAGATGGGGAAATCGACCCTTCTGGAGTGTCTCCCCGCCGCCCTGTTCGGAGTGAAGAAAAAAGAGCGGTTCCGGAACTGGTGGCGAGGGGGGGATTGCCGGGTGGCCGTGACCTTTTCCGAGGGTCCGCGGCATCTCCGGATCGAGCGCGATATCCTCACCGATCACGTTTTTCTTGCCGAAGAGGGAGGCGATGCCCCCTCGTTTTGTTTCGATGGCAAGGTCTCCCCCACGGGGCGCTGTTCGGAGCGAGAGGAGTACCTGGACCGGATCTCGTCCTGGTTTGGGGTGGCGGAGGAGGAGGTTTTCCGGGCCTCGCTCTTTTATGGCCAGGGGAGTCTCGAGATTGAGCCCCGCGCGGACCTGGAAGGAAAGGTCAAGAAACTGCTGTCGGGGTCGGCCGAAATCGATTACGACAAGGTGCTGGATTCCCTGTTGGAAGACTATTTTCGGGTGACCCGTTACAGTCCCTGGGGCAAGGACAAGACCCAGGAACGGGAACTGGAAAAGGTCCGCAACCGGCTCTCCGAACTGGAACAGCTCCAGCGGGACTGCCGGGAGCGGGGAATTCGGCTGGAGAAGCTCCGGAGCGACATCGAAGGGTTGAGAAATTCCGTTGAGGAGGATCGGCGGGAGGCCGAGAAAGGAAAGCGCTATCTCGGCTGGGTCAGAACCTGGCTGCACCGGGAGGAACGGGAGCAGCGGCTGCAGGAGGCTTTCCGACATCTGCAGCAGGAAATCGACCGGGTGGAACGCCTGCATCGCGAGCAACGCCAGCTGGAAAAATCGCTCGCGGAGTTTCCCCTGCCCGAAGGTTTCTCCGCGGTGCTGCCCCGGATGGTTTCAGAGCTTCGGGAGTTGCGCAGCAAATCGAGGGTCTTGCAGGAGGAGATCAACCGCGTTTACGCCCGTTTGCCGGCGGGTTTCGGGGCGCCGTGGGGGGGGGTCTTTCTGCTGGCATTTCTGGTGGCCGGCGCCGGTTTTTTCTTTCTCCAGCGCCGTCCCGAACTGCTGGCGCCGGTCGGGTTGGCGGCGGGGCTGGGAATTTCGCTTTTGTTTCTCTGCCAGTTGAAAAAAAGCGGCCGGGTCTCGGCGCAGCGGCATCTGATCAAAGGCCAGGCCCAGGTTCTTGAGGAAAATCTGGAGCAGGCCCGGCGCCGGCTGGTCGAGATCGAAGGGCTGCTGGAACGCCATGATCTCAAGCATGGCGAGGAGGATCTGAAGGGGCTGCAAGGGCTGTTGGCGCGGCAGGCCGGCTTGCAACAACGGTTGCGGGAGATTCACGGCGCCCTGGAGGTCCTCGATGAGAGCGAGGTTCTGGAGGCGGAGAAGGCCGTGTTGACCAGGGAACTGGCGGTGGTCCGGGAACAGCGGCAGCAATCGGCCCCGGAACGGGCCAAGCTGCTGAAAGCCGAGGAGCTTCCCGAGGCCGAGGAAAAGCTGGCGCGTCTGGAAAAGAGGCTCGCCCTCCGGGAACGGGAACTGGCCGAACTTCTGCGGGAGGAATCGTTCCTGGCGGCAGAGCTGGGGGATCTCCGGCAACTGGAGGAGGAAACGCTCTTTCTCCAGGAGCGGGAAAGGCTGCTTCTGGAACGGAAAGAGGTGCTGGCCAAGGCTTTTGAGCTTCTCGGCGGCGCCGTGGAGGATTTCCGCTCCGGTTCCCTGAAACGGTTCGCGGCGGAGGTCGCTGGTCTGGTTGCCGTCGTGACCGGAGGGCGATACCGCGAGCTCCGGATGGAGGAGGGTTTCCGCTTTCTGCTGCGGGAACCGGAAGGCGGTTGGCAGCTGCTACAGGGATTCAGCCGGGGTACGGTGGATGCCGTCTTCTTTTCCATCCGGCTGGCGCTGACGCGCCAGTTGGCGGGGGGGCGGCCGCTTCCGCTGCTGCTGGATGACCCGATGGTCAATTTTGATTCCCAGCGCTTGGCCGATACGTTAAAATATCTCGAAAATCTTGGATCGGATTTTCAGGTGGTGCTGTGCAGCCACAATCAAGGATTCCTGGACCTGATCGATCGGAGCCGCTGGCAGGTGTTGAATCTGGACGGACGTTGACGACGGTAGCGGTGCTGTGGAGGAAGAGATGGGAAGAGACTGTCTTTTTTGCAAGATCGCCGCAGGGGAGATCCCTTGCCAAAAGGTCTTCGAGGATGAATGGGTAGTGGCCTTCAAGGATATCGAACCCCAGGCCCCTCACCATATCCTGCTGATCCCCCGGCGGCACATTCCGACCACGCTGGACCTGGCGGCTTCGGACCAGGCGTTGTTGGGGCGCCTTTTTCAGACGGCCAATCAGCTCGCACGCCAACTCGGCTTCGCCGATGAGGGGTTTCGGATCGTCAACAACTGCAATGATTTCGGCGGCCAGGTGATAGGACATCTGCACTTTCATCTGCTGGCCGGGCGCCGCATGGGCTGGCCGCCGGGGTAGAGGCATGAACCTGGGTCGGAGAGTACGAAAGGAACCGGTTTGACGTCCGACAACGAACGCAAGGAAAAACGCCTGGTTGACGAGATCATGGAGCTGTTGGTGACCCACTACGGGGGGAGCCTGAGCGAAGAGGATCTCGACCGTCGGATCGAGATGCTCGAACAGTCCATCCAGGTCGCCAAGATGTCCCATGCCGGCCAGTTCCGGAAGTCGGGGGAGCCCTATATTTTTCACCCCTTGCGGGTTGCTCACCTGGCGGCCCGGAACTGGATGGATTTCCCCTCCATCTGCGCCGCCATGCTGCACGATGTGGTCGAGGACACGCCGGTCACGCTGGCGGAGGTGGAATCGGCCTTCGACTACGAAATCGCCTTTCTGGTCAACGGCCTGACCAAGGTCACCGACGAGAAGTTGAGCCTCGAGGTGCTTCGCAACCAGACCTACCGCAAACAGCTGTTGACCGCCATCGAGGATGTGCGGGTGCTGTGCCTCAAATTCTGGGACCGCATCGACAACCTTCAGACCATCGGCGCCCTCGATCCCGAAAAGCAATCGCTGATCGCCGAAGAGACCCGCGAGGTCTATGTGCCGCTGGCGCTCCATCTGGGGATGGGCTACGTCACTTCGGAGCTGGACGCCCTCTCCCTGCGGGTTCTGTACCCGCGGCGTTTTGAGCGTTATCAGGAGATCCTCGAAGCGATCCGCGACAAGATGCAGCCCGATCTGCGGAAAATCCGCGCCCTGATGGGCCAGTTATTCGAAAGCCACAAGATCAACGCCCTGATCAAGGACCGCTGGCGCCCTTTCTCCATTGCCGCTGCGCGGGCCGCTTCCCAGGGGGTTTCCAAGCTCTACACCATGGAGATCGATGTGGACCGGACCCTGGATGTCTACATGGCACTGGGGCTGGTCCACAGCCTTTTTCCCGCCATCCCCGGCAAACTGAAGGATTATCTGAACGTTCCCTCCCAGTTCGGGTTCCAGTCGCTCCAGACCACGGTTCAGGCGGATGAATACCGGCTGCGGATCGAGATCACCACCCACAAGCTGGCCCGCTTCAACCGGGCCGGGGTGCTGGCCCCCGGTTTCGTGTTCCGCAAAGCGAATTTCCAGGAATTGATGCGGTCCCTGCTGGAGGGGGAATCGGTCTTCGATACCGAGAGCCTAAGGCTGGCCTCCTCCTCCATCCAGGTCTATACCCCCCACGGAGAAAGGATCATCCTCCCCGAGGGGAGCAGTGTTCTCGACTTCGCTTTCGAAATCCACGAGGAGGTCGGCCTTCATGCCGCCAGGGGGCGGGTCAACGGCAAGATGCGGCTGCTCAAATCCCGGCTGCTGGACGGCGATCAGGTGGAGATCGAACGGGCGCCGAAACCGCGTGCCCAGGACCAGTGGCTGGAATGGTCCATAACCCCCAAAGCCCGCAACGCCATCCGTCGCTATCTGCGTGGCCGGATAAGGGAGGAGGAACCCGTTGACTGATGCTCGGAAAACCCGCCGGCTCCTGATGCTGATCCTGTTGGCGCTGCTGGGGGCGGGGGTGTCGTCGTGGGCCGGACAGGCCAACCTCTTCGTCTATCACCGCTTCGGCGATGGGCGTTTTCCTTCCACCAACACCTCGCTGGCGGATTTCGAGGGTCATCTGGAAACCTTGCGGCGGGAGCGGATCCCGGTTCTGCCCCTGGGGGAGGTGGTGCGCCGGCTCCGCTCCGGAGCGCCGTTGCCGGATCGCTGCGCGGTGTTGACGGTGGATGACGGCTATGAAACCTTCCTGACCGGCGCCATGCCGCTGCTGCGCCGCTACGGGTTCCCGGCGACGCTGTTCGTGAGCACCGATTTCGTCGGCCATTCGGGATATCTCAACTGGAAACAGCTCCAGGAATTGTCGGCCCAAGGGGTGGAAATCGGCAACCACTCCCACAGCCACCCCTACCTGGTGGAACGGGTGCCGGGCGAGACGGAAGCGGCCTGGCGGAACCGGATCCGTGGCGATATCGTCTCCGCCCAGACCCGTTTCAAGGACAAGCTGGGCCTTGAACCCCGGCTCTTTTCCTATCCCTATGGAGAATACTTGCCGCAGGTCCTCGCACTTTTACGCGAACTCGGTTTCGTCGGCGCCGTGGTTCAGCATTCCGGGGTGGTTTCGGGGCAGAGCGATCCTTTTTTGCTTCCCCGTTTCCCCATGGGGGGGGGCTACGGAACCGTCAAGGGCTTTTCCTCCAAGTTGCGAATGCGCCCCCTGCCCGTGGCCGCGATCCATTCCGCCGGGCCGGTTCTGGGCGCCGAGAACCCGCCGCTGCTGACTCTCGACATCTCCCCCTCCGACGCTGATCTCTCCCGGATGCGCTGTTTTGTGAACGGGGAGGACGCCGCCGATATCCGGTCCATCCCCGGTTTTCCCGGCCGTTTCGAAATCCGGGCGCGCCGCATGCTAAGCTCCCGCCGCACCTCCTATGTACTGACCGCCCCTTCCAGGACGGGCCGGGAGTGGTACTGGTTCAGCCAGCTCTGGATCAAAACCAGAGGGGAGTGAAAGTCCGGAATGGGGGGGAAACCACGGAACCGCCGGAGGGAAATCGGCGGGGAAGCCGTCAGCCTTTGAAGGTGAGGAACAGCAACTGGGTTTGAGAGAAACGGGACAGCCTGTTTTTTTGGATAATGTTTTTGATGTCGGCGACGTAGCGTTCCCTGGCAACGGAGTACAGGCGCAGCCCTTCGGCCAGGGTAACCCCCGTTATGGCGGCCCCCTGCGAGCGGAGCTGGGAGCGGATGCCCCGCAACGCGTCGTAGGCAAAATGGGTATTGAGGTTGTTGAGGTAGGATTGGACCGATTCATAGAGCGAGTTGAAACGGCGCACTTCGTAATAGGCCCCTTCGGGCCGCTCTTCGGGGACCAGACCGGTCCCCGGTGTAAAGCTCCACTCTCCGAACAGATTGTTGGCCAGCTTTGAAAAACGCGAGGTGCCGTAGCCCGATTCGCAGGCCGCCTGCGCCAGGATCAGGGCCGGCGGTATGATATCGACCCGGTTCAGCAGTTCGGTCCGTTCCTGCGCCGATTCCAGAGGGGTTCCCGAGACTTTGTACTGCCGGGAGAGCCGGAGCAAGAATTCCTGTTCCTCGCGGTCCAGTGGTTCCCCTTGGTCAAGACGCCGGCACAGCTCCAACAGGCGTTTTCTCTGCAGGGCGATTTCCTGGTTGGCAAGCAGAGCGGCCGGCAGCATGGAGAGGAAGAAGAGCCGCTTCTTCTCGGCGACGGTCGGGACGCGGTCCAAATCGTGGGGGAGGGAGGTCAGCAGCAGCGAAGGGGCAAACTCCTCGGCCGTCTCCCAGTTGTAATTCAGGGAAGAGAAGAGATGTTTTACCTGATGGTGGCTGCGAAGGGTGACGATCTTCGGCCGCAGCGCTACCTCGGGAGGCGGATGGTAATCCTCCGAAAGGAGCATGGAGCCCGTCAGCAGGACAAACACGCCGAGGGTCGCCGATGCCGGTTTTTTCCAAGGGGCGGCAGAGATCATGAAAGGATGTCCATCCTTCTTTGGCGAGGGTCTTCCTCTCAAAGATTTCAGAATATATCTAAACCATATAACAAAATTCAAGGATAAAAACACTTTTTCGGGGGGACCGGAAGCTCCGGCCGGCCCGCGGCGATTCCCGCCCTTGCTTGCTCCCCGTTATTCGTGTTAGGTTTGTTGCCGTCTGAAAACAGGGGGTTCGGCGTCTGGCCGCGGCCGGTCGCGGATTGGCTTCGGGCGCCGTTTCCGGTGTTCCCGGCTGCGCCGGGGATCCCCCGTTTTCGCCGCTGCGGAAGCCTTCCCCTCCGCGGCCAAAGGATCCTTAGGTCATTCATGGAAATCCCCCGCCACCTGGCCGTTATCATGGACGGCAACGGCCGCTGGGCCGAAAAGAGGAGGCTGCCCCGCATCGCCGGCCACCGCGAAGGCGCCAAGAGCGTGCGGCGGGTGGTGGAGGAATGCCGCCGGCTCGGGGTCGGCTATGTGACACTGTATGCTTTCAGCACCGAAAACTGGGGGCGGCCCAGGAGCGAGGTCGAGGCCCTGATGCGTCTGCTGGTGCAGTTTCTGGAGCAGGAAACCCCTCGGATGATCTCCAACGGCATCCGTTTCAATGCCATCGGGGATCTGGAGCGGCTCCCCGACTCGGCGCGGCGGGCGATCGATAAGGCCCGCGACCGGAGTGCCGACTGCCGCGGCATGGTCCTGACCCTGGCGCTCTCTTACGGTGGGCGGGATGAGATCGTGCGCGCCGTGCGCCGGATCGCGGCCGAAATCCAGGAGCGGAGGCTCAATCCCCCGGATATCGATGCGGCGTTGTTGGGCAGCCGTCTGGACACGGGCGATCTCCCGGATCCCGATCTGCTGATCCGTACCAGCGGTGAAAAGCGGATCAGCAATTTTCTGTTGTGGCAGCTGGCGTACAGCGAGATGGTCTTTTCCGAGGTGACTTGGCCCGAGTTCGGCGAGGCGGAGCTGAGGGCGGCTTTCGAGGAATTTTCCCGCCGCCAACGGCGCTTCGGGTTGACCGCGGCGGCACCCGAGGAGAGCCGCTCGGCGGCAGGGAGGTTGTCATAAAACAACGGATTCTGACCGCGCTGGCGATATTGCCGCTGTTGGCGCTGCTGGTGGCCTTCGCCCCTCAGCCGTGGTTCGGGCTGGTGGTCATGGGGGTTTCCGGTTGGGGGTTGCTCGAATTCTATGCCATCAGTCTTCCTGCGCAGCGGCGGTTGGAAAGGGGGCTGGCCGCCATCGGGGGCTCTTTCCTGGTTTGGCTCCCTCAGTGGCAGCAGAGCGGTCTTCCATGGGCGGGGCTGACGCTGCTGTTTATGGTTTTTGCCGTTCTTTTCCTGTTTCGGTTCGAGGATCTGCCTTCCGTGATCGACCACCTGGCGCTGGTGTTGCTGGGGTTTCTTTATATCCCTCTTATGCTCGGGCACCTGAATCTGCTGCTGGAACTGTCAGAGGGCCGGAAGTGGATCTTTCTGACGCTGCTGGCGGTCATGGTCAATGATTCCGCGGCGTATTTTGTCGGCGTGACCTGGGGCCGCAATCGGCTCTATCCCGCCATCAGCCCCAAAAAGAGCTGGGAGGGGGCGGTGGGGGGAATGATCGGGTCGCTGGCGGCCGTTTTTGGCGTCAAATTGCTTTTTTTCCCCATCCTGGCGCCGATCGACTGCCTTTCCCTGGGGCTGCTGCTCGGGGTGCTGGGGCCGCTGGGGGACCTTTTCGAGTCGATGATCAAGCGCGGCTTCGGCGTGAAGGATTCCGGGTCCGCCATCCCCGGCCACGGCGGTCTTCTCGATCGGCTCGACAGTCTGCTGTTTTCCTTCCCCGCGGTTTATTACTATGCCTGGTCCGTTCTCGGCTGAGACGGAGGATCAACGGCCTGCTATGAAAAACCTTGTTATCCTAGGTAGTACCGGTTCCATCGGGGGCAGTGTGCTGGAACTCGTCGCGGCCCGCCCGGAGCGGTTTCGGGTGGCGGCCCTGACCGGCCATCACAACCTCGATCTGCTGGCCGAGCAGGTCAGGAGATTCGCGCCGCGCCGGGTGGCGGTTCCCGACGAGGAACGGGCGGCGCGCCTGAGAAAGATGCTCGGTTTCAGCGGCACTGAAATTTTCTCCGGGGTCGATGGCCTGGTGGCTTGCGCGACGGCTTCCGAGGCGGAGATGGTGGTTTCGGCCATCGTCGGTTCCGCCGGCCTGATCCCCACCCTGGCGGCCATTGAGGCGGGCAAGGATGTGGCGCTGGCCAACAAAGAGACGCTGGTCGCCGCCGGTCCCCTGATCATGGAGCGGGTGCGGCGCCGC
>JAFGOW010000033.1 GCA_016926265.1 Deltaproteobacteria bacterium | reverse complement strand
TGGACGGAGAACGCCGTTCTCAAGCTCGGCCTGGGGCTCTGTCCCTCTCTGGCCACCTCGTCCAGCGTGGAAAACGGCATCGGGATGGGGGTGGCCGCTACCTTCGTTTTGATCTGCTCCAACGTCGTCATCTCCGCCATGCGGAAGATCATTCCGTCCAAGGTCCGCATTCCTGCCTTCATCGTCATCATCGCTTCCTTCGTGACGGTCGTCGATCTGGTCATGGCCGGTTTTCTGCCGGACCTCCACAAGGCGCTCGGGATTTTTATCCCCTTGATCGTCGTCAACTGCATTATTCTGGGGCGGGCCGAAGCCTATGCCTCCAAAAACCCGGTCTTCAGCTCTGCCGTGGACGGCATTGTCATGGGGATCGGTTTTACCGTCGCCCTGGTGGCGATCGCGGCTGTTCGCGAAGTGCTGGGGAACGGCACCTTTTTCGGAATCTCCGTTCTCGGTTCCAGCTTCGTGCCGATGCTGCTCATGATCTTGCCCCCCGGCGCTTTCCTGGCCATTGCCTTCCTGCTGGCGGGGATGAATCAGATCTCCGCTGAAAAATAAGCTGCGATTTTTCCAAAACAAAAAGGCCACCTTTTTCGAGGTGGCCTTTTTGTTTTGGAAACTCGGTGGCCTTCAACCGGCCAGCTCTTTTCCCAGCGCTTGGGCCTGGCGGAGGATTTCCGTGTTGGAAACGATCAAACCCGGCTGGACCGGGGCATGGGGGACCACCAAGGAACGGTATCCTTTCCCGAAGAAGTCGCAGATCGCGGCCATGTTTTCTTCCATCAGGTTAAGGCCATGTTCCTGGGCACCGGCGGCGGTCGCGATCAAGGCGAATTCGATATGCTGGAGGGGGTGGCTGATTCCTTTGCCGTCCTTGGTAATTTTGAAGAGGGAATAAAGGCGGTCGATCAGACATTTGATCTGGGCTGAAAATCCCATGAAGTACACGGGACTGGCCAGCACCAACACATCCTGATCCGGAATCCGATTGATGGCGGCCGAGATTTCATCCTTGATGACGCAGCCGAATTTGTCCGAATTCTGGCAGCCCATGCAGGCCAGGCACCCCCGTTCCTTGACCTGGAGCTGTGCGGCCCGGATGATTTCAACGGCGGCGCCTGCCTCCTGGGCGGCGTTTGCGACCCAATTGGAGAGGGTTATGGTGTTGCCGTTTTCTCGGGGGCTGCCGGCGAGGATCATTATTTTTTTGGCCATATAACCTCCAATGAAAAAGGGGATTCCGGAATTCCCCTGACTCTAAAAAATTACCCCAGATCATCGAAAGTTTCATCTGTGTCGCGAGAAAAAGCGGGCAGGGGGCTTTGGTGTGAGAGGCAGGAAAAGAGGCAAGCGGGATGCGATTGAGGGCTGTCTTCCCCCAATCCTTAAAAGACCCCAAATAGGCTCCCCCTTGAGGGGGGCATCCTCCCCAACAGAATTCTGAAGGCCCAGGAAGAAAAAACGGCGCGGGAGGAGCTATTCCTCCTTGAGGATATAGCCTTTTCCACGGACCGTGTGAATCAACTTCTTCTCGTAACCAAAATCGATTTTTTTTCGGAGGTAATTGATATAAACATCAATGACATTTGTAAAAAAATCAAAATTCTGATTCCAGACATGGTTCGCGATCATCGTTCTGGTAAGAATCTGATTCGGATGACGAATAAAAAACTCCAGCAGCGTATATTCCTTTGGAGTTAAACTGATTTCTTTGTTGTTTCTCCAAACCTTATGCGAAATAGGATCAATAACGACAGGACCGAAGGTAATCTTGGATCCCACGGAACCTTCAGAGGCGGAAAGAACAACCTGGAGTTTGCTCAAAAGCGGGAAAATACCTTGAACCGGAGAATGGTCTTCATTTAAATCAGGGGCCGAAAGAATTTCCGGAAAATAAAGCACCGGAGTAGTGATTTCATTTTCCATGAGGTCATTGATCAGCCCTCTTTCCTCCTGTCCGGGATAAAAAATGCCAAACAAGATCAAGTCATAGGCGATATTTCGTGATTTCGAGGGAATTTCATCTTTATCAGAAACAATGTCCGTAATTATGTTCTGATTCTCAAGGGTATTTTTAATTCTTTCTGCCTCCATGCTATTTTTTTCATACAGTAAAATTCTCATAGCAGGAATCTCCTTTGTGATGGTTGTAAAAAGAAAACATATAATTATTTTAATTTCATTTTAAAAAGAACTTCATTCGCGGTTTCTTCGACGGCTTTTCCAGAAACATTGACGGTTGTCCAGGAATTTTGGCGATAGAGCGTTTTGACTTCCTCAAGTTCCTCGACGATTTGATCAAAATCGGCATAGGCCGTAAAAACATCCTGCTTAAGGTTTTTTAAACGCGCAATCCGAAGTTCCATTAAGCGCTTGGGATCGATCAGGAGCCCCACGACCTGGCTGGGGTCGATCCCAAAAAGTTCCTCGGGAGGTTTGATCCCCTTGACGATGGGGACGTTGGCAACCTTCCAGCCACTGTTCGCAAGGTACATGGAAAGCGGGGTCTTGCTGGTTCGGGACACCCCCACCAGAACAATGTCGGCCAGATGAAGGGTTCGCGGCTCCTGTCCGTCATCGTGTTTCACGGAAAACTCGACTGCCTCGATGCGTTTATAGTATTTATCGTTTATCCCGTGGAAAAGGCCGGGGGTCTTCTTCGGTGGCGCTTCGAGGAAAGCGGAGAATTTCATCAGCATCGGAGTAAAAAGATCGATGCTGAGAAGGTTTCTGGCCTCGCATTCCTCTTGGATCAAAGTGACATACTCCTGGTTCACGACGGTATAAACCACCATTCCACGGTGTCTTTCGACTTCGTTCAAAGCCGCCAGGATGCTTTCCCTGGTCCGCAGATTCCCGAACAGTTTGATCTGGACATCCACCGCCTGGAATTGGGTCAGGGCGGCATCCGCCATTTTTTCCACCGTGGCGCCGGTGGCATCGGAAAATAGATAGATAAAAGGGTTTGTCTTCATAAATTACAAATTAATTCTAACAATGAGAACGTGGGGCTGCAAGCCGGCCTCAAAAAAGAGTCTGTCTCCCAGTCCCGACAATCCAGCAAACGTATCATAAAAATCTTGCCATGGGAATGCACAAGTTAGGCGAATTTTGCAAAAAATCAGCCAAAAACATTAAAAAATGCCGAATTTTATTAAAGTCCCGTTCTCATTGGGATCCCAAGATAAAAGGGACATCAAAAAGAGCCCACCAAAGAGGGGGGCCGAAGACGGCGTGACCAATCGCGCACCTTTGAGCGCCTGTTATCGGCTACCAAATATCGTTGCTTTTGATCCCCTCTATCGTAAAATAACGCCCATGGAAAAAAAATGGATTGAGATCGCCCTTCCGGTTCCCAACCAGTGGGTTGACCTGGTTTGCGAGTGCTTACGGGAACTGGGCTGCTGCGGGGTGCTGGTGGCGGAGCGGAAACTGGACACCTTCATAGCGCCCGACCCTGAAGAGCTTGATTCGCCGGTCTGTTGGATCCGGGCCTATTTCCCCGGCGGGGAAGAAAATCTGGCGGCTTTGGGCGCGGATGTGGAACTTGGAATCCGCGAAATCAGCCGTTTTACCCCTGGCTGGGTTCCGCCAGCCATTGAACTGCGGCCGGTCCGGGACGAAGCTTGGGCTGAAGGCTGGAAACAGCATTTTCGACCCTTTCGGGTGGGGTGCCAGCTTTGGATCTGCCCCACCTGGGAAAACCTTCCTCCTGACAGCGGCGATCGGGTAATCCGGATCGATCCCGGCATGGCGTTCGGCACCGGGTCCCATGCCACCACCCGGCTTTGCCTGGAGAGCCTGGCCGCGGTCTTCGATCGCCAAACCGCCCCTGCTGCGGTTCTCGATGTCGGAACCGGCTCCGGTATCCTGGCGATGGCGGCGGTGCAGCTGGGATCCGGCGCGGTACTGGCTACCGATATCGATCCCGAGGCCTGCGAAATCGCCCGCGCCAATATCCAGTTGAACGGCTTGGCCTCCCGGATTGAGGTGCGGTGCGAGGTCCTCGAGCGGGTCGAGGGAAACTTCGATCTGATCGTCGCCAATATTTTCGCTGAGGAATTGGTCCGGCTCGCCCCTCATTTCTTGAGGCTGCTGGCGGCCCCGGGGCGGCTGATTCTCTCCGGGATTCTGCTGGAAAAAGCGGCACTGGTCACAAACTGTTTTGTCCCCCTGTTGGAAGGAGAGCCCCAGGTCCTGGAACGCGAAGACTGGTGCTGCCTGATTTTCGAGCGAGGTTGAATGCATCGGCTGGTCGTCCCACCGGAGACCCTCCAGGGAGATGAGGTCCTGCTGCGGGAAGGCCCCTTTCACCATCTCTGCCGGGTGCTGAGAAAAAAAGCCGGGGACGAGGTTCTGCTGGTGGACGGGAAAGGGGGCTGCTGCCGTTGCCGCCTGGCTTGCGTCGGAAAAAATGAGGCGGCGCTTCAGATCCTTGAAAGATGGCAAGAGCGGGAAATGGGGCTTCCCATCCGCTTGATCCAGGGGCTCCCCAAGGCGGAAAAAATGGACCTCATCCTCCAGAAGGGAACCGAGCTGGGGGTGACGGAATTTTCGCCGGTCACCACCGAACGGAGCATTCCGCTCCTGAGCCGGGAGCGCCGCGAGCACCGCTTATGGCGCTGGCAGCGGATCGTCGAGGAAGCGGCCGGCCAGTGCCGCCGCCCCCTGGTTCCGTCCATCCATCCGGTCACCGACCTGAAGCAGGCCCTGGCCTCGTGCCAAGGGGGGCTGCGGCTGGCCTGCTGGGAGCAGGAGGGGTGTCCGTTGCGGCAGCTTCTCCCCTCCTCGGCCCCGGAATCCGCGGCGGTTCTGATCGGTCCCGAAGGAGGGTTCAGCGCCACGGAGATCGACCTGGCGAAGGAAGCCGGTTTTGTTCCAGTCAGCCTCGGCCCCCGCATCCTCCGGACGGAAACGGCCGGGCTGGTGATGGCGGCCTGGCTTCAGTTTCTTTACGGGGATATGGGGTAATGCGGGCAATGGTGGGGATGGGACTGTTCTCCCTTTGGCGGCGGCTTTTCTTCCGCGGGAGCCTCAGAGAACCGCTCTTCCCGGCGCAAAGTTTCTCTATTTTCGATGGTTGCAAGGGCTGACGATGATGAACCCCGGCGCCGAAGGCCATGATCCCACCTCACCGGGAGCAATCCCGAAGGCGGGGCTTGAGGGGATGGACCGAAAGCTGATTTTCCCGCGGCTCGGGGCCTGTTTCGCCGATGGCGCCATCATTGCGGGGATCTTCCTCTCCTTTGTCCTGCTGGGGGAAACCGCTCTCACGAATTCACCCCAGGAGCCGTTGTTCCTGGCCCTGGCCTCCCGGATGGCCGATCTTCTTATCCCCTATTTCTACCTGTTTTTCTTTCTCTGTTTCGGGTATTTCACCCTGTTCCACTTTGTTTCGGGACAGACACCAGGAAAGATGCTGTGCCGTCTCCGGGTGGAGGACGAAGAGGGTGAATCCCTCGATGTGGCGCAGGCCTTTTTGAGAAGCGCGGCGGGGCTGCTCTCTCTGCTGGCACTGGGCGCCGGTTATTGGGCGATCCTTTGGGATTCCCGAGGCCGTGGCTGGAATGACCGTCTGGCCGGTACCCGCGTCGTCTCAACGGAAGCGGACGGTTAGGAGCCGAGGATGTTTCTTCCGATAGGGGACAGCCCCAATCCTCACCACCGCCCGTTGGGGACGCTGGTCTTCATCGGGATCAATGCCGCCGTCTTCGTGCTGGTGACCCTCCCTTTGATGCAGCAGCGGCCCGATTTCAACGACCCCCTGCTGATGGAATACCTGCGGGTCATGAGCGGCTGGATTCCGGTTCAGGATCTGCTAGCCCAGCTTTCGGCCTATGACCTGTTCCTGTTTGAATACGGATTCCGGCCCGCCGCACCGTCCCTGACGGCTCTCGTTACCAGCCTGTTTCTTCACGGAGGTTTCGCCCACCTGGCCGGCAACATGCTTTTCCTGTGGATTTTCGGGGACAACGTGGAAGGGCGACTGGGCCTGTTGGGATACGCCTTGCTTTATTTCGGCGGCGGCATCGCGGCCACGATATTTTTTTCCCTCTTCGTCCCCGGCTCCCAGATCCCCATGGTCGGCGCCTCGGGGGCGATCTCGGCCGTTCTGGGCTGCTATTTCATCTGGTTTCCCGCCAACCGGATCAAGGTCTTTGTCTTTCTCTTCCCGATCCTGATGCAGACGGTCGAGGTTCCCGCCAGGATTGTCCTGGGTTTCTACCTGCTGGTGGACAATCTCATCCCCTTTCTGCTGACCTCCGGGGAGGGGTCGGGGGTCGCCTACGGCGCTCATATCGGAGGTTTTCTGGCCGGTTTGGGGGTGGCTTGGCTCTGGGAGCGGCGGCGGTGGTTTCGCTGACTACCCATTGAGGGAAGGCCGCCTTGGCGGGCTGTCGGGAATCAGAATGGGTCGGGGGTCCGGCTGCGCATCCGTTCCAGGAGGGTGGCGGCAGGCGCCGGCAGATCGAAGAAAAACCCCTGAATTTCATCGCACTGGTGGGCCCGCAAAAATTCCAGCTGTTCCCTGTTTTCGACCCCTTTTCCCAGCACCTTGACCCGCAGCGATTTCCCCATCTTGATGATGGCCTCGGTGATGGCTTCGTTTTCGGCGTGACCGGGAGCGCTCTGCACGAAGGAGTGGTCGATATTGAGCCGCTCGAACCCGAGCCGTTTGATGTAGCGGAGCGAGGAGAAGGAGAAGCCGAAATTGTTGATGGCGATCTGAACCCCCAGTTTCTTGAGGCCTAGCAGCAGATTGATGCTCTCTTCCAGGTTTTTCAGGAAGGCGCTTTCGTTGATCTCCAGCTCCAGGCGGGAAGGATCGAAACCGGTTTCCCCCAGGATTTGAGCGATCGAATTCACGGTTTTCGGGTTGTGGGGCTGGCGCAGGGTGAGATTGAAGGAGAGCAGCAGCTCGGGCCAGCTCATCTCCTGCCATTTCTTGACCTGGAGGCAGGCTTCCCGCAAGGCCCATTCCCCGAGAGGGATGATGAGTCCCGATTCTTCGGCCAGCGAGATAAATTCCTGGGCGGCGAGCAGCCCCTGTTCCGGATGATTCCAGCGCAACAGGGATTTGACCGAAATCCAGCGGTTGCTTTCGAGTTCATAGCTGGGCTGATAGAAGATCTCGAATTCCCCCTGCTGGAGGGCGCGCCGCAGATCGGTTTCCAGCCGCATCCGGCTTTTGAGACGGCTGTTGAGTTCCTGGGAAAAAAACTGGAAGTTGTGGCGGCCGCTTTCCTTGGCGTGATACATGGCCATGTCCGCGTAGCCGATCAGGGTTTCGGTGTCTTCGGCATCGCTGGGGAACAGCGCGATGCCGATGCTGCCCGAGGGAAAAACCTCCTGGTCGCCGAGCCGGACCGGCACGGGGAGGATCCTGAGCAGTTTTTTGGCAATCAGGGTCGCGTCGTCGGGATCTTCCAGGGCCGGCAGCAGCAGAACGAATTCGTCGCCGCCGAAGCGGGCCACCGTATCCATGGCCCGCAGGGCGCTCCGGATTCGTTGCGCCACGGTTTGCAAAAGCTGGTCGCCGGCGGCATGGCCAAGGGAATCGTTGATGATTTTGAAACGGTCCAGGTCGAGAAACAGCACCGCCACCATTTTCTGGTCGCGCCCGGCCTTGACCAGTGCCTGGTTGAGGCGGTCCATGAACAGCAGCCGGTTGGGAAGCCCGGTCAGATTGTCGAAATAGGCCAGCTGCTGGATTTCGTTCTGGGCCTGCTTGAGTTCGGTGATGTCCTCATGGGAAAGGATGATGTGCTTTTCCCCCTGAATATCGAGGGGCGTCATTTTGCATTGGAACCAGCGGGGGCCGCCGGCGACCAGACAGGAGAATTCGAAGGAGAATTCCAGCAGCAGCCCTTTGTTGATGGCCTGGAACCCTCTTTCGAAGGTCTCCTGTTCCGCGTGCCGGTCCGGCGGCATTTTTTTGCAGATTTCCAGGTAGTTGTCACCTTCTTCGAGGCTGTGGGGAGCGACCGGATGAATCTTGCTGAAGGCGCGCCATGATTGGTTGACCGCCAGCGCGGTGCCGTCTCCTCGCAGCAGGGCGACATGCGGGGAAAGGGCGTCGAAGATGAAAGCGCCGAGGTTTTCCAGGACATGGGCGGCGGGAAGAGGCTTCCCGTCGGCTTGGGCCAGACCGAGCAGGGTCCCATTGTTTGCAGGAACGGAGAGATTGCTTCCCATAGCGAAAAGCCCACGCAGCCTACGAAAGATGGCCATCGGGAAACCCAGTCATGGAAAAATTTTAGAATTGTTCCCCTTTCCCTGAATTGTAACGGCATTTTAACAATAAAAAAGGGGGGGCGGGGCGGAGATATCGGATTTTGTTTCCGAAGGGAGATTTATTCTTCAGAGGCGGCCCGCAGGGCGCTGGTTTAATCGCCGAGCCGGGGCCGGCTCAAGTGCTGAAGAAAGCTCTGGGCTTGGCCGCGGGGGTCGGGGAAGCTGAGGATGGCGGAGATCAGGGCGACACCGGCGGCGCCCGCGGCCATGAGTTCTCCGAGACGGCCCAGTTTCACCCCCCCCAGGGCGAAGACCGGAAGGGGGGCCCGCAGGCAGACCTCCCGCAACTTTTCCAATCCCACGGGAGGGCCGTAGGCGGCTTTTGAAGGGGTGAAATAGACCGGCCCGAAGGTGGCGAAATCGGCGCCTTCTTGCCCGGCTTTGAGGATTTCGTCGAGGCGGTGGGCGGAAACCCCGATCAGGGGCTCCGGCCCGAGCATCCCCCGAACTGCCGAAACGGGCAGGGAAGCGCTGGTGAGATGGACGCCGTCGGCGTCGCAGGCCAGCGCCACGTCGGCGCGGTCGTTGATCAGCAGTTTCGCTCCGTAGCGCCGGGTCAGGTCGCGCAGCTCCAGCGCCAGGGAAAAGAGCGATCCCGGCGACAGGTCCTTTTCCCGCAGCTGGACGCATTTCACCCCTCCCTCCAGGGCCTCCCGGACAGCTTCCGGCAGGGAGCTGCCGGGCGGCAGGATGGAGCGGTCGGTGATCAGGTAGAGGGAAAAGTCGATCCGGCGGCTCATCGGCTTTGGTGTCAGGAGGCCTTTTGCTCCAGGAAGGCGGCGTCCCAGTCCTTCCAGACCGCTTCGTACCCCTTGGCGCGGATGACGCGGCCGATCTCCTCGGGGGAGCGGTCGTCGTCGATGTTGAACTGGCCGGTCCCTTCGTCCTGGTGGGAGTAGCCGCCGGGGGCGGTGCAGGAGCCGGCGCTCATCTGGGTGATCCCCAGCGGGAAGAGGTTGTCGCGGAAGCGGGCGCTCTCCCTGGTCGACAGGGTCAGGCCGGCGTCGGGGAGCAGCAGCCGCATGGCGCAGATCCCCTGCACCATCTGCGGGTCGGTGACGGTATAGAGCGGCTTGAAGCCGCCTTCGGCCGGCCGGATGCGGGGGAACGAGACCGAAACCTGGGTGCGCCAGAAGCGGTGGGCGAGATAGAGGGCGTGGAGCCCGGTGAAGAAGGTTTCGGTGTAGAAATTGCCGAGGCCGAGCAGGGCGCCGATGCCGATCCGGCGCAGGCCCGCCTCGCCGCCCCGCTCCGGGGTTTCGAGGCGCCAGCGGTAGTCGCGCTTCATCCCGTAGGGGTGGAGTTTTTCGTAGAGCACCGGATCGTAGGTCTCCTGGTAGATGGTGAGGCCGTCGACCCCGGCTGCCACCATCTGCCGGTAGCCGTCGACATCCATCGGATAGACTTCGAGGCTGATGGAGCTAAACAGGGGCCGGATTCTGCGGATGGCCGCCACCAGGCCGTCGTTGCCGATGGCCTTGGGGTCCTCGCCGGTCAGCACCAGGACGTGGCGGAATTCGTTGCGGTGCAGGGTCAGCGCCTCTTGCTCGATCTCCTCCAGGGAGAGGGTCTTGCGGTGGACGTGGTCGTTGCTGCAGTTGAAGCCGCAGTAGACGCAGCCGTTGGTGCACTCGTTGGAGATGTAGATCGGCACGTACATCTGGATGTTGTTGCCGAAACGCCGCAACGTGATCTGGTGGGCGCGGGCCGCCATCGGTTCCAGGTATTTTTCGGCGGCAGGCGAGATCAGCGCCTGGAAATCGTCGATGCTGGGGCGTTCGGCGTGCAGGGCGGCTTCCACGTCGGCCGGTTTTTTGTTCAGAATTTGCTCCAGCAGTTCCTGCGGAGGGTATTTTTTGATTTCGTTCAGGAAGCTCATTGGTTGTCCCTCAAAAATCCGGTGAGCGGGCTGGAGGCCTCGGCGAATTTGCGCTGTTTGCCCAGGCCGGCCAGGAAGGCCTCGCGGCCGGCCTCGACCCCTTTTTTGAAAGCCGCGGCCATCAGGCCGGGGTTGGGGGAGACGGCCAGGGCGGTGTTGACCAGCACCGCGTCGGCGCCCATTTCCATGGCTTCGGCAACGTGGGAAGGGGCGCCCAGCCCGGCGTCGACCACCACCGGCACATGGGCCTGCTCGATGATGATGGCGATATTGTCGCGGGTTTTCACCCCCTTGTTGGTGCCGATGGGGGCACCGAGCGGCATCACCGTGGCGCAGCCGATCTCCTGGAGATGCTTGGCCAGAATCGGGTCGGCATTGATGTAGGGGAGCACGGTGAAACCGTCCTTGATCAGGATCTGAGCCGCCCGGTAGGTCTCGATGGGGTCGGGGAGCAGATAGTAGGGGTCGGGGGTGACCTCCAGCTTGATCCACGG
>JAFGOW010000221.1 GCA_016926265.1 Deltaproteobacteria bacterium | reverse complement strand
CGGGAATATCTGGCCAACAACCCCGGCGAATTCGACCCGCGCAAGTATCTCGGCGCGGCGCGCAAGGAACTGGTGGCCCTGATTAAACACAAGAACGAAACCGTGCTCGGCAGCGCCGGCAAGGGCTAAGCGCTCCGCGGCGCCACCTTAAACCCCAGGATGGAAAGCCGGACCCGCCGCAACGGGGTCCGGCTTTGCTTTGACTCCACCAGCATTTGATGGCGATCAGGAAACCGGAACTGGGAGAACTCGAAAGATATGGCTGTCGCTGCCAAGATCCTGGCCGAAAACATCCCGCGCTACCGTTCCCCGTGGTGGCTTCCTTCCGGCCATCTCCAGACCGTCTATCCGGTGCTGCTGCGGCGGTTGCCGCTCCCCCCTTATCAGCGCCAGAGGCTGGAGCTTCCGGACGGCGACTTCCTCGACCTCGACTGGCTGCGGCAGGGGAACGACCGTCTGGTGATCATCTCCCATGGGCTGGAGGGGCATTCGAGGCGGCCCTACGTGGTCGGCATGGCGCGGCTCGCCGTGGCCGCGGGGTGGGACGCACTGGCCTGGAACTTTCGCGGCTGCGGCGGCGACAGCAACCGGCTGCCGCGGCTGTACTGCAACGCCGACACCGAGGATCTGCACGCGGTCGTCTCCTGCGCCGCGGCCAGGGGCTATTCCAGGATCGCCCTGGTCGGTTTCAGCATGGGGGGCAACGTCACCCTCCTCTATCTGGGGGGGGAACGGCATCGGTTTCCGGCTGCGGTGGCCGGGGCGGTCGTCTTTTCCGTCCCCTGCGACCTTAAAGGGTGCGCCGCGGCCCTGGCGCGTCCCGAATGCCGGATCTACATGAGGCGTTTTCTGGCCGACCTGAGGGCCAAACTGGAGATCAAACAACGGCATTTCCCCGCCCTGGTCCGTCTGGACGGTTACGAGAACATCCGCGATTTCCGGGACTTCGACAACCGCTACACCGCCCCCTTCCATGGTTTCGCCGACGCCGAGGATTACTGGCGGCGCTGCAGCTGCCTCCCTTATCTGGAGGCGATCCGGTTGCCGAGCCTGCTGATCAACGCCGCCAACGATCCCTTCCTGAGCCCGAGCTGTTTTCCGTCGTCTCTGGAAAATCCCCAGGTCGGACTGGTCGTTCCGGAGCAGGGCGGCCACTGCGGCTTTCCGCCCCTCGGCAACGGCGGCCGTTACTGGTCCGAGGAGGCCGTGGCCCGGTTTCTGGCCGCCCTTTAAGCGGTCGCGGGGAAACGGCGTCTGCGACCATTTTGGGGAATGGCCCTGAATTTGGGCTTCACCGGGCACGGGTGGCGAAGCGGATCGTCAGGTTGAAACATCGGGGCGCGATTTATGCACCCACAGGCCTGCCGAAGATTGGTCGGTGCGCCTCCCGGATCCGGGCACTTTTTTCACAGGAGAAAAAATGAAATGTAATTATCGGGTTGCATGGGTGGTATGGGCGTTTTTCCTGTTCTTTTTGGTCGGGACCAAGGCCTGGCCCTGTTCGGAGGTTTTTGTCGGGTCGGCGCCGAAGGCTCGGGTTTCCGCCCGCAATTTCGATTTCAGGAGCGGTCGCGGTTTTGTGCATTTCAGCCCCGCGGGGGAGAAGAAATCGGCCCAGTACGCTCCCAAGGGATGCCGGCCGTTGCCTTGGGTGAGCCGGTATGCCGCAGTCAGCTTCAACAGTTTTCTCCCGCAGGCCAGATCGCCGGAGGGCGGCTTTTACAGCGCCGGCGTGGATGGGGTGAACGTGGCGGGCCTGAAAATCGGCACCTATTTTCTGGCCTCCTCTTCCTTCCCCGGCAAGGGCCCCGCAACGGCTATCGACGTCGCTTCCCTGGGCCAGTATCTGTTGGACAGCTTCCAGAGCGTCGGGGAAGCGCTGGCCGATCTGAAAAGCGGCCGGTTCCAGGTGACTTCCCTGCCTACGGAGACCCTGGCGATCAAGCTGCACCTGTTCTTGCACGATGCCTCCGGGGCCTCGGCCGTCGTCGAATTTCTCGGTGGAAGCATCAAGATCACCGAAAACCCACCGATTCCAGTGCTGACCAACTCCGTTTATTCCGAATCGCTCGACCATCTCAAAAACTACAAGGGCTTCGGGGGGAAGCGGGACATCCCCGGGGCGAACGGGTCTTTAGACCGTTTTGTCCGCGGCGCTTTTTACCGGAAGCAGCTCCCGGAACCGGCTGATGCCGCTCAGGCGGTCAACTTCGGTTTCGCCGCCGCCCAGACCCTGGCGGTGCCCCCGGAGTTTCCCCACGGCTGCACCCAGTGGACCATTGTCACGGACATCCTGGGACGGCGGGTTTATTTCCGGACCCTGAACAATCCGACCGTCGCCTCCATCAATTTGCCGGCGGTGGCGGAAGCAGCCAGGGTCTCCAGCGATATCGATCTGTGGCGGACCGATTTGAGCGGCGATATCAGCGGCCTCTTCTCCCGAAGCGCCGATTTCAGCGCCGCGGCCGTGCCCCGGAGGCCCGAATACGATAACCCGGAAAACTGGGCCGAATTGCCGCCGGCCGGCGGGGAGAAAAAGCCCGTCGACGTTTTCTTCGTGCATCCCACGGCCTTTTTTGAATCGGAGGTCTGGAACGAGAGCATTGAATCGGGCCTGAAGAACCCCCGCATTGATTTCTCCCTGAAGAAATGTGCCAGCGCTTTCCGGAAGTCGTGCAATATTTTCGCGCCCCATTATCGGGAAGCCCACATGAAGGTTCTGAGAGCATCCGAAGCGAATAAGGAAAAGGCGATGGCCGTGGCCTATGAGGATGTCGAAAGGGCCTTCGATAATTACCTGAGACATTTCAATCAGGGGCGGCCGTTCATCCTGGCGGGGCACAGCCAGGGTTCCAACCTCCTGCTCATGCTGCTTGAAGGGCGGTTCGCCGATGCCCGATTGCGGGAGCAACTGGTGGCGAGCTATCTGATCGGCTGGTCCGTGACCACCGACGATTTGCGCCGCTATCCTTTCCTGAAAATGAGCGCCGCCCGCGACCAGATCGGGTGTCTCGTCAGCTACAACACCCAAAGCGAGAAACCCGCGATGACCATTGTCCGGCCCGGGGCCGTGGGGGTGAATCCCCTGACCATGGATCTGACCGATCGATTCGTCCCTGCGGAGAAGAATCTCGGGGCGCTGTTCGTCACCGATTCGGCTGAGATCGAAATCCCCGCCTTTACCGGCGCCCAGACCGTCAACGGCGCGCTGGTGATCCCCGAACCGTCCCGAAAAGATTTGGTCAGAACCCCTTTCCGGGGGTTTTACCATCCCTATGATTACAGTATCTTCTACCGGAATATCGAAAGGAACGTGGCGGAGCGGGTCGCCGCTTTTTTGCGACGCCGCCAAGGCGGCAACTAAAAGCAGGGCATCCTGTCGAAGCGGGGCGGTGACCGGGTGCCGCCCGGCCCGTCAACCGGGACTTTTCACTTCGCCGGAGCCGCTTTTGCGTTGACACCGATTGGCCGCTGCATTACAAAACCGGAGCGGTCGGGTTGCGGCCGGCGGCTGGAGATTGATCCTGCCGCTGGGGTAAATCCCCAATTTCTTATCACCTTTTTTCTATATTGAGTGGCTTTATGGCTGACGGATGCAAGGTGGGAGAGCGCGTGCGGACCTATCGCGAGCGCTTGCAGATGACGGTGGAGGTGCTGGCCGAGAAATCCGGAGTCAGCGCCGGGGTGATCACGGCGGTGGAGGCGGGCGAGGTCTATCCCGCCCTGGGCGTCCTGGTGAAGCTTTCCCGGGCGCTGGGGCAGCGTCTCGGAACCTTCATGGACGACCAGTACCAGCCCGATCCGGTGATCGTGCGCGCCGACGCCCGCGCCGATGAGCAGACCTCGCACAAGGTCTGCGAGTCGGGCGGGTTCCGCTACTTCCCCCTGGGGCGCGGCAAGACCGACCGCCACATGGACCCGTTCTATATCGAGATCGCCGCCGACGCCCAGGCCCTGACCTCGTCCCATGAGGGGGAGGAGTTCATCGTCGCGATCTCCGGCGAGGTCGAGCTGGTGTACGGCGGCGTGACGCAAATCCTCCAGCCGGGGGATTCCGCCTATTACAACTCGGTGGTGCAGCATCTTGTCAGGGCCGCGAACGGCCGTCCGGCGACGATCTACGCGGTCGTCTTCATGCCGTTTTAAAAGAGGGGAACGCGGCCATGTCGAAGCCTCTTTTCCAATTGACGGATTCCTTCGGGACCGCGCCCGGCCAGCCGCCGTTCCGGCAGGCGGTTTCTACGGGGGTGCCGTGGAACAATCTGCCGGTCACCCGGGACTATACCCTGGGGCAGCTGCTCGACCAGACCATCGCCCGCTGCGGCCCCCTGGACGCCCTGGTCTACGCGGACCGCGATTTTCGCCTGACCTGGTACGAATTCGGCGTCGAGGTCGACCGCCTGGCCTGCGGCCTGATGGCGCTCGGCGTCAAGCGCGGCGAGAAGATCGCGCTGTGGGCGACCAACGTGCCGCACTGGATCATCCTGATGTTTGCCGCGGCCAAGATCGGCGCCGTGCTGCTGCCGCTGAACATGAACTACAAGAGCGCCGAGATCGATTTCGCGCTCCAGCAGTCGGATACCGAGAACCTGTTTCTCGTCAATGGCTACCGCGACACCGATTATCTCCAGACGATCTACGAGTTGATTCCCGAACTCCGGGAGCAGCCCCGGGGCGAGCTCCGGGCGGAGCGCTACCCGTTTCTGAGGCGGGTCCTTTTCCTCGGGCCCGAGAAGCACCGCGGCCTCTATTCCCTCAACGAGCTCCTGGCGCTGGCGGTGCAGACGCCGCGACAGGAATTCCTGGCGCGGCAGCGGCAGCTGGATTGCCACGAGGTGGTGAACATGCAGTACACCTCCGGGACCACCGGGTTCCCCAAGGGGGTACAGCTCAGCCACTCCAACATCGCCAACGACGGCTTCTGGATCGGCGCCTGCCAGAACCTCTCGGCCCGGGATCGGGTCTGCATCCCGGTGCCGCTGTTTCATTGTTTCGGTTGCGTGCTGGGGGTCATGTCCTGCGTCAACCACGGCGCCACCATGGTGTTGCTGGAGAAGTACGATCCGGTGACCGTCATGATGTCGATTGAAAAAGAACGCTGCACGGCGGTCTACGGTGTCCCCACCATGTACATCGCGCTCCTCGACCATCCCCTGTTTGAGAAGTTCGATTTTTCTTCGTTGCGGACCGGCATCATGTCCGGCTCCACCTGCCCCGTCAAGCGCATGCAGCAGTGCGTGGAGCTGATGAACATGGCCGAGATCACCATCCCCTACGGCCTCACCGAGGCGGGGCCGGTGATGACCCAGACCCGCTACTTCGAAACCAGCCTCGAACGCAAATGCCACTCCATCGGCCAGGCCCTGCCCGGCGTCGAGGTGGCGATCCTCAATCCCGAGAGCGGCGAGATCTGCGAGATCAACGAGCCCGGCGAGATCTGCTGCCGCGGCTTCAACACCATGCAGGGCTACTACAAGATGCCGGAGCAGACCGCCCGGTGCATCGACGGCAACGGCTGGCTCCATTCCGGCGACATCGGCCGCATGGACGAGCTGGGCTATTTTTACATCACCGGCCGTCTCAAGGACCTGATCATCCGCGG
>JAFGOW010000220.1 GCA_016926265.1 Deltaproteobacteria bacterium | reverse complement strand
TCATTCCTCTGCTGAGGGGTCAGCCGGGCCTTCAGAAACCGCTCTTCATCCCGAAAACCGGCAGCTTCCAGCGCGGCAATGAATTCGGCTTCCGACTTCTTCAGCCCCGCCTCCCTTTCCCCCAGGCGCTTTTTCAGGGATTCCACCTGGGCCTGGGCGCTGTGCCATTTCCACAGCCGTTCCGAGTGCCGTTCCCTGGCCACCTTTTCGGCCTTTTCGGCCTCGGCCGCCGCCCGGTTCAGGCGCAGCTCCTCCTGGTCCGGGTCTTTGTCGCCGTAGGCCCGTTTCCGCTCGTCACCACCGGCGGCGAATTCCCGCCGGAGGGCGGCCAGGCGCTCCTGCTTTTCGGCCAAGGCCTGGCCTTGCGTTTCCAGAACCGCATCCAGCGTCTTCATGGCGCTGTCGCAGCCGGCGAGCTGGTGCTCGAATTCAGCCTTTTTCCGGACCTGGGCCTGCCAGGCCGTGAGCCGCGCCCGCAGGGACTCAAGCAGGGAGGAGATATCGGCCGCGGGGAGTTCCGGGATGCCGAGCCCCAGGAGTTTGGCGCCGAGGGCCTGCCGCTGGTCGCGCAAACCGGCGCGGAGTTTTTCCAGGCTTGCCGTCACCTCGGCCAGGGTTTTCCCGGCGGCCTTTTTGTCATGGGCGGCCGCGGCCTCCCGTTTTTCGCTCTCGGTCAGATCCTGGCCGGCCGCGGTTTTGGCCTCTTCCAGTTTTTTGATGGCGGCTTCCTGATCCTCGGCCTGGGCGATCAGCCGGGCGAGCGCCTCGATCCTCTTTTCCGTTTCATCGGCGGCGGGAACCTGGCCCAGGGCAAAGGGGTGTTCCGTGGCCCCGCAGAGCGGGCAGGGCTTGCCGTCTTCGAGCCGGGCCCGATGGTCTTCCAGCTTCGCTATCGTTTTCAGGAAGGCCAGCTCCCGCAGCAGGGCCTCCTGCTCGGCGCGGTATTCCCGCAGCAGCCGTGACCCCAGCAGCCGGTCCAGCGCCTCCTGGCCCCGTTGAAGCTTAAGGGAGGCTGCCTCCACATTCTGTTTGCTCAGGCCGCTTTGTGTGGCGGCCTCCTCCAGCTTTTGGGTGGCCAGCCCAAAAGCCCTGCCAGCCTCATTCAGCTCGGCCTCCTTGAGGGCGATCTCCTGCTGTTTGGAAAGGAGGCCGGCCGCCTGTTCTTCGACGCCGGCCAGGCCGCCGATCAGCCATTCATCCCGCGCCTGGTCCCTGAGATAGGCCTCGGCGAGCTCCAGATTTTTGGCGGCCTCGGCCCGCCTTCCCTCCTCTTCCAACCGGGCCCGCCGATCAACGGCCATTTTTTCCAACACCTTCCGGCAATCCTTTTCCCCGGCCGCAAGCTCCTGTTTTTGGTGGGCCAGCCTCTGATCCAGAGCGCGGACCTGGCGGATGAGCGGCGCGGCCGCTTTCAGCTCCTCTTTGGCCTGGGCGGTTTGCTGCTCGGCCCCTGCCAGCGCCATGGCCTGTTTTTGGGCCGCGGATGCCAGTTCGGGAAGGGCCGCTTCCCCGGTTTTCAGGGCCGCCCGGTCTTCGGCCTGCTGCTTGCGGAGGGTGACGAGCGTGGCATGGGAGCCGTCCAGCGCCGCCGCCTGGATGGCCCGGCTCAGTTTGTCGCGCTCCGGCTGGAACGCCTCGAACCGGCCTTGCAACCGGAGTTCCTCCTCGGCCAGGCCGGCGATATCCTTCCTCAGGCCCTCGATGGCGGTCAGCCAGCCGATGGCGGCGCCGGTATCGGTCACCTGGCGGGCCAGGTCGGTTTCTTCTTTCAGCTTGGCCTCCAGTTCCAGTTGCAGCCCTTGTTCCTGTTCCGGCTCCAGCATCGCGATGCCCGCGGTTTCGGCCCGGAGCCGCTCCAGTTTGTCCCGCTCCTCACGCTGCCGCTCATGGACCCGGATCGAGATTCGGCTGTAGATCTCGGTGCCGGTGATCTGCTCCAGGATCGGGGCCCGCTCGTCAGGGGGCGCCTGCAAAAAAGCGGTAAAACCGCCCTGGGCCAGCAGCATGGAGCGGGTGAAGCGGTCGAAATCCATGCCGGTCGCCTTCTCGATCTGTTTGCCGACATCGAGAATCTTGGTTTCCAGGATCCGGCCGGAATCGGCATCGGCCAGCTCGTGCTTGGGGGCCTGGAGCTCCCCATCCGGCTTCTTGCGCGCCCGGTGCTGGCTCCAGTGGCAGCGGAACCGGCCAGCCTGGGTCTCGAAAGTGACCTCGGCGAAACACTCCCCGGTCCGGCGGGACATGATTTCATTGCCGGCCTTGGTGACCTTGTTGAGACGCGGGGTGCGGCCGTAGAGGGCCAGGCAGACGGCGTCCAGAATGGTGCTCTTGCCGGCCCCGGTCGGCCCGGTGATGGCGAAGAGGCCGTCCAGGACAAAGGCGGGATGGGTCAGATCGATGGCCCATTCGCCTTCCAGGGAATTCAGGTTTTTAAAGCGGAGGTGGAGGATTTTCATGGGTCAGGAACCACGAATAAATACGGATACTAACCGATGTCAGGAACCACGAATTAACACGAATGAACACCAATAAAGGTCAAGGGCCACGAATAAATACGAATGGACACCAATAGATGTCAAGGGCCACGAATAGACACGGATGGACACCAATAGATGTCACACCACAAGCTCGTATGGTTTTTCCAGCAAGCCACACCCCAAAGCGCTCAGAACCTCCATGGCGCAGCCCACGATCTGGTAAACCTCGTTCTTCAACAATAATTCGTGAGCATTCGTGTCCATTCGTGGTTTGGGCCGCTTGTTACTCAGGCATCTCCTCAAGGATTTTCAGGAGTCATGAACCACGAATAAACACAAATCGATGTCAGGAACCACGAATAAACACGAATGAACACCAATTAAGGCGAGGAAAAAGCAATAAAAACAAAAGTATACGCCAATGTCAAACCACAAGCCGCTCCCATTCGAGTTTGGCATGTCTGAAGTTTAGTATCACTCCAACGCGCAGTCCGGTGATTTTCAGATAATTGATAAGCTGGCCACGTTCAATATCGGAAATGCGGTCGATGACCTTGGTTTCGATGATGACCTTGTCAAAAGCGATGAGATCAGGAATGTAGTCGCCCACCTTGACGTTTTTGTATCGGACGTCGAATCGCTGCTGCTGGCGCACCGGGATGCCGCGCAATCCAAATTCAACAACCAGGGCATTTTCGTATGGTTTTTCCAGCAAGCCACACCCCAAAGCGTTCAGAACCTCAATGGCGCAGCCCACGATCTGGTAGACGTCGTTCTTCAACAATAATTCGTGTTCATTCGTGTCCATTCGTGGTTTGGGCCGCTTGTTACTCAGGCCCCTCCTCATCCAGGCTCTGAACCGTTTCCCGATAGGCCCGCAACAGTTCCGGGCGCTGCTCGTCGGGGATGTCATGGGCCGCGAGGCACCGTTCGAAGACCTCGTCCACGCTGAGGTCATCCAGCGTCTCCTCGTCGTGGATCGAACCGAGCACCCGGTCGATGACGCGGTTGTTTTTCACCCGCAGGATTTCCAGGCCGCTGCCCGCGATGGCCGCATCCAGTTTCTCCCGCAGGTCGCCGATGACCTCCTCTCCGTCGTAGACGATCTCCAGCCAGGCCCGGCCACCCGGCCCGGAGAGCTCCCCGATCCGCCGGGCGATCGTATCCCAATCCCCTTGGATGCGCTCGAGTTTTTGAAACAACGGGACCGGAATGAGGTCGATTTTCGGGCGCGGATTGGGGGTGGGAGCGCCGGCCGAATCCTCCCGTCCCAAGCTGAAATCAACCAGGACCACGCTTTTGGGCTGCCCGGCCTCCCCGAATCCCATTGGCAGCGGCGAGCCGCTGTAGCGCCTGGTTTCGGAGCCATCGACGCGCTGCGGCAGGTGGAGGTGGCCCAGGGCCAGATAGTCCAGATGATCCGGGAAGATGCCGGCGCCGACATGGGCCAGGGAGCCGACGTAGAGCTCCCGCACCCCGTCTCCCTCGACGGTTTTCCCGCCGGCCGTGAACAGGTGCCCCATGGCGACGATGGGGATAGCCGCCCCCAGCTCGCCCCGCCTCTTCTCGGCCAGGGCGAAAACCGCCCGGTAGTGATCGCGGATGCCGTCAAGAAGTTTGCGTTCCTTGTCCTCGATGCTTTCGCCGGCCTCGGCCAGCCGGATGTCGCGGTCCCGCAGGTACGGCACGGCGCAGACGATCAGCTCCGGGCCGCCCCTGTCGCCGCGGAGCACGAGAACCTCGTCCTCGGGATGTTCGGAAGCGCTGCCGACGACATGGACATCGAGAGCTTTGAGCAGTTCCCTGGGGGCGTTGAGGAAGGAGGGGGAGTCGTGGTTGCCGGCGATAATCGCCACGTGGCGGCAGCACGAGGCGGCCACCCGGCACAGAAAACGGTAATAGAGCTCCTGGGCGCGATGGCTCGGGGTGCTGGTATCGAAAACATCCCCCGCCACCAGCAGGATATCGGCGCCGGTGTTCTCGATGGTTGCGGCAAGCCAGTCGAGAAAGGCCTCGAACTCCTCGTGGCGTTTTTTGCCGAAGAGGGTCCGTCCCAGGTGCCAGTCGGAGGTATGGAGGATTTTCAAGAGCGAGTACCCTTTGGTTCGTCCCGTTGAAGTTTTCAAAGCCGAAAGCGGCGGCCAACACCGCAAGAAAATATAACCCCTGGCAATCGGCGCCGCAAAAGAAAAAACGGCCACCCGGCAAATCAGGAACGAATCGGGCGCCTCAGGCCTGGAGAGGGTATTGGAAGGCGGGGATTATGGACGTTGAAAGGGTGTGGCAACGGGTCGGGGCAAAGGACCGGGAGGTTCTGCCGCTGGATGGGAAAGGAGCCGGCGCAGCTTATCCAAAGAAAGGGGCTGAGGGGATTTGGCCATAGCATGGGAACTGCCGGAGCCAACCCGCAAGAACACCGGCCCAGGCGCGGTTATCGGCTGAAAGGGGAAGGGATTCCGGGCATTTTATGCCGAGGAAAAATCGAAGCGCCGGAGGGCCTGTTCCGCCTGCCGGACCTGCCAATCCGGCCGGGAGCTTTTCGGGCTGGAAAGATAGAGGTGGGTTTGCTCCCGGCCCAGCCGATCGGTGAGGGGCCAGTGAAAAAAAACCATAGCATTCCCTAACCCAGCGGATATAATGAGGAACGTGATTTGGGTCCAATGATTTGTCGGCAGCCAGCTCCTGGTGAAAAATTTCCAGCATAATTCCCCTCCGTACTTATGCTGCATGCAACATAAGATTACCGTACGCGGATTCTGGTTGCAAAACGGGGGGGAGTGAGCGGTATTTTGACCAATTTTTAGGCAGTTTTCAGGGGGATTTGAGGGGAAACTCGAGGGTTTTTGGGGAAAAGCTGCATGATGCATAATTTGATGGTTAGGGGGACACTTCGGGCAAAACGAATACAGGAGATAACGAATGGCTGAAACATACACTTTTAATGAATTAATCAAAGATGTATTGGAACATACCAAAATTCCAATGTCGTCAGAAGAAATATGGCAAAAAGCTGTTGAGCTAAATTTTGATCAAAAAATAGGTTCAACTGGGAAAACTCCTTGGGCCACAATTGGAGCAAGGTTGTATACCAATATAAAAGAAAATCTTGACCAAAGTGATTTTGTACAGGTTTCGAAAAGACCAACTAAATTTACATTAAGAACGCTATTTACCAATCAGGCACAAATTGAACAAGTTGTTCAGCAACAAGTTCAAAAAAGTGAAGAAAACATTTCTAAAACTAAATACCATGAAAGGGATTTGCATCCTTTATTAGTTAAATATGTTTTCAGTAATCCGCATTTTACCTGTTATGCAAAAACTATTTTTCATGAAAATTCAACAAAAAGAATTAAAGGTATGAATGAATGGCTTCATCCTGATTTGGTCGGTGTATATTTTCCGTTTAATGACTATTCACTGGAAACGAGAGAATTGCAGGGACATTTAAATGTAAGTTCAATTAGGCTATTTGCATTTGAGATGAAAATTCAATTGAGTTTCAGTAACTTGCGACAAAGCTTTTTTCAGGCTGTATCAAATTCTAGTTGGGCTAATGAAGGATATTTAGTATGCAATAAAGTTGATGAAGATCCAGATTTTAGGAATGAAATACAAAGATTATCAAACGCATTTGGCATCGGGGTAATTAAACTAAATTCCGATGCTGTTAATGAATCAGAAATATTATTCCCCGCTCAGTTCAAAGATGTAATAGATTGGGATACCGTAAACAGACTTGCTGAGGATTCTCCAGACTTTAAGAAGTTTTTATCTGAGTTAACAGAGGATATAAAGCTTTCAAAAATTAAAAGTAAATATGATAAAGTTCTTAATGAAGAAGATATTGTCTCATATATTAAAGAAAAGAAAATCGTCTAACCCATCATTCCAACCGACCGCCTCCGGCGGCGGCTGAATTCAAACGTAATACGGCATGACGTAATGACAACACAGGCAGGAAGAGTGCGCCAATGAGCAAGGCCGGTACGACACAAATTCATCTTTTCTCTGGGTGGAAAGGCCACGAACGGGAACCCGTGATCGGTGATGTCTACAATCGTGGCAACATCTCAATCCACTTCGATCGCGCGGAAAAACTGTACCCCGACTGGCCGACCCCGACTTGTATCATTTCTGATGGTCCATATGGCGTGAGCGGCTTTCCTGGCGATAACCACAAGCCCGAATCCTTAGCCGCGTGGTACGAGCCGCACATCGAAGCCTGGAGCCAATATGCCACGCCGGAGACGACCCTGTGGTTCTGGGCTACCGAGGTTGGATGGGCTACGGTTCATCCCCTCCTGATCGCGAACGGGTGGGAGTATCGCTGCTGCAACATCTGGGACAAGGGGCTCGGCCATGTCGCGGGCAATGCGAATACCCAGACTCTGCGCAAGTTCCCCGTCGTGACGGAAGTCTGTGTGCACTATGTAAAGGCCGCAATATTCAAGATTGGCGAACAATCCCTCACCATGCAAGATTGGCTTCGCCACGAGTGGAAGCGGACAGGAATGCCCCTCCGGCTGGCCAACGAGGCGTGTGGGGTGCTCAATGCGGCGACCCGAAAATATCTCACGGGTGATCACCTTTGGTATTACCCCCCGGCTGACGCCTTCGTGCGGCTGGCCCAGTACGCGAACGAGCACGGAGACCCGGCGGGCAAGCCCTATTTCAGCATCAATGGGAGGTCCGCCATATCCGGCCGTCAATGGTCGAAACTGCGAGCCAAATTCACCTGTGATGTAGGCAT
>JAFGOW010000219.1 GCA_016926265.1 Deltaproteobacteria bacterium | reverse complement strand
TCCAGAGCAGGGCGTAGGCGAAGCGGCCGCCGGCGGTGGGGGCGGTGACCAGGTGGCTGGTGCCGATACCGGTCATCATCAGAATCATGCCGGGTCCGAAATGTTTAAATAAAGCCGCCGGCGCCATGCTGGGCGGTTCGAGCTTGTCCAGTATCTCATCATGAACGATGGTTTTTTCTGCCATGACAGATTCCTTTCCTCGTTAACAGGATGGTTCCAAAAAGAAGACAACCTCACAAAAAACCCTATTTCGATTCGCATCTCCCGGTATTAAAGCGAAATGCTTTGATTCACCTCCTTTCACCCATTTGGACCGAGAAGGAAAAGATAAAGGCCGGTGCGTTTTGCTGAAAAAATTCGAACTATAAAAAACGCTATCGGCAAGTAAATAATCCGCAAAAAAATAATTTCAGGCCAAAAAATTTTTGACAAAAAAATTACACGAAAAAAACTAAAATCAGAAATGGTTTATTCATAAGTAATATCTGGCTCGATCTTTACGACAACAAATTTTATATTCATAAAACTTTATAGATAAATCAAAAACTTATACAATAATGCAAGAACTGAATTCTACATAAAATAGCAATCTGGCCATATATGGCCACATGTCTACTTTAATTTTTGGAAATTCAGGGAGTTGCAATAACAAAAAAAATCCTTTGATAAAATTATGTAGGATTGATTCGGTAAATCAGTAATAACAAAAAGAGCGTTTTATAGTGGTATTGAATTTAAATATGAAAAATAGGTTTCTTTACTAACGGTTTTTTCGTCTCGCTGGAATTTTTCCAGAGCAAACAATGTAGATATGAATAACCCGAAAAATTTGACCTTGAAAATATTGTGGCTGCCCATAGAGCCCTCGGAAGCGGGAAGACGATGGCGCTGATCCGGAAACGGCAAGGGCCGAAATTGTTGGTATGGAAAACTTTCGTTTTCTGAGGGGAACGGTGATGCTGCCCCAGGGATCTGCTTCCCTGAACCCTGGGGCGATGAAGAAGGTCGGCTTCGAAACGGTCAAGACCGGGGTGGACAGGCGCGGCAGGCTGATCCTGAAAACGCCGGTGGCGCCGGGAGACCCCCTCATGGATTGGCGGCAGACGGTGTGCCGGGATGGTGAGCGGAAGGGAAAACGGCTACGAATCGCCGGGGCGAGTGTTTCAATAGGGAGCGGTTTGTGGTTGGATCGGGCGCCGATAACGGTCAGGGGAACAATTTCACTGGCGGATTGAGGTCGATGCGGTTAATATATAAGCCATTTAAGGTGATGATCTGATGCAGGAAAACAATCCGCCGACAGTATGCCTGAACTCCAGGGCGGTGCGCCGCATCCGGGAGGATAAGAAGCTGACCCAGCTCTATGTCGCCAAGGTGGTCGGGGTGACTACCGATACCATTTCGCGCTGGGAAAACAATCGTTATCCTTCCATGAAGACCGCCAATGCCCAGCGGCTGGCCGAGGCGCTGGAGGTTCCTCTCGAGGAGATTCTGCAGGCAGAAGATGACGATGCGCAGGGGAAATCCAGGTCCTGGTTTCTGATGCGGTTGCCCCGCATCCTGATCCTTTTTTTCCTGTTTTTGATCGTGATCGTGGTCAGCGCCTTCTTTTACCACCGTCAGATGGTCCTTCAGACCGGGGTTTTTGCGACCCGTGTCCTGCCCCCCTATGCCGCGCCCGGCGCGGTGATTCCGGTTCGCATCCAGCTCCAGACCGAAGAGGAAAACAACGGCTTCATTCTCCGGGAGAGCTTCCCGCTGGGGTGGAAGATCATCGAGAGCTACCCTCCGCCATCGAGCCTCGACAACGAGAAAGGGGTGGTGCGCTGGATTTCCAAGCGGGGCGACCGGGAATTCTTCATCACCTATCTGATCAAGGTCGACTCGGAGGCCAAGCTCCACGGGGATGTTCATTTCCGGGGGTCCGTCATCGCCGCACCCGATCGGCGGATGTCGCCCAAGCCGGTGGAGGGGGATCGGGTGATGCGGATCCATCCCTTTTTGTGGGCGGACCTGAACGGCGACAACCAGATCGACGACAAGGAAATGCTCGAAGCTTCCAAGGTTTCCGAGGAGATGAAGAACGTCCATCTCGATTGGAGCATACTGCAAAGCGTCTGGGATGCCGGTGGTTATTCCTTCGACCCCGAAACCCATACCTTCGTTCCGGCTAGAAAATGATGTTTCCCGCCCGTAACGTTTTTCCATCCTTTTGTCTTTCCGGCTGGTGAGAATGGGTTGCCGAAGGCCGCATCCGAGCTTTTTTTGAAAGCCGCCAAAGGTGAAAATCGGTTTTTCATGAAAAACTATCTGCTGAAGGGGCTGGAAGGGGTGGAAGAGCGGATTGCGGCGCATCTTCGCTCCGATGTTGCGCTCATCCACCAGGTCTCCGGGCATCTTCTCTCCGGCGGGGGGAAACGCATCCGCCCGTTGCTGGTTATCCTCAGCGCCCGGCTCTGCGGCTACGATCGTCCAGAGCTTCTGGATCTGGCCTCGGCTGTGGAGTTTATCCACACCGCTTCTTTGCTCCATGACGATGTGGTCGATGGTTCCTGCCTGCGCCGCGGCCGCGCTTCGGCCAACGTGATCTGGGGCAACGAGGCTTCGGTCCTGGTGGGGGATTTCCTGTTTGCCCGCTCCTTCACTCTCCTGGTCCGTTTCGGCAATCCCCGGATCATGGAGATTCTCTCCGGAGCCACCGAGGTGATGGCGAAAGGGGAGGTTTTGCAGTTGGCCAACATCCGTTCCCCGTCCCCGGACCTTGGCCATTACCTCCATGTCGTCCGCTGCAAGACGGCTGGTTTGATGGCGGCCGCCTGCCGTTGCGGCGCGGTGCTGGGGAACGCCGATCCGGAACGGGAGGCGGCGCTGGAGGGCTTTGGCCTGGAGATAGGGATGGCGTTTCAGTTTATTGACGACCTGCTGGATTATGTGGGGGAGCAGGACGAATTCGGAAAAACTCCCGGATCCGACCTGGCCGAGGGGAAGCTGACGCTGCCTCTGCTGCTGGCTTTGCAGAGTGCCCCCGCGGCAGAGCGGGAATCCATTTTGGAAATTGTGTCCCGGAAACGGAAGACCGCCGCCGCCTTCCGGAAGGTGGTCGCCTTTTTGGAACGGTACGACGGCATCGGCCAGACCCGCAACGAAGCCCGGCAGCGCTTGGAAAAGGCCAAACGCCAGTTGGGCCTTTTCCCCGACGGCACCGCCAGGAATGACCTGCTCGAATTGGCCGATTTCCTGATGGAGCGCCGCCGCTAGCGGGTCGCGATGCCGGTGCGAAAACGGGATGAGAAGTCGGGGAGGCAGGCGGCGATGTCTACGATCTTGAACCGATCCGCCCGGCTGCGTTACGATGACGACATGGAGCAATCGGCAACGAGGCCGCGAGAGGCGGCGGTTTCCAGAAAAGAGATCCGCATCGAAGGAGTGGTGCAGGGGGTGGGGTTCCGGCCCTTTGTCTACCGAACGGCTCTGAATTATGGTGTAACAGGCTGGGTACTCAACGACCCCCGCGGCGTGGTGATCGAGGCCGAGGGGGAGGAGCCAAGCCTCGCCGGCTTCATCCGTTCCTTGCGAGAAGAACTGCCCCCCCTGGCCTCCATCACCACCATGGCGATCCGCGACCTCGCCCCTGAAGGGGACGACGCCTTTCGGA
Source organism: Deltaproteobacteria bacterium (assembly GCA_016926265.1). GTDB lineage: Bacteria > Desulfobacterota > Desulfuromonadia > Desulfuromonadales > JAAYDE01 > JAAYDE01. Next base: position 2,036 of record JAFGOW010000219.1, on the reverse strand, counting down.
TCCGGCAGAGCCGCGCAGGGGTTGCCCCCACGGCCCAAATCGCCCCGGACGGCTGGGTCTGCCCCGACTGCCGGGCCGAGCTCTTCGATCCCGGCGACCGCCGCTTCCGCTATCCCTTCATCAACTGCACCAACTGCGGCCCCCGCTATTCCCTGATCACCGGCATCCCCTACGACCGCGCCAAGACCACCATGAACGCCTTCGTCATGTGCCCGGCCTGCGCCGGCGAATACCAGGATCCCGGCTCGCGGCGCTTCCACGCCCAGCCCAACGCCTGCCCCGAGTGCGGTCCCGCCCTGGCGCTGCGGGACGCCTCCGGCCACAGCGTTCCCGGCGACCCGCTGGCGACGGCCGTGGCCCTGCTGCGCCACGGGAAGATCATCGCCATCAAGGGACTCGGCGGTTATCACCTGGCGGTGGACGCCGCCAACGGCAAGGCCGTTGCGGAATTGCGGCGCCGCAAGGCCCGGGACGAGAAGCCCTTTGCCCTGATGGCCTCCGATATCGAACGGGTGAAGACCTTCGCCGCGCTCGATCCGCGGGAGACGGCGCTCCTGGAAAGCGTCGAACGTCCCATCGTGCTGGTCCGCAAGCGGGAGCCGAACCCGCTCGCCGCGGACATCGCCCCCCGCAACCGCTACTTCGGGGTCATGCTCCCCTACACCCCGCTGCACTACCTGCTGCTCGACAACGATCTGGCCGCCCTGGTCATGACCAGCGGCAACCTCAGCGAAGAGCCGATCGCCTTCACCGATGCCGACGCCATGATGCGCCTGGCCGGCATCGCCGACTATTTCCTGAGCCACAACCGCGAAATCTTCATCCGCACCGACGATTCCATCGCCTATCTGATGGCGGGCCGCCCCCTGCTGCTGCGCCGCTCCCGAGGCTACGCGCCGCGCCCGGTCTTTCTCCCCCGGCCCCAGCCCGAGGTGCTGGCCGTGGGGGCGGAGCTGAAAAACACCGTCTGCCTGACCTCGGGGAACCGGGCGGTGCTCAGCCAGCATATCGGCGATCTCAAGAACGCCGAGGTGTTCGGCTCTTTCGAGGCCTCCATCGTCCATCTGCGGAAAATTTTCGAGATCGAGCCCCGGATCATTGCTTACGATCTCCATCCTGATTATTATTCCACGGCCTTTGCGCTGAGGCAGGAGGGGCTGAAGCGGGTCGCGGTCCAGCACCATCACGCTCACCTCGCCTCCTGCCTGGCTGAAAACGGCGTCGAGGAGGAGGCGATCGGAGTGATCTTCGACGGCATCGGCTACGGCGAGGACGGCCGGCTCTGGGGCGGGGAATTTCTGGTCGGCAACGCGACAGGCTATCGCCGCGCCGGCCACTTCCGCTACCTGCCAATGCCCGGCGGCGATGCCGCCACCAAAGAGCCGTTCCGCATGGCTTTGAGCTACCTGTTCCAGGCCTTCGGCGACGAGCTGCCGCCCCTGCCCTGGGTCGCGGCCCTGCCCGAATCCACGCTGCGGCTGCTGCGGCAGATGGCGGCCAAGGGGATCAACTCGCCGCTGACCTCGAGCTGCGGCCGGCTCTTCGATGGCGTGGCGGCCCTGACCGGGGTGCGGCACCAGGTCAGCTACGAGGGGCAGGCGGCTTTGGAATTGGAGATGGCGATTGCCGACGAGGATGAGGACGGCAGCTACCCCTATGCGGTGCTTGAGGAGGATGGGATGATGATCTTCGAACCGGCGCCGCTGATCCGGGCCGTGACCGCCGAGGTGCTGGCCGGAGAGACGGTTTCAAGGATCAGCGCCCGGTTTCACAACACCCTGGCCGCCATGGCCGGCAGGGTGTGCGAGGAACTCCGCCGCCGTAGCGGACTGGATCTGGCCGTCCTCTCCGGCGGCGTGTTCCAGAACCGCTATCTGACCGAAAAGGCGGTCGCGGTGCTGCGGGAAGCGGGGTTCAGGGTTCTGACCCATTCGCTGGTGCCGCCCAACGACGGCGGTCTGGCCCTGGGCCAGGCCTACATCGCCGGCGCGCGGGGCGGAGCCCCGGATTAGGAGCAGACGGGAAAAATTCATCTG
>JAFGOW010000032.1 GCA_016926265.1 Deltaproteobacteria bacterium | reverse complement strand
TTGCGGCTGTTGCATTCCTTGCAGGCCGGAACGCAGTTGCCCCTGGTGCTGCGCCCACCCCGGATCAGCGGCACCAGATGGTCGAGGGTCAACTCCCGCGGGGGCACGGCGGCCCCGCAATAATGGCAGCGACCGGCCGCCAAACGCTGGCTCCACCACCGGCTCTTGCGAAGCTCCCGGGCTTTTTCCTTTTCCCGCCGCAGCTGTTGATCCGAAACCTCGATCAGAAAACCCATCTGGCCCACCTTGCTGAAAACCCTGCTATCCTAACCCAGGAAACCCCACGGGGGCAACAGCTCTTAAAGGGTTTAAACTTGCGCTATCCTTGAATTTATGTAATTTGTTACGGCATGGCTCGCCAACCCTATCCCGACCGGGAGGTGAATCCCTCATGAAGATTCTTATCATCGGTGTCGGCCAGGTCGGTTTCTACCTCTGCAACCGCCTTTCCCAGGAAGGGCACGAGGTGACGCTCATCGACCGCAACGCCGAACGCCTGCGCACCGCCCAGGACCGCCTCAACGTCCTCGGCATTCTCGGCAACGGCGCCGGCGCCGAGTTTCTCGAACAGGCCGGCATCAAGGAAACGGATATTCTGATCGCCGTATCCGATCAGGACGAAGTGAATATCCTCGCCTGCCTCGTGGCCCGCAGCTATGAGGTTCCGACCCGCATCGCCCGCGTCAAAAGCATTGAATATACCGGCCGCGGAGCCGCTCTCACCAGGGAAAAACTGGGAATCGACCTCCTCATCAACCCCCAGGACGCGGTCTCCGAGGAAATCATCAATATCGCATCCCGCACCGGGGTTTTCGACGTGGCGGAATTCGCGGAAGGGAAAATTCAGTTCCTCGGCTACCGGATCGGCCCCGAAAGCCCCTTGTGCAATCTTTCCATGCGGGAACTGGGGGAAATCCGCGGCATGTACCGCTTCATCATCACGGCCATCGCCCGCGGCGACCGGACCATCATCCCCAGGGGCGATGATGTCATCCTGTCCGGCGACAGCATCTACATCTTCGCCCACAACAACGATCTCCCCGCCATCCACTATCTCCTCAAGATGGAGGAGCAAAAAAAACGCCGCAAACAACGCGTCTTCATTCTCGGCGGCGGCCGGATCGGCTTACAGATCGCCCAACAACTGGAGAAAATCAGCTCCGACGTGCGCATCGTGGAACACAACCAGGCCCGTTGCGAGGAACTCGCGGGCAAACTCAAAAGAACCATGGTAATTCAGGCGGAGGGGGACGACATCCGCACCCTGATCGAGGAAGGCGTGGACACGGCCGACGTCTTTATCGCCGTCACCGAACAGGATGAAACCAATATCCTCTGCTCGCTGCTCTGCAAGCAGCATGGGGCTCGCCGCACCGTCTCCCTGGTCAACAAACCGGAGCTCCTCAAGCTGGCGCCGACCCTCGGCATCGATGCCTGCGTCTCCCCCTACATCGCCGCCGCCTCCGCGATCCTCAAATATGTCCGGCGCGGCGAGATCATCACCCTCGCCACTATCGAGGGGAGCAACGCCGAGGTGCTGGAGGTCCAGGTCCGGGATAAGCCCGATCTCTGCGAGTTGCCCCTGAAGAAACTCCATTTCCCGGAAGGAGCCATCATCGGCGCCATCGTACGGGGCAACCAGTACGAGATCGCCACCGGGGAAAGCGTCTTGCAAAACGGCGACCGCGTGGTGGTCTTTTCACTTCCGGGTTCGGTCCCCAAGGTGGAAAGGTTCTTCGGCTGAATGAATATCCCCCTTACCCTGAAAATTCTCGGCTCGCTGCTGATCTTTCTGGCCGCCGCGCTGCTGATCCCGCTCCCCTTCTCCTTTTATTTCCGGGACGGGATGGCCGCCCACTTTTTCATTTCCTCTTTTATGGCCCTGGCCGCCGGGATGATCCTGTACCGGGGGTTTGACAGCGAAAAAGAGCTTTCGATCCGCGACGGTTTTTCCGTCGTCACCTTCGGCTGGCTTTTTTACGCCGCCTTCGGCGCCCTCCCCTACCTGATCAGCGGGGTCATCCCTGCTCCGACCGACGCCCTTTTCGAAACCATGAGCGGTTTCACCACCACCGGCGCCACCATTCTCCGCAAAATCGAAGGGATGCCGGAAAGCATCCTGCTATGGCGGGCGCTCACCCACTGGATGGGGGGGATGGGAATCATCGTTTTGTCCCTGGCCATTCTCCCGATGCTTGGCGTCGGCGGCATGCAGCTCTTTCAGGCCGAGGTCCCGGGCCCCACCGCCGACCGCCTCAAACCCCGCATCGAGGACACCGCCAAACTGCTGTGGGGGGTTTACGTTCTGTTGACCGCCCTGGAAACGATCCTGCTCATGATCGGGGGGATGAACCTCTACGAGGCTCTCTGCCACGCCTTCGCCACCCTCGCCACCGGCGGTTTTTCGACCCGCGACGCCTCGGTGGGAGCCTTCGGCAGCCCCTTCATCGATTGGGTCATCATCCTCTTCATGTTTTTGGCGGGCATCAATTTTTCTCTTCATTACTACGCCATCCGGGGGCGCATCGGCGATTACTTCCGCAACGAGGAATGCCGTTTTTATATCGCCATCGCCTTCCTCTCGATCCTGGTGTTGATGGCGGCCAACCACCAGAGGGTTTACGATTCTCCCCTCGACAATCTGCGTTTCAGCGCTTTCCAGGCGATTTCCATCCTCACCACCACCGGGTTCGGCACCGCCGACTACGAACTGTGGCCATCCCTGACCGGAGCCATCCTGCTGTTTTTGATGTTCGTGGGGGGGTGCGCCGGTTCCACCGGCGGCGGCATGAAAGTGGCTCGGGTGCTGCTGCTTTTCAAACATGCCCGCTTCCAGCTCTACCATCTGATCCACCCCCGCGCCGTGAGCCTGGTCAAGCTGGGGGACGTTCCCGTCGATAGCGACGTCATGCAATCCATCCTGGGCTTCTTTGCCCTGTTTGCCGGAGTTTTTGTTTTTGCCTCCTTCCTCATGGCCGCCACCGGATTGGACATGATGACGGCCGCCACCTCGGTGATCGCCACCCTCGGCAATATCGGCCCCGGTTTCGGGGCCGTCGGACCGGCCGACAATTACGCCCACATCGCTCCCTTCGGGAAATGGGTCCTGACGGCCTGCATGCTGTGCGGGCGCCTGGAGCTCTTCACCGTGCTGGTGCTGTTCTTCCCCTCCCTGTGGCGAAAATGACGGCCAAAATTTCCCGGCCGTCAAAACCATGAAACAAACCTTGCGATTCTATGGGTAAGCAGGGATAATTCTGGTAGTTTATAAACGAAATTCCGGGCCACCGAAAACCGATAGCTGGAACCCACGTCCCAATATGAACGACCCGTCCAACAACCCCCCGGCCGACGAAAACGAACGGCTGCTGATAGCCAATGTCCATCCTCCGGGCTGGGTCAATCCGGAACCGCGCCCCCGCTACAACCTGGTGGTGATCGGCGCCGGCCCCGCCGGCCTGGTGGCCGCTTCGGGCGCAGCGGCTCTGGGCGCCCAGGTGGCGCTGGTGGAAAAGAATCGGCTGGGCGGGGACTGCCTCAACTTCGGATGCGTTCCTTCCAAGGGGATTATCCGCGCCGGCCGGGCCATCCGCGATGCCCGCAACGCGGCCGAATTCGGCGTCATCAACGGGGACCGCCTGAAGGTCGATTTCGGTGCGGCCTTTGAGAGGATGCGCCAGGTCCGGGCCCGCATCAGCGACCAGGATTCGGCCCGGCGTTTGAGCGGGGAGAAGGGGATCGACCTGTTCTTCGGAGCGGCCCGTTTCACCGGCGCCGACACGCTGGAAGTCGAGGGCGCCACCCTCTCCTTTCACCGCGCCGCCATCTGCACCGGCTCCTCCCCCTACGTGCCGCCGATCCCCGGCCTCGCCGAAGCCGGGTTTCTCACCAACGAGACGGTCTTCTCCCTGACCGCCCTCCCGGAACGGCTGGCCGTCATCGGCGGCGGCCCGCTCGGCTGCGAACTGGCACAGGCCTTCGCCCACCTCGGCAGCACCGTTTTCATCCTCCATTCGGGAAGCCGCCTGCTGCCCCGCGAGGATCCGGAAACCTCCGCGGTCATCCACAACGCTCTGGAGCGGGATGGCATTCTCGTCTACCAGGATGCCAAAATCCTGGAGATTGAAACCTGCGGCGCCCTGAAAAACCTGGTTTTCGAAGAGGGCGAAGGGAATCGCCGGACGCTCCAGGCCGATTCGATCCTTGTCGGGACCGGACGCCGCCCCAACGTATCCGGCATGGACCTCGACAAGGCCGCAGTCGAATCCGATCCGGTCGAGGGGATTCAGGTCAACAGCCGCCTGCGCACCGGCAACCCCCGGATCTATGCCGCTGGGGACGTCTGCAGCCGCCACAAGTTCACTCACGCGGCCGACGCCATGGCCCGCATCGTCATCGCCAATGCCCTTTTCGGAGCCCGCCAGACCGCCTCGGGGCTGGTTATCCCCCGCTGCACCTACACCACCCCCGAAGCGGCCCATGTCGGCCTGGGGCACGAGGAAGCCGTCCGAGGCCAGATCGCCATCGACACCTTTTCCGTCTCTCTCGCCGAAGTGGATCGGGCGCTGCTGGAGGGCGAAGACCAGGGCTTTGTGACCGTCCATTTAAAAAAAGGGACCGATCGCATTCTCGGCGCCACCATCGTCGCCCGCCATGCCGGAGAGCTGATCAATGAATTTACTCTGGCGATAAATGCCGGCATCGGCCTCGGTACCATCGCCGCCACCATCCATCCTTATCCGACCCTGGGGGAGGCCATCAAAAAATTGGCCGATGCCTACAACCGGACCCGCCTCACCCCAGGCCTTAAACGGATGCTCGCGGCATGGCAACGATGGAAACGGAGCTAACCCCAAACCGCCATCAAGGACCCCTAAACCATGTTCGGACTCGGAATGCAGGAACTCCTCATCATCCTCGTCCTGGTGCTGATCCTGTTCGGCGCCGGCAAACTCCCCCAGGTCGGAAGTTCCCTGGGGAAAGGGATCAAAAACTTCAAAAAAGGGCTGTCAGGGGAAGATGAAAAGGATGATCAGAATCCGGAAAAACCCAAGGACCCTTTTCACAAATAAATCCCGTTCCGGGATTTCGGCCAGCTGTCCCCGATCCTTTTATCCGTCCCGAATTTCCTGAATACCGTCATGCCGCTGCTCAAATGCCGCCTCTCTCCCCCGTCCGGGCTGCCCCGCCAACCACGTTTCTGGAATGTGGTGCGGGTCGATCCGGGGTGCCGGACCCTGACCATCGACCCCTATCTGGGGGGACCCCAGTTGTTGGCAGAGTTGCAGCGCCAGGGGGTGATCGGCCAACGCGCCCCGCTGGAAAACTACCGTATCGATGCCAACCCCAAACGGGAGGGGTGGCTGCTGGTCTACGCCGTCGGAAAAAAACCGACGGTCCTTTTGGAACTCCATCCGCCCGAAGACCGGCAACTGGAACTTTTCCCCTAGCGAAATCCTGGAGCCATGAAACGCAAACCGCCAACCCCGGCCGCACCGGACCTCACCCCCACCGAGGCGATTCTGGAAAGCATTTCGGATGGAGTTTTCACGATCGACCTGGAGTGGCGCATCACCTCCTTCAACCGCGCCGCCGAGGAAATCACCGGAACCCCCCGCCGCGAAGCCCTCGGCCGCCTCTGCTCCGAGGTGTTCCGGTGCAGCATGTGCGAGACGGAGTGCGCCCTCCGCAAGACCCTCCGCAACGGCAAACCGATCGTAGGAAGATCCGGATATATCATCAACGCCCGGGGTGACCGGATCCCGATCAGCGTCTCCACGGCGGTGCTCCGCGACGCTTCCGGCGCCATTGTCGGAGGCGCCGAAACCTTCCGCGATCTGAGCGAAATCGAAGCGCTGCGCCGGGAGTTGGAGGGGCGCTCCCAGGCGGGGGAACTGGTCAGCCACAGCCCTTTGATGCAACACATCTTCGAGATTCTGCCGGCCGTCGCCCTGAGCCCCAGCACGGTTCTGATCACCGGAGAGACCGGCACCGGCAAGGAACTGGTGGCCCGCACCCTCCACGACCTGAGCCCGCGCCGCAAGAAGCCGTTCGTGGCGGTCAACTGCGGCGCCCTCCCCGACACCCTGCTGGAATCGGAATTGTTCGGCTACAAGGCCGGCGCCTTCACCGGCGCGACCAAGGACAAACCGGGGCGCTTCGCCCTGGCCGCCGGCGGCACCCTGTTCCTCGATGAAATCGGCGAGATCAGCCCCGCCCTCCAGGTGCGCCTGTTGCGGGTGCTCCAGGAAAAAAGCTATGAACCGCTGGGCGCAACCCGCACCGAAAAAGCCGATGTCCGCATCCTCGTCGCCACCCATCGGGACCTTGCGGAGCTGGTCCGCCAGGGTACCTTCCGGGAGGATCTTTTCTACCGGATCAATGTGATCCGCCTCGAACTCCCCCCCTTGCGGAAGCGCCTCGAGGACCTCCCCCTGCTTGCCGCCCAGTTGGTGGAACGCTTCGACCTCCTTCAGAACCGCTCCATCCGCGGCGTGGCTCCGGAAGCCCTCTCCCTGATGATGGCCCACCATTGGCCCGGCAATATCCGCGAGCTGGAGAACGTCATCGAACGCGCCTTTATCCTCTGCCGGGAGGAGACCATCGGCATTTCTCATCTGCCCCCGGAATTGACACGGGGAGCCGAAACGGAAAACTCCGCTTCCGACATCCGCGCCGCCCGCGAACGGCTGGAAGCCGATTCCATTCGCAAGGCGCTCCAGGAATGCGGCAACAACCGCCTGGCCGCGGCTCAAAAACTCGGCATCCACAAAAGCACCCTGTTCCGGAAAATCGCCCAGTTGGGCATCTCCCTACCCAGCAAGGACGGCCGTTCGAAGAATCAACCTCGATAGTCGCATTCCCGCACCAATTTTCCGCCAAACAGTCTTTTTTTTGCGACTTCTTTTCTCATCCAAATTCTTGTTTTTATAAAATTTATACTTTTATTTCGATTACTTATAAATCTAAATACGAATTTTGTTTTTTCGGCACGGTCACTGCAAAAATACCATGTGACTCTTGCCGAAAAAGGTCTCCAAAGGATGATTACGGCTTTTACAATCTGGAATGAGAGAATCGCCCCGGTGTTCGATGTCGCCGGACGGTTCCTCCTGGTGGAGACCCAAGCGGGCGCCATCACCACCCAGAGGGAAGTTCCTCTCGCTCCGGCGCAGCCGATGGAAAGGGCTCTCGGCCTCCACCAGTTGGGGGTGGAGGAACTGGTCTGCGGCGCCATTTCCCGTCCCATGGAAATGGCCCTTGCCAGCCGCGGCATTCGTGTCGTTCCCTTTGTGGCCGGCGATCTCCGGGGGGTTCTTCAGGCCTGGCTGACCGGGGCCTTGAAAAACGACCGCTTCGCGATGCCGGGATGCTGCGGCCGCTGGAGACAACGGTTGAAAAACAACCCTCTCTTTGACGAAAGGAAGGCTCCTATGAGCGGAAAAGGAATGAGTGGAATGGGCGGTGGCCGTGGCCAGGGCGGCGGCATGGGCGGTGGCGGTGGCCGTGGCCAGGGCGGCGGCATGGGCGGTGGCGGTGGCCGTGGCCAGGGCGGCGGCATGGGCGGCGGGCGCGGCCAAAGCGGCCCCGGCCGGGGCCGGATGGGCGGCCCGGCGGCCGCGGGACCCGACGGTTTCTGCGTCTGCCCGCAATGCGGAAGAAAAGAGCCCCATCAACGGGGAGTTCCCTGCACCCAGGTCCGGTGTCCCGATTGTGGGATCGCCATGACCAGGGAACCATAGAATCATAACAGAAAGGAGACATCATCATGCCACGAGGAGATGGAACAGGTCCTGTTGGAATGGGAGAAATGACCGGACGTGGAGCCGGTTTCTGCGCCGGCTATGGAATGCCCGGCTATGCCAATCCGATTCCCGGCCGGGGATTTGGCGCCGGCTATGGGCGAGGCGCCGGATTCGGCGGCGGCTTCGGCCGTAGCGGTGGATTTGGCGGCGGTGGATTCGGCGGCGGTGGACGCGGCTGGAGAAATATGTTTTGGGCCACCGGCCAGCCCGGCTGGATGCGCTCCGGCGCCGGAGCGACCGTTTGGAATTCACCGCTTCAGCAGGATCCCGACCTGGAAAAAAGGTTCCTTCGCAATCAGGCCCAGGCGCTTCAGGCGCAGTTGGACCACATCAATAAACGCCTCGGCGCCCTGGAGGAAAATCCCCAGGAAGGCTGAAAACGCCTTATTTTGATATGTCAGTCGATCAGGGGCTTCGTCCTTTTTTTCGGCGAGGCCCCTGTTCTCTTAAACGGCCCATTTTTTGGAGGAGGGATCATGAAAAAAATCGCCATCATCATCTGCGCCCGCTACCAGAACTGCGGCGGCGGCAAGTGTCTGCGCGCCATGCGCGAGCGCCACGGCGGTTTTGCCAGCTATCCCGCCTCGGAAACCGTGGAAATCGTCGGCTACTCTACCTGCGGCGGCTGTCCCGGCGGCAATATCGAATACGTTCCCGCCGAATTCATCAAAAACGGCGCCCAGGCCATTCATCTGGCCACCGGTCTGGTGGTGGGATACCCCCCCTGCCCCAATATCCGGCGTTTCAAGACCTTCATCGAAACTCAATTCGGGCTCCCGGTGGTCGTGGGCACCCATCCCGTCCCGCTGAAATATTTGAAAGCCCACGAGAAGCTCCCGTTCTGGAAAGAGAGCGCCATGAACCAGATCGCGTCCGAGATGATCGGGGAAGCGCCGGAGATCATGGCTCTCTACGATTGACAAGGAGCAAAAAATCCATTACTGACCCTTTCGGAGATTGTCCGGAAATAAACACGAGAGGAATGCCGCGTCATGAAAATCGCCCTCACCACCTCGGGAGAAAATTTGGAAGCCCCTCTGGATCGCCGTTTCGGCCGCGCCGCCCGTTTTCTCCTTTACGATCTCAAAAACCGCACCTTCGAGCTGATCGACAACGCCCAGAACCTCAACGCGGCGCAGGGAGCCGGCATCCAGGCGGCTGAAACCATCGTCCGCGCCGGCGCCGATGCCGTCGTCTCCGGCCACTGTGGCCCCAAGGCCTTCCGGGTCCTGCAAGCCGCCGGGGTGGCCATCTACAACTGCGAGGCCGCCACCATCGCCGAAGCGCTGGAACTGCTCAAGGATGGAAAACTGCAACCGGCTGCCGCCGCCGATGTCGAGGGACACTGGTAATGAGTCTGAGCCCCGTTTCCTACCGCCCCATCGGCATCATCCACAGCGCCCACCAGGTCAAGGAAAAGATCCCGGCGCAGCCGATCTATGCCCAGGAATGCCTGGGGACAGCCGAAATCCTTCCTGAATTTCTGGACGGCCTGCGGGATATCGAGGAGTTTTCCCATATCTATCTGGTCTTTCACCTCCATGAGGCCGGCCCTCCCCGCCTGATCGTCAAACCTTTCCTGCAGCCCCAGGATCACGGGATTTTCGCCACCAGGGCGCCATCGCGGCCCAATCCCATCGGGCTGAGCATCGTCGAGCTGGTCAAAAGGGTGGGGAACATCCTTCATTTCAGGGGATGCGACATCCTCGACGGCACCCCGCTGCTGGACATCAAGCCCTATACCAGAAGGTTCGATCATATCGCGACCCAAAGAAACGGCTGGCAGGATCAGGTGGACGATCAAACCGCCGGGCAACGAGGGTTGCGGGACTACCAGGGATCCAACGGGGGGGCGGCATGAAGCTCGCCATCGCATCGGGCAAGGGGGGTACCGGGAAAACCACTTTCTCCGTCAATCTGGCCAGGGTGTTTGGAGCGCCCGTCCAGTTGCTGGACTGCGATGTGGAGGAGCCCAACGCCCACCTCTTTCTTAACGGTACCAACCTCCATACCGAAACCGTATCCATCCCGGTCCCCGAAGTGGATGAAGCGCGCTGCGACGGCTGCGGCGAGTGCGGCCGATTCTGCCAATACAAGGCCATCGTCGCCATCAAGACCGCGCCGCTGATTTTCCCTGAACTCTGCCACGGCTGCGGCGGCTGCGCCAAGGTCTGCCCCCGCCACGCCATCCGGGAAATCAATCACCCCATCGGCGTCATCGAAACTTCGGAACGTGGGCAGATCACCCTGATCCAGGGGCGGCTCGACATCGGCATCGCCATGGCGCCACCCCTGATCCGGGCGGTCAAGAAACGCCTCCGTTCCGGCATGCCCGCCATTCTCGACGCGCCCCCCGGCACCTCTTGCCCGGTGATCGCCACCCTGCGGGATGTCGATTACGCGCTGCTGGTCACCGAGCCGACACCCTTCGGGCTCCACGATCTGAAGCTGGCGGTGGAGATGATCCGTGAACTGGGAATTCCATTCGGAGTGGGGGTTAACCGCTACGGAGTGGGAGACGAACGGGTCCATGAATTCTGCGCCGCGGAAAACATCCCGGTGCTGCTGGAGCTGCCCGATGACCGCCGAATCGCCGAGGCCTACTCACGGGGAGAGCTGATCGTCGATGCCCTTCCCGAATATCGGGCCTCTTTCTTAAACCTATTGAAAAAAATTGGATTTTTCGAAAATCACCCATCGAGATAAACCATGACTGTTGCCCAATACGTCTATGGCCCGGTCTGCTCAAGGCGCCTCGGCCGCTCCCTCGGCATCGACCTGGTCCCCTTTAAAACCTGCAGCTACGACTGCATCTACTGCCAACTGGGCCGCACCACCAATCTGACCCTGGAGCGCCGGGAGTATGTCCCGATCGCCCAGCTGCTGGAAGAACTGCGCCAAAAACTGGCCACCTCCTCCAAACCCGATTACATCACCCTGGCAGGGTCCGGAGAACCGACCCTCAACAGCGGCCTGGGGGATCTGATCGAGGACATCAAGGGGATCACCACCATCCCGGTGGCGGTCCTGACCAACGGCTCCCTGCTCTGGATGCCGGAGGTTCGGAAGGAACTGATGGGGGCCGACCTGGTGGTTCCCTCCCTGGATGCCGGGGACGAAGCCCTGTTCCGCCATGTCAACCGCCCCCACAAAGATCTGGATTTCAAACAGATGATCGATGGCCTTACGATTTTTTGCCGAGAGTTCCCCGGCCGGGTCTGGCTGGAGGTATTTCTGCTGGCCGGAATCACGGGAATCCTCCACGAGGTGGAAAAGATCGCCGCTTTGGTGAAACGGATCCAGCCGGAACGGGTTCAGCTCAACACCGTGGTCCGCCCCCCGGCGGAGGATTTCGCCTTCGCCGTACCCATGGCCAGGATGGAAGGTTTCACCGGACTTTTTCCCGTTCAGGCCGAAGTGATTACGGAAAAAGCCATGGGAGAGGAGACCCTGGGCGCCCCGGAGCAAGAAACCGTTGATCAGGGGATTCTTTCGCTCGTCAGCCGCCGCCCTTGTCCTCTCACGGAGATTGCCGCCGTTCTGGCCATGCCTCCCAACGAGGCCCTCAAACATCTGCAGGGACTGATGAAAAGCCACCTCGTCAGCGCCGTCTCCAAAAACGGTCGGCTCTATTACCAAACCGTGAGACCATCATGACCAAAGAACTGGTTGTCATCAGCGGCAAGGGGGGCACCGGGAAGACCAGCGTCACCGCCTCCCTGGCCGTCCTGGCTAAAAACTCGGTGATCGCCGACTGCGACGTGGATGCCGCCGATCTGCATCTGGTCCTTTCTCCGCAGGTTCGGGAACGCCACGAATTCCGCAGCGGCCATGAGGCCGTGATCCGGGAGCGGGATTGCATCGGCTGCGGCGCCTGCCTGTTCCATTGCCGTTACGACGCGGTGCGCGAAAAAGGGGCCGAGGCCCAAACCACCCTTTCCGTTACGCGATCGGTGTGCGAGGATTGCGATTTCTGCGTCCGGTCATGCCCGGTCAAGGACAACGAGATCATCCGCATGATGCAGGAAGGATGCGTCTCGATTCCCAAGAGGACCTTCGAGATCGATCCGGTCGCCTGCGAGGGGTGCGGGGTCTGCGTCCGTTTCTGCCCGGTCCACGCCATCGATTTTCCGGAGCGGCTCTGCGGGGAGTGGATGATCTCTCAAACCCGCTGCGGCCCCATGGTCCACGCCAAGCTCGGCGTAGCGGCCGAAAATTCCGGAAAGCTGGTCTACACGGTGCGGCGGGAGGCCCAGCGGCTCGCCAAGGAAGGGGGTTACCCCCTCATTCTGGTGGACGGCCCTCCCGGCATCGGCTGCCCGGTGATCGCCTCCCTGACCGGCGCCGACCTGGTGCTGGTGGTGACCGAACCGACCCTGTCGGGCGAGCACGACCTGGAGCGGGTGCTTGCCCTCACCCGCCATTTCAACATCCCGGCCGCGGTCTGCGTCAACAAATGGGATCTCAACCCCGAGATCACGAGCCGCATCGAGGACAAAGCCCGCTCCGTCGGCGCCCGGATCGCCGGCAGGATCCGCTACGACCGGGGCGTCACCCTGGCCCAGATGGAGGAAAAAGCGGTGGTGGAGATAGAAACGCCCTGCGTGGACGACATTCAGCAGGTGTGGCAGCAACTGGGGTTGGAGGAGGAATAGAAGATTATGGGTTGCCTTGACTTGGAAGGCTTTTCGGAGGTCGCGCGGGATCACCCGGCAAACCCGCGGCATTACGGACCCCTTCAGGAATCTGACGGCCACGCTCGGGTAACCGGACCTTGCGGAGATACGATGGAATTTTGGATCTCCGTTCAAAACGGCCTGGTTGCAAGAGCTTCCTTTATTACCGACGGGTGCGCATCGTCCGTGGCGTGCGGAAGCATGGCGACAACCCTGGCCCAGGGGAAGAGTGTCGGAGAAACCGCCGCTCTCCAGCAGCAAGACATCCTGAAGGCACTGGAAGGGTTTCCCGCCGATCATGAGCATTGCGCGCTCCTGGCCGTGAATACCCTCAAGGCGGCCTGCGCCGATTTTTTGAAAGGTCGGGAAATTTCTGCCTCGGACCAAACCGCGGATACGAAATCCACTCCCTGCGAGACCTGCGGAAAACAGGACTGTTCCGCATCCCATCGCCGCCAAGGGGAGAGCGACAAGGATTTTGAGGAGCGCCAAAAACTTCAGTCCCGGCTGTGCCGGATTCGGCATAAAATCGTCGTCCTTTCCGGCAAGGGTGGCGTCGGGAAAAGCACTGTCGCGGTCACCATCGCCACGGCACTGACGATGCTGGGAAAACGGGTGGGGCTGCTCGACATCGATATCCACGGGCCAAGCATTCCCACCCTATTGGGTCTCGAAGGAAAGCCGATTAATGATTCCGAGCAAGGGTTGCTCCCCGTTGAACTTGGCGCCATGAAGGTCATGTCCCTTGGGTTTCTGCTGAAAAGCCCGGACGACGCAGTGATCTGGCGGGGACCGATGAAAATGGGGGTGATCAAACAATTTCTCAAGGATACGGTGTGGGGGGATCTGGACTACCTGATTGTCGATTCCCCGCCGGGAACAGGCGACGAGCCTCTGTCGGTCTGCCAACTGATCGGAACCCTGGATGGCGCCGTCATCGTCACCACCCCCCAAAAGGTAGCGGCTGTCGATGTCAGGAAATCGATCACCTTCTGCCGCCAGCTTAAGGTGCCGATTCTCGGAGTGGTGGAGAACATGAGCGGATTTGTCTGCCCCAAATGCGGCGAAGTCACCCAGATTCTGCCCTCAGGGGGGGGGAGGACCATTGCCGACGACATGAAGGTGCCTTTTCTTGGCGCCATTCCCATTGACCCGAAGATCGCGGAAGCCGGCGACCGCGGCCAAGCCTTCATCGAATGCTATTCCTCAACACCCACGGCGGAAATCATGCGCGCGGTCATCGAACCGATCTGCAAACTGAGGTAACAAAAACTCCCACTTTTTTAAAAGACAAAAATCACCAACAAGGAGGACACACGTGAAAATTGCCATTCCCCTGGCCAACGGAAAATTATCGATGCATTTCGGACACTGCGAAAAATTCGCCCTGCTGGAGGTGGATCCCGAATTCAAGCGGATTCTAAATCGGGAAGATCTGATAGCCCCCCCGCACGAACCGGGAATGCTCCCCCCCTGGCTGGCCGACAGAGGCGCCAACGTCATCATCGCCGGCGGCATGGGGCAGCGCGCCCAGGCGCTGTTTGCCCAGGAAGGAATTCAGGTCATCGTGGGAGCCACGGCGGAACCCCCGGAAAGGATCGCCGCCGCCTACCTGGCCGGAACCCTCCAGAGCGGCGCCAACCTCTGCGATCACTAGATTTTTCGGAGGCTTTTCCCTTTCGAACCGACGCCACCACCCTCATCCCCTTCCGAGCCGGTGCGGGTGATGGCGCAGCCTCCATTTCATAAAGATTCAATGGATATGGATTTCAGGGCCTCAATATCCAAACGGGGACATTGGAAGATTTTTTGTAACCATCCAGCCCAAAATTCGGACATCCGTGCAACAGGGATGGGGGGATGAAAGGGATAACGGGTAAAGCCAAAATCAAAACCTGTCATCACAGAACGCCCGAGGAGCCGGAGAACGAACCTTAAACCGGTTGGTTTTGTCCTTGTCCAAAGAGATTTTCCATTGGCGTCTCCGTGACCTCTGTGGCTAGGGGCTGGTATAAAGATTCAGGCACCCCATCCCTTTTATCCCTGTTGCACCCGGTTTTATGTTTTTAGGGGAAGCTGAACCGTTACGACTTTTTCTGGTTCTGGTCGTCCAATCGTAATTTCCTTTGGTTGAAAAAAATCACAACAACAATGGAGCGACACCATGCCGAACCTTCCGGAAGCAGCCAGCCAAGCCTGGGGTCAGAAAGAAAAACTGGTGATCTTCACGACGGCTGATCCCGCCGGGAACCCCAACAGCATCTATGTTGTTTTCACCAAGAAATTCACCGAAGACAAAATCGTCATCGCCGACAATTATTTTTCCAAGACCCGAGCCAACATCCGCTCCGGCAGCCGGGGGGCGGTCCTTTACATCACTCCGGAGAAAAAAGCCTTTCAAATCAAAGGGCGCATCGAATATGTGACCGATGGAGAAATTTTCGATGACATGAAGCGTTGGAATAACCCCGCCTATCCGGGAGTGGGAGCCGCCGTCCTGCATGTGGAGGAGGTTTACTGCGGAGCCGAGAGATTGCTTTAGCGGCATTCGGAGCCGCCTTTTTCCGTTTTTGTAAGCGGCCCGTTTTCTTTTCAGCTGGGCTCGTCGGCATTTTTGTCCAGGAGAAGCCTTTTCAGTCAGCCGTGGAGGAACGATGCAAACCTTTCTCGATTGTGTTCCCTGCCTCCTGCGCCAAACCATCGAGGCCTGCCGCATGGTAGGCGCGACGGAATCGGTTCAGGAAAGGGTCCTGAGACAAGCGCTCAAAGACCTCTCCGGCGCCGATTTCAGCCAGCCGCCGCCACGCCAGGCCCAGGCCATCCACCGGCTCATCCGTGAACTGACCGGCCAGCGGGATCCCTATCAAAAAGTTAAGGAACGCTTCAACGACCTGGCCTTAGGCCTGCTGCCGGAACTGGAGCGGATTGTCGCCGAGGCGCCGCAACCCATGGCCGCCGCCGTGCGCCTGGCCATCGCCGGCAACGTCATCGACATGGGGATCACCGGCACCCTGGAGGATTCCCAGGTCAGCGAAGCGATCCGCCATGCCCTGGCCTACCCCCTCCAAGGCGATTTGGATCAGTTCATCGCCGCGGTCGCCAAATCACGGCGCATCCTTTATCTGGCCGACAACGCCGGCGAGGTCGTCTTCGACCGGCTTTTGCTGGCACAGCTTCCCTTGGAGCGGGTGACGGTGGCGGTCAAGGGGGCGCCGATCATCAACGACGCCACCAGGGAGGATGCGATGGCAGCAGGTATTGATAAACTGGCCGCCATTATCGACAACGGCACCGACGCCCCCGGCACCCTGCTGTCGGAATGCAGCGATAACTTCCTCCGGCATTTCAACGAGGCCGATCTGATCATCGCCAAGGGACAGGGCAACTACGAAACCCTCAACGAGGCTCCGAAGGATATCTTCTTCATCCTGAAGATCAAATGCCCGGTCATCGCCAGGGACCTCGGCGGCGCCATCGGGGATCTCATTCTGCGCCGCTCTTCCCACCGGGCGCCCTCGGGCCAGGGGAAAATCCATGTCCTGAAAAGGTGACCGCTCCCTGTCCCCCCATTTTCGGGCCGCCAAGAAATTTCCTTGCCGTTTTGGGGGCATCAAGCCCATGGCAACCCCAGAGCTTGACGGTAAAATCAAACAAGGGATTGGAATGGCGCGGGCCTGCTCCGGTCGAGGTCCGGATATCAGATACAAGGGGGGAATGGATGAACCGCCAGCATGAGCCGGCCATTGAGGCGCGGGGCTTGGTCAAACGTTTCGGCGAGGTCGAGGCCGTGGCCGGGGTCGATTTCGAGGTCCTCCCCGGCGAGCTGTTCGGTTTTCTCGGCCCCAACGGCGCCGGCAAAACCACCACCATCAACATGCTGACCGGGCTCGCCCGGCCGGACGCCGGCGCCATCCGGATCGCGGGCATCGATTGCACCCGAAATCCCAAAGCGGCCCAGCATCTCATCGGCGTGGTCCCGGATGAAAGCAACCTCTATCCCGAGCTTTCCGGTTTCGAGAATCTCTGTTTCTGCGCCGCGCTTTACGGCATGGGCCGGGCCGAGCGCGAGGACCGGGCCCAAAAGCTGCTCGCCGATTTCGCCCTGACGCCGGCCGCCAAGCGCAAATTCGCCGGCTATTCCAAGGGGATGAAGCGCAAGCTGACCATCGCCGCCGGCATCATCCACCGGCCCCGGATCCTGTTTCTCGACGAACCGACCACCGGCATCGACGTGGCCAGCGCCCGCCAAGTGCGCCAGCTCATCGCCGAACTGCACCGCTCCGGAACCACGATCTTTCTGACCACCCACTACATCGAAGAGGCCCAGCGCCTGTGCGAACGGATCGCTTTTATCGTCAACGGCCGCATCGTCCGCCAGGACTGGGTCAAAAACCTCCTTCAACCCCTGGAGGCCAAACACCTGCTCCAGATCAGCTGTCACGGCTTTCCCAGGGAGGGGCTGGAGGCCTTGGCCCAAGCCTTCCCCCATTATGCGTTCTCTTCTCCGGGAGAGGGCCTCATCCGCGTCGAGGGGAACGACCCGGTCGGGGTCGGGCCCCTGGTCCGGTTCCTGGAGGAAAGGGGCGCCGAGGTGAGCGAGGCGCGCCGGATGCGCCCCTCCCTGGAGGAGGTTTTCATCGCCATCACCGGCCTTGAGGTGGATATCCTGCACAAGGAAAAGGAGAAAGGAGGGGGCCGGCCATGAGATGCGGGACCGCCTTCTGGAACATCCTGGCCAAGGATATGCGCAGCTACTACCTGAAGCCCCCCAACATCAGCTGGGGGATCATGTTCCCCCTGGCCTGGACCGCCATGTTTTTCATCAAGTCCGGGAGTGGACTGGGCAGCATCCCCACCCTGCTGCCGGGGGTGGTGGCCGTCTCGATCCTGTTCGGCACCACCTCGATGCTGGCCGTCACCGTGACCTTCGAAAAAAAAAGCCGCTCCTTTGAACGGCTGCTGCTGGCGCCGATTCCACTTTGGGTCTTGATGCTGGCCAAGACCTCGGGAGCGATTCTGTTCGGCGTCGCCAACGCCTTCGTGCCGGTGGTGATGGCGATCTTCCTGGCCGACCTTTCCCGGATCCAGTGGGGCCTGTTCCTGCCCGCCGTGTTTCTGATCGCCCTGGCCTCCACCTTTTTGGGGCTGTTCATCGCCGTGGCCGTCAGCGAGGTGTTCGAGGCCCAGACCTTTTCCAACTTCTTCCGCTTTCCGATGGTCTTTCTGTGCGGCCTGTTCTTTCCCATCGACAAACTGCCGCTGTTTTTGAAGCCGGTCTCCTACGCCCTCCCTTTGACCTACGGCGCCGACCTGCTCCATGGCGCGGTCCACGGCCGACATGCCCTGCCCTACTCCCTGGACCTTTTCCTGCTGGCCGGATTCTGCGTACTTTTGTTCGCCTTGAGCCTTCGCAACATCCGGAGGCGCTGGATCGCCTGATGCGGCCGAGACCGATGCCCTCGTCGGTTCCGGTGCGGGAGGATTGACCCCTAAAAAAATCCCCGATAACCGTTTGAAACCTTTTCATCCAAGGAGGCAACAGATGCCGGAAAAAACACAGATCTTTGACAACTGGTCGGACAAATACGAGCGTTGGTTTGCCACCCCTTTAGGAAAAATCGTCCGGGACACCGAGATGAAGCTGCTGCTGGAATATCTCGCCCCGGTTGCGGGCGAACGGATTCTCGACGCCGGCTGCGGCACCGGCATCTTCACCACCGACTTTCTGGTCACCGGAGCCAGGGTGGTCGGCATGGACATCTCCGCCGCCATGCTGGAGGTCGCCTCCCGCAAAGCCAAAGGGATGGGCCGGGAAAAGGATTTTTTGGCGGTCACGGGCAACATCCTCGACCTCCCCTTCCTGGATGGTTATTTCGACAAGGTCATCTCCAACACCGCCCTCGAATTCATCGCCGATGGGGAAAAAGCACTCAGGGAACTGTTTCGGGTGCTGAAACCGGGGGGCGTCCTGGTCATCGCCACCCTCAACCGCCTCTCCCCCTGGGCCGAGGAGCGCACCCGGCGCGCCCGGCGCGGCGAAACCGATCTCTACGACAAAGCCTATTTCCGCTCTCCCCAGGAACTGCTGGCCCTGGCGCCGGTTTCCGGCGAGTTCCGGACGGTGGTTCATTTCTTCAAGGATGAGGAGCCGGAAAAAGCGCAGCGAATCGAACAGGAAGGGATCGCGAAGAACCTCGACACCGGCGCTTTTCTGGTGGCGAAATGGGTCAAGCCGGCCTGATCGCCGCGGGGAATTCCCCTTTTGGGGCCGTTCAGCAGCCAGACCACCCCATGGGAAGGAGCATAAAAGTGAAAATCCTCATCATTTTCAACCGAGAACCCTATGACGGCACGGATGTCACCTGGAACGGCCTGCGACTGGCCGACAAACTGCTGGAAGCGGGCCAGGACGTGAGAATCTTCCTGATGAACGACTCCGTCGACATGGCGCGGGACCTCTGCAAGCCCCCGGAAGGCTACGATCAGGATCTGTCCCGGATGCTCAAGGCCCTGATCGCCCGAGGCGTTCCCGTGAAGGTCTGCGGCAGCTGCATGGCGCGCTGCGGGATCTATAAAAATCACCCTTATTTTGAAGGCGCCGAAAAATCGACCATGCCGGCCCTGGCGGAGTGGGTCGTGGAGTCCGACCGGGTCATAACCTTTTAACCTCGGTGCCGGCAGCAAAAAAGAAACGGAAGGCGGGGCCCATTGGAACGGACGGCCCCGCCTTCGGTTTAAACAGCCCGGGAAAAAGGCTCACTAAGGTCACAACCCCCTTGGCAAAGAAATTTGTCGTTTTTTCAGGTGATTCTTGACCCCCCGCGGCCCCGCATCACAAAGGAATCGTGGTGGGACAGGGTGGAGGCTCAGCGGGACAAAACCACTGGTCATTGCTAAAACCGGACGGTTACGGCGTCCATCCCCCCATGCCGGATATCCGTTCTCAAAAATAATAACGGGCCCAGATTTCAGGGCGCACCGCATC
>JAFGOW010000218.1 GCA_016926265.1 Deltaproteobacteria bacterium | reverse complement strand
TCGCGGATTTCCCCGGCATGGACGGCCTTGGTGGAGAAACCCCGGTGTTTCTTTTTCATGCGACGACTCCTTGGAAAAGCTGCAGGGGGAGAAGGCGGGACCCTTCCCAGCGCTGAAAAGGCGCGACCGGGGGAGGCAGGATCCCCGGCGCAACCGGAAGAATCGGGCGTTGGCCCGATCCGCAAGTGCCGATTCTGCCACAGCGACAAGAAAAAATAAAGGGGAGGGAGAAATGGCCCGAAATTGGCAAGAATAGAGATGTTCAGGGCTGGCGGCGGACTCCGTCCGCCCTGGTCCCGTTTGAAGGGATTTCGATGGTAACATATCAGGAAAACAGTGATTCACCCAGGATTTCGATGGCCGCTGACAAGGATCTTTCTTTCCGGGTGCGGAAACGCCTTTATCTTCTCCTCTACCTCGCCTATCTGATGGGAGTGGGGATGTTCCTTTTTGTCAGCTTCCTGAGCGAGAGACGGGAACTGCTGGAAAGCTTCGACCAGCGGCTGCTGGTGGCCGCCAAGAGCCTCAAACACATGCTGCGCCCTGATTTTCACGACCGGGCGGTGGCTCCCGATGCCATCTCTTTCGCCGAGGAGCTGGAAAACCGGCGGCGGATCAATGCGTTTGCCAAGGAATCCGGGTTTGTCTACGTCTATACGCTGGTGGCGTGGAAGGGAAAATTTTATTTTACCGCTCCGACCGTCACGGAAGAGGAAGCGCGGCGCAAAGAGTCCTGGTTTTTCTATCCCTACGACGACATTCCTGCCGCATTCGTGGAGGCCTTCGAGCGAAAACAGACCCGTTTTGTCAGCTATGCCGACCAGTGGGGGGAGTTCCGTTCCGTGGCCTACCCCGAGGTCACCGAACTGGGCAGATCCTATCTGGCCTGCGCCGACCTGAAAATAAAAGATTTCAATCAGCTGCTGTGGCGGCGCAATCTCTTCAACCTCGGCATCGGGATGGTTTTTTTGTTGATGAGCGTCCCCTTCATCTTTCTTTACCGCCGGGACAATCGTTTTTTGATTGCTCTGAACCGGGATCTCAACCTGCGCACCCTGGATCTGGAGAGGATGGTGCTGACCCGGACCCTCGATCTCAGTCAGGCGCGGCGGGAGCGGGTGCGGGCCGAGAGGGAGTACCGGCGGCTTTTCGATGAGGCGGTGGTGGGTATTTTCCGCCTTGCTGCCGACGGCCGGCTGCTGTTGGCCAATCCCAAGCTGGCCGAGTTGCTGGGGTACGCAAGCCCCGCGGCGTTGCTGGCCGACACCGTCTTCGACAGCTCCCTTTTTACCGGTTTGCCGGAACATGCCGATTCCGCGGGGGCCGGGGAGAACCGCCGCTTCAATTATCGGGAGACGGAATTCGTCAAAAACAGCGGTGACAAAATCTGGGTCTCCATCTCCAGCCGCATGGAACGCGACGGCACGGGGCGGATTCTCTACTGGGAGGGTTTTGTCATGGATATCACCGACCGCAAACGGTATGAGGAGGATATCCGGCGCATGGCTCTGGAAGACTTTCTGACCGGGCTTCCCAACCGCAAATCCTTCATGGAGGCCCTATCCAAAAAAATCAAGGCCCAAGGCCGGAATCCCGAGGCCCGATTCGCCGTGCTGATGATCGACCTGGACGATTTCAAGGCCATCAACGATACCTGGGGGCACCTGTTCGGAGACCGTTATCTGACCGCAGTGGCGAAGCGGATGCTGGCAGCCGTTCGCCCCGATGATGCCGTCGCCCGGCTGGGAGGGGATGAATTTGCGGTGCTGCTGGCCGATCTGTCCTGCGAGGAGGAGGCCCGCGAGGTGGCGGAGCGGCTGATCCAGGAGATCTCCCGCCCCATCGACATCGAGGGCCGGATGCTCCAGGCAACGGCCAGTGTCGGGGGGATCATGGGGGCCGGGGATCCTGCGGAAGCGGCCGATCTGCTTCGCGACGCCGACAGCGCCATGTATCAGGCCAAAGGGGAGGGGAAAAACCGCGTATTCTTCCGCGCCGGCAAAGCGGCTCCCTCCTGACCGCGTCCCGCCGGCAGCCGCGGCTTTCGGCGCCTCACCAGGTTTCGCGGTGTACGATCTTCGCCAACGGCAGGCGGTTCTTCGAAGCGGGGGCGGTGTCGGCCGGGTAGCCGATGGGGAGCAGGCTCACCACCCGGATCTGGGGGGGGATCCGGAGCAGTTTCTTGACCTCCTCTTCGTAAAAGGCGCCGATCCAGCAGGTGCCCAGACCCTCGGCCGCGGCGCAGAGGGTGATGTGATCGACGACGATGGCGAGATCGATGGGGTAGCAGAGCTGGCCGCAGGTCATGACATACCCCTCGGTTTCCGCGCAGCAGGCCAGCACCACCGGCGCCTCCCCGACGAAGCTCTGTCCCTTGGCCGCCCTGGCCAGTTGCTGGCGCATGGTCCGTTCCCGGACCACCACGAAACGCCATTCCTGGAAGTTCTTGGCGGAAGGGGCGAGGCGCGCCGCTTCCAGCAGCCGGTTCAATACCTCTTCGGGGAGCTCCCGGTCGAGGAAGGCCCTCACACTTCTGCGGGCGGCTATCGCCTGGTAGATATCCATCATGGTTTTCCTCCTTGGGAATGGGAACGGGTGTCTGGGGGGAGCAATCGGGCCTCCTTAAGCGCCGGGACCTTGCCAGCGGCAATCTCCCTCCCTTACAATCATCCTGTTTGAAATCTGTTGTTAAGGTTAAACCCCTCACGGTCAAAGTCCAGTCGGGGCAAGAGCCCGGCGGCGAGGCAAGCACGGCAAAATGTTGGATTCGGACAGGGATCGGACCAAGACCTCCGGCGCTGCGGCTCCGCTTGCGGACCTCGGCGCTTTCCCCGCCTCCTGCGGTGTCTATCTGATGAAGGATGGACAGGGCGCCGTGCTCTACGTCGGCAAGGCCAAGAACCTTCGCGCCCGGCTGCGCAGCTACCAGGGGGGCGCTGACTCCCGGTTCCAGGTCCGGTTCCTGCTCGACAAGGTGCGCCGCATCGACACCATCGTCACCGACACCGAGAAGGAAGCGCTGCTGCTCGAAAACACCCTGATCAAAAGCCATCGTCCCCGCTTCAACATTCGGCTCCGGGACGACAAGACCTATGTCTCGCTGCGCCTCGATCCCCGCGAGGAGTTCCCCTTCTTCCAGATCGTGCGCCGCGTCAAAAAGGACGGCGCCCGCTACTTCGGCCCGTTCCATTCCAGCAGTGAGGTGCGCCAGACCCTGAAGCGGATCTACCGCCTGTTTCCACTGCGCCATTATCCCATGAAGCGCTGCGGCCGCCGCAGCCGGCCCTGCCTCTACTATCAGCTCGGCCAGTGCAGCGCCCCCTGCCACGGCAAGATCGGCGCCGAGGACTACCGGCGGTTGGTGGATGGGGCGATCGCCTTTCTGTCCGGGAAGATCCACGAGGCGACGGCCCTGCTGGCGGACCAGATGAAAAAAGCCGCGGCCGAGATGCGGTTCGAGGAAGCCGCGGCGTTGCGGGACCAGATCCAGGCGCTGCGATCGATGACGGAACGGCAGAAGGTGGCCGGCGCTCCGGGGCGGGATCTCGATGTCATCGGCCTGCACCTGGAGGGGGGAGAGGTGACCATCGCCGTACTCTTCATTCGCGGCGGGCAGCTGGTCAGCCGGCGCGATTTCACCCTGGAGTGGCGGCTGGACCGGGAGGAGCTGCTGGGCGCTTTCCTGCAACAGTATTATGATGGCGGGGCGCTGATTCCCGATCAGGTGCTGCTGAGCTTCGTCCCGGAAGGGAACGAGGCCCTGGCCGACTGGCTGAGCGAGCGGAAAGGGCGCCGCGTTGCGGTGCGGACGCCGAAGCGTGGAGAACTGCTGGAGCTGGTGCGTCTGGCGGAGCGCAACGCCGCCGAAGCATTCCGGAAGCGGGGGAGCCGGCGCGAGGCCCGGGAACAGGTGCTGGCCGAGATCCGCGACTTTTTCGGCCTCAGGCGGCTGCCGCTGCGCATGGAATGTTTCGACATCTCCAACCTTCAGGGAGAAGGGGCGGTGGGGAGCATGGCGGTGTTCGTCTGTGGCGAAGCGGACAAGGGGGAATACCGGCAGTTCCGCATCCGGACCGTCACCGGCGCCGATGATTACGCCTCCCTGGCCGAAGTGCTGAAGCGGCGCCTGACAAGGGGAAAACGCGAGGAGAGTCTGCCCGATTTCATTCTCATCGACGGCGGCAAGGGGCAGCTTTCGGCGGTGGGCAAAGTACTTGAGGAACTGGAGCTGGAGGAGCGCGTCGAGGTGGCCGGGATCGCCAAGGACCGGGTGCTTTCAGATCCGCTGGCGGCCACGGTGGAGCGCACGGGAGAGCGTTTCTTCCGCCCCGGCCGGCCTCAGGCGATGGTGCTTCCGGAAGGTTCGGCGGCACTTTTTCTGCTTGAAAAACTGCGCAATGAGGCGCATCGTTTCGCCGTCCTCCGGCATCGCAGGATACGGGGGCGATCCGCCCTCCATTCCGTTCTGGAGGAGGTCCCCGGCATCGGGCCCCAAAGGCGTCGGGCGCTGTTGCGGCGTTTCGGCAGTGTCGCAGGTATGCTGGGCGCAAGCCGCGAGGAACTGCTCTCCAGCCGGATTCTGCCCGCAAGCGTGGTCGAGGCTTTGATTCATGCCCTTCAAGAGCGACGGAAGTGAGGGTCTGATCGGTTGCTGTGGAGGCGGTGTCCCCTGAAAGCCGGGCCGCCGCTCCGGAAAAAATTTGGCTTGGCCGGGAAAAACAGAAAGAAAAAATTAATAAGTTCTGTTACAATTCCCCCTTCGTTCACCGGCAACCGGACCACGGCCAGCGATCATTCTTTTTCTTCCGAGGAGCTTATGAAAACCGTTGAAACGCGTGTTCAGGAACTGGTGGAAAAACTGCGCGGCCAGGATTGCCGGATCACTCCCCAGCGGCTCGCCATCCTCCATGTCCTTGCTTCGAGCCGTCTCCATCCCAGCGTCGAGCAGATCTTCGCGAAGGTCAAAGGGGATTTCCCCACCACCAGCATCGCCACCGTCTACAAAACCATCTCCCTGCTCAAAGAGATGGGGGAACTGATCGAGTTCAGTTTCGGGGATGGCAGCAATCATTACGACGGCCGCGATCCCTTTCCCCATCCCCACTTCATCTGCCGATTCTGCCACCGCATCGAGGATCTCGAAATCCCGGAGCTCAAGGATATCGGCGCCAGGCTGGCGGCCCGCAGCGACTATCGGATCACCGGCTATCAACTCAATTGCTGGGGAATCTGCCCGGCCTGCCATGCGGCTGCGGGGCAGACGGAAACAGGCCTGGGCGCCGGCTGATAGGACCGGCCTCGCCCGGCGGAGTCACCTCTGTCACAGGAACAAAAGTCATGAAGATCGGCATCATCGGATTGCAGAACTCGGGGAAGACCACCATTTTCAACGCCCTCACCCGCTCCGAGGCGGAGGTGGCGGATTACTCCAACGCCCGGGCCGAACCGAATCTGGCGGTGGTCAACGTGGAAGACGAACGGGTCACCCGCCTGACGGGGATGTTCAAGCCGCGCAAAACCGTCCACGCCACCGTGGAGTTCATCGATTTTGCCGGTGTCGCCCGTCACAGCGACAAAGCCGGTTTTCCCCCCGAACTGGTGCAGGCGGCTCGCATCACCGACGCCCTGGCGGTGGTGGTGCGCAA
Source organism: Deltaproteobacteria bacterium (assembly GCA_016926265.1). Lineage (GTDB taxonomy): Bacteria > Desulfobacterota > Desulfuromonadia > Desulfuromonadales > JAAYDE01 > JAAYDE01. The sequence continues at coordinate 93 of JAFGOW010000218.1, read as the reverse complement.
TTTCCACTCCGACCTGATGGGGGAGCCGAGTCCGATCTCCGACCTGGAAAGCATCGAGGATGAGATGGTGCTCTCCGACCTGATCCTGGTCGA
>JAFGOW010000217.1 GCA_016926265.1 Deltaproteobacteria bacterium | reverse complement strand
TTGCCGACCTCGGCTTCCTGGGTCAGGTTGCGGATCATGCGGATTGCCTTCTTGCAGGCTTCGCCATCGACGGAGGCGATATTGATGCGTCCGTCGTCCTCGATGTCGATGGTGCAGCCAGTCGCTTCGATGATGCCGCGGATATTCTTGCCGCCGGTTCCGATCACGGTCCGGACCTGATCCGATTTCACAAAGATCGTGGTGATGCGTGGCGCATAGGGGGAAAGTTCCTCTTTGGCCACGGCGCGGGTTGCCCCCATCCGTTCAAGGATATGCAGCCTCCCCTCCCGTGCCTGGGCCAGAGCGCCGCGCATGATGTCGCGGTTGACTCCACCGATCTTGATGTCCATCTGGAGGGCGGTCACCCCATCCTGATTGCCGGCAACTTTAAAATCCATATCCCCCAGATGGTCCTCGTCCCCCAAAATATCGGTCAGAATGGCCACCCGTTCCTCTTCCTTGATGAGCCCCATGGCGATACCAGCCACCGGACCGGAAACCGGCACGCCGGCATCCATCAGGGCCAAAGACCCTCCGCAGACCGTAGCCATGGAGGAAGACCCGTTGGATTCCAGGATGTCGGAGACGATGCGGATCGTGTAGGGGAACTTGTCATGGTCGGGCAATACCTTGGAGAGTGCCCGCTCGGCCAGCATGCCGTGGCCGATTTCGCGCCGGCCGGGAAAGAGACGATTACTGGTTTCACCGACGCAGAAGGGCGGAAAGTTATAGTGAAGCATGAACTTTTTGAAACTCATTTCCTGGACGTCGTCGATGCGCTGTTCATCCTCGGAAGTGCCTAGGGCCACCGCCACCAGGGCCTGGGTTTCGCCGCGGGTGAAAAGGGCGCTGCCGTGGGCGCGGGGGAGCACCCCCGTTTCGCAGGTTATGGGCCGGACGGTTTTCAGGTCGCGGCCATCGATGCGCACCCCTTCCTCCACAACCATGCGCCGCATGATTTTTTTGTGCAGGGCGCCGAACAATTCCTGCACCTCCGCCTGGCGTTCCTCATACTCGGGACCCAGGGCGGCGATCACTTCGTCGCGCAATTTGGCCACGGAATCATAACGCTCCTGCTTGGCGCGGATACGAACCGTTTCGTTGAGTCCGCCTTCCGCCAGTTCGGCGATCCGCTTTTCCAAGGCAGGATCCTTTTCGACCATCAGAAACTCCCGCTTCGGTTTCCCGGCCGCTTCCCGCAGGCGTTCCTGGATATCGATCAGGGGTTGCAAGGCCTTATGGCCGAAGAAGATCGCTTCCAGCATCTCTTCCTCGGGCACGAAGGAGGCTTCCCCTTCCACCATGAGGACGGCATCCCGGGTGCCGGCCACCACGATATCCAGATCCGATTCGGCCATCTGCTGAATGGCGGGGTTGGCGACGAACTCCCCTTGAATGCGCCCGACGCGGACAACGGCCACCGGACCCCCAAAAGGGATGTCCGAGATCGTCACCGCGGCCGAGGCGGCGATAACGGACAAGGTGTCGGGGTCGTTGACCCGGTCCAGGGAAATTACGGCGGGGATGATCTGGGTTTCGTAGAGGAATCCTTTAGGGAACAGCGGCCGCAAGGGGCGGTCGATAAGACGGCAGATCAGGGTCTCCCGCTCCGTGGCGCCGCGCTCGCGGCGGAAAAAAGAACCGGGAATCCGTCCCCCTCCATAAAATTTTTCCTGGTAGTTGACGGTGAGCGGGAAAAAATCCTGCCCTTCCCGCAATTTTTTGGAGGCCACCACGGTGCACAGGACCATGGTCTCCCCGCAGGTGACCACCACGGCGCCGTCGGCCTGGCGGGCTACCTTGCCGGTTTCAATGCTGAAACGTTTTCCGTTGAATTCAATTTCTTCTTTGAAGAATGCCATCTTTCCATCCTTTGCGATGAGTGTTGCTGGTGAGGTTACTTGGAAACCCCAAAAAGCTGAAGGAGGATGGCCTGAGACAAAATCCCAATCCCCTTTCGGGAAGATTCGGGACTCTCTCTCTGGACAGCCTCCCACAGCATGCCGATCTGGAAAATATGACGGGGGCGATTCTCGATTCTGGATAAGAACCGCTCCCCATCCCGTCTCTATCTCCGGATACCCAAGGATTGAATCAGCGTCCGGTAACGCTCGACATCCTTGCTTTTCAGGTAGTCAAGAAGACGCCGCCGTTGCCCGACGATCTTAAGCAGACCGCGACGGGAATGGTGGTCCTTCTGGTGGGTCCGGAAATGATCGGTCAGGTAACTGATCCTGTCCGACAGCAGAGCCACCTGAACCTCGGGGGAGCCGGTATCCTTTTCATGAATTTTGTATTTTTCAATGATTTCCTTTTTCCGTTCAACTTCCCGCACCTTTTTGCCTCCTTGTTCCATCCTTTGAGTGATTTTTGTACCGGTTTTACAGAGGGTTATTCAACCCCTTCAGAATGCCATTAAGTAGCATGGAATCAAGCCAAAGTAAAGGCCAATTCATGGCAACAGGCCTCTTCATGGCAACCCGAAAACCTTGAGCAGTTCAAAATCGCCCCGTTTTTCAAGATGGCGCAGGGGGGCGAAACGGGCCACCGCCAATAATCGCGCCCCCTTCATCAAAGCAACGATCTCCCCCTCCCCGCAGGATACCGGCCCCTCAAGATGCGAAAGAAGGGGTGGAATGCCGAATCCAAGCCGGTCTTCGCCTTCCGGCGTCACTTCCAGCCGGGAAAACTCACGGAGCCCCATCTCCAAGGGCAGCAAAGCCACCTTTCCGCAGGCGGCCTGCCGTTTCAGATCATCCAAGGAGACGGAATTTTCCAGGGTGAATAGTCCGCAACGAGTCCGCCGCAGGCAGGTCATATGGGCGAGGCTTCCCAATGCCAGCCCCAAGTCCCGGCACAAGGTCCGGACATAGGTTCCCTTGGAACAGACCACCTCGAAACGGATAAAAGGAAGATCGACATCGATGATGATGAGGTCATGGATCGTCACCGGCCGCGCCGCTCTCTCCACCTCCAACCCTTTGCGTGCCAGGCGATAGAGGGGGGTGCCGCCCTTTTTTACGGCCGAAAACATCGGCGGCACCTGGGCGAGGGTACCGACAAAGGAACGAAACACCTCGTCAATCCGTTCCCGGTTCAGGGGAGGGATGGTGGCGCTGGCGAGAACCCGGCCTTCGGAGTCCTGGGTATCGGTTTCCTCACCCAGTTTGAGAGTCGCGGCATAGCCTTTTTCGACTGTGGAAAGAAACTCGGCCAGGCGGGTGGCCTGCCCGACCGCCAGGGGTAAAACTCCGGTGGCCAGAGGATCCAGGGTGCCGAGATGGCCGATGCGGCGGACCCCGATCAAACGCCGGACTTGAGCCACCACATCGTGGGAGGTCAGCCCCGAAGGTTTGTCAATGATCAGAAAACCGTTCATGCGGTGGCGGAGAGCAGGGCGTCGAGGCGGGCCAGGACCTTTTCCTGGATTTCATGGAGAGAACCTTCCAGCGTGGCCCCGGAAGCATTGGCATGACCTCCGCCGCCAAGACTTCTCGCCAAAGATCCGACATCGATTCCCTTGCGGGAGCGGAATCCAACTTTGAACAGGTTGGGTTGGTCCTGGCGGAAAAACAACGCCACCTCCACGCCTCGAATGGAGCGGGGATAGTTAATGAAACCGTCGGTATGGACCGGGCTGGTGCCGGTTTTTTCCATCTCTTCCAAAGAAACGGAAATGGAGGCGACCCGCCCGCCTTGGGACAGTTTGAGAGAAGAAAGGGCCTGCCCCAGAAGCTGATAAATCCGGGCTTCCTGGTTCTCATAAAGGTGACTGGCGATTTGGCAAGGATCGATGCCGTAATCGAGCAGCTCGGCGGCGACCTGAAAGGATTCTTTGTCGGTGTTTGCAAAACGGAAGGAGCCCGTATCGGAAAGAATGGCGGTATAGATGCAGGTTGCCACGGCGCTGGAAAATCGATAACGGGGGTAATTTTTCAGAAGACGGTGGATCAGGATGCCGGTGGAACTGGCGTCGGGGTCGAGGTAATTGATTGCTCCGAAAACCTCCGCATTGCGGTGGTGATCGATATTGACAAGGGTCCGGCATCGATCCTTGAGATAGTCCCCGGCCCTGCTCAACTCCCCGGAATCAAGGATGAAACCGACTTCGAAAAACTGAGGGCGATCGGAAACCTGTTGGACCATGGCGTCGGCGCCGGGGAGAAAGAGATAGGACGACGGCACCGGGTCGGCGTTGAAGGTCGTTGTCTCCTTCCCCATTTCCCTGAGGGCGTTTCCCAGGGCCAAGGTGGAGGCAATGGCATCCCCGTCGGGGTTGCGGTGGGCGGCCACCAAAAAGCGGCCATTGCTTTCAATCGCTTCCAGAATCTTCCGAATCATCCTCGCTCCGGGTGGCGGCAGCTTGGCGCAGCAGGGTTTCGATGCGTTCGCCGTAATCCAGGGTGGAATCAAAAATAAACGCCAGATCGGGGGTATAGCGGAGCCGAATGCGGCGTCCCAACTCATGGCGAAGGTATGGGACGGCATTTTTGAGGCCCCGTTCGGTGTTTCGGCGCACGTTTTCATCGCCAAGCACCGTATAAAAGACCTTGGCCAGATGGAGATCGGGCGTCACCTCGACGCCGGTGATGGTGACGAAGCCGACCCGAGGATCCTTCAACCCCTTGTTAAGGAGCGCGGATATCTCCTTCTGGATCTGCTCGCCGATGCGTTGGGGCCGTCTGGTGCCCAAACCGGACTCCTGTCTCAATAATGGAGGAATTCCTGATCCCTGGCGGTGATGTCGGCCAATCCCGCCGCCAAAATCTCCCCTTCGATTTTGGCGAACAAAGGATCGATTTCCTTTTCGCTCTGCTCAACCACGGCAAAGCCGAGGGTTGACCGCTTCCAGAGATTCTGGTGATCCACCTCGGCCGCCGAAACGGGAAAACGGGCTCGACACCGTCCCAAAAGCTTCTGGACGATAGCCCGTTTTTCCTTAAGATTTTGCGGTGCATGGAGCAAAAGCTCCAGCCGCAACACCCCGACCACCACCGCGATTAAACGCTTCCTCCCAGCTTGGTCTTGATTACTTCCATTTCGAAAACCTCTATGATATCGCCGGGTTTGATATCATTATAGCCGTCCAGGGCGATGCCGCATTCGTAGCCGCTGGCTACTTCCCGGACGTCGTCCTTGAAACGTTTCAGGGAACTCATCTTCCCCTTCCAGACCACTACGTTGTCCCGCACCAGGCGGACCTGGGCATTGCGCTGAACCTTCCCTTCCAAGACATAACAGCCGGCCACCGTTCCCACCTTGGAAATATGGAAGGCTTCCCGGATCTCCACACGCCCCAGTTCCTTCTCCCGATAGGTCGGCGCCAGCAACCCTTCCATGGCGTCGCGGATATCGTTGACGGCATCGTAGATGATGTTGTAAAGGCGGATATCGACTCCTTCGGCCTCGGCCAGAGCAGCCGCCTTGGTTTCAGGTCGGACGTTGAAACCCAGGATGATGGCGTCGGAGGCGGAAGCCAGCGAGACATCGGTTTCGGTGATGCCCCCCACCCCCGAGTGAAGGACCGACAACCGGCAGTTGGTGGTGGTCAGTTTGGTGAGCGAATCCCTTACCGCTTCCACGGAGCCCTGGACATCGGCCTTGAGAATGACGTTGAGTTCCTTGACGCCCCCCTCCTTGATCCGGGCATAGAGCTGTTCAAGGGAAATCTTGGAGGTTTTGGCCATTTCCGCTTCGCGGATCTTCTGCTGACGATGAAGCGCCACTTCCTTGGCCGCTTTTTCATCTTCGAGGCAATAGAAATTATCGCCGGCATCGGGAACTCCGGAAAGGCCGGTTATCTCAACGGGGGTGGAAGGTCCGGCTTCAAGAAGCCGGTCACCGCGATCGTTGACCATGGTCCGGACATGTCCGTAGTGAATCCCTGTCACCACCGGGTCGCCGACCCGCAAAGTTCCCTCCTGTACCAGAACCGTGGCCACGGCGCCCCGACCCCTATCGAGCCTGGCTTCTACGATCGTTCCCTTGGCCCGCTTGGCGGGATCGGCTTTGAGTTCCATCACCTCGGCCTGAAGCAGGATCATCTCCAGAAGTTCATCCAGATTGAGCTGTTTTTTGGCCGAGACTTCGACAAAGATGGTTTCGCCCCCCCATTCCTCCGGGACCAGAGCGAATTCGGTCAGCCCCTGCTTGACACGGTCGGGGTTGGCTTCTGCCTTGTCGATCTTGTTGATGGCGACGATAATCGGCACTCCGGCCGCTTTGGAATGGTTGATAGCCTCTTCGGTCTGCGGCATGACCCCGTCATCCGCGGCCACGACCAGAACCACGATATCGGTCACTTTGGCACCGCGGGCGCGCATGGAAGTAAAGGCTTCATGGCCGGGGGTGTCCAGGAAGCAGATCTTCTTCCCTTTCAACTCGACCTGGTAGGCTCCGATATGCTGGGTAATGCCTCCCGCTTCCTGGGCGATCACGTTGGTGGTCCGGATGGCGTCCAGAAGGCTGGTCTTGCCATGGTCAACGTGCCCCATGATGGTGACAACGGGGGGCCGGAGCTGGAGATTGTCGGCGGCTTCGCCTTCCTCGGGTTCACGAATCTGCTGGTGCTTGAGGATGCTCTCCTCGTCAAAGGCAACGTTCTCGACTTCATAGGAAAATTCGGAAGCCAGGATGGCGGCGGTATCGAAATCGAGGGGATGATTGATGGTGACCATGCTCCCCTGCTTCATCAACAACTTGATCAGCTCGTTTGCCTTGATCCCCATTCGTTTCGCCAGTTCTCCCACCGTGATCACATCGCTGATGCGGATAATCCTTTTGATGGCCTTGGGTACCGTGACTTCGGTCTTTTTCAGAAGCTGTCTGGAGCCACGACGCCCACGTGACGAGCGATCCATGCGTTTGGGCTCGAAGATTTCCCGGCGCTCCGGCTGGACGGGAGTCGGCTCCTCCTCAACCTCCAGTTCGGAAGCGATATCGACCACCCGGATTTTTTGTTTTTTTCGTTCGCCACGGAGGTTTTTGGACGGAGCTTTTTTCTGCTGTTCGACCTCGGGAGGAAGGGAACGTCCCCCTTTGACGGCGGCTTTTTTGGCTTCTCCTTCTCCGGTCGGCATCTCCGGAACCGCGACCGGGGCTGAAATGACCGGTTTTGGTTTTTCAACTGAGCGTCCCAAGTCCACCCGCCCCAGGATTCGGGCTGTCCCCGAACTGGGTTTGGAAGTTCTTTTGGCTGGGGTAAAGAGGATCGGTCCGGTTGGCGGGGCGGGTTCTTCCTTGACCGGGGGTGGTGTTTCCGGAAGGGGTTCGGAAGCCGCGCCTTTTTGTTCGCCGACAGGGGCCGATGGCGGTTCCGGTTTGGCCTCAGGGAGGGACGCCGCGGCGGGCTCGGAAATGGAAGGGTGTTCTTCACCAGACAGGGCGATGGTTTCGGGGGAAACGGTCGCCTCTTCGGCTTCAAGGATCTCCGGCGCTGGAGCAGTCGGGATAACGGGGGTTTCAGGGACGGTGGCAGGCTCGGTTGGGGCAAGGGCCTCGGTGCTGGGAGGAGCCGCGGGTTCTTTCCGCCTTCTCCGAATAATCTCCTGGGAAACGCGTTTTTCAACGTATTTGTTTTCCCCGGTTGCTTCGGGCGCCGGTCCAGCCTGGATTTTCTGAAGGTCATCCTCCTCCAGAACGCTCATGTGGCTTTTGACATCGATCCCCAGACCGGTGAGTTTTTCCATCAAAGCCTTGTTGTCCATCCCCAGCTTCTGCGCCAGTTCGTAAACTCGAATTTTCCCCATCAACTTTCCCCTGAAATATGCTGCAGTCTCGAAATCTCCAACCCCATGGCATCGGCCAAGGGGCGGTTCGTAACCGCGATGACGCTGCATTCGCTTTTTCCCGAAATCCGCCCCATGGTTTCCTTGTCGAAAAAGGAGTGCCAGGGAATTCCGCAACCCTCCGCTTTATACCTTACCTTGGCAGCGATATCCAAGGACATATCGGTTGCGAGAAAGAGCCGTTGAAAACGCTCCCCACCTGTCAACCCGGCGACCACCAAGTTGCTCCCCAGGACCACCTGGGAGGATTTCCGGGCCATTCCCAAAAGACTGAGAACCCGTTTGAGAATCTGGTCCTTAAGATCGGCCAGCAACCGATCGAGATCGATTTCCCGCGGCGCTACCCGAAAGCTGCGTTGAAACTGCTTGCGGGCCACCGCCTCCCGGATGCATTCCTGACTGGGACAGGTATAGGCTCCACGCCCCGGCAGTTTTTTCCGGTAGTCAACCAGCAGCTCCCCATCGGGCGCCAATACGAACCGCACCAGTTGCCCCTGGGGAAAACCCTTTCGGCACCCCAGACAGGTTCTCGTCACACCCTGCCCGGCAGGAAACGGGCTTGGGGGCCGAATTTCGGAATCACTCACCGTCATCGGCTTCGGCCGTCACGGAATTCTCCTCGGGGACGGCTACCGAGGCCGGGGGCTCAGAAGTACCCTCCGAAACGGGAGGCGGGGTCGGGCGTTCTTCCTGAAGCGGATCAACCACGTATCCGAGGGAAGCCGGTTCCTCATTGGAAGCCTGAGCCGCAGCGGCGGCCTGGGATTCACTTTTAATGTCGATGCGCCAGTTGACCAGCTTGGCCGCCAACCGGACATTCTGCCCTTTTTTGCCGATAGCGAGGGAGAGCTGGTCGTCGGGAACGATGATCTCCAGGGACCGCTCTCCCTTGTCGACGTAAACCCTGGTCACTTCGGCGGGGGCCAGAGCCGAACAGGCAAACTGGGCAATATCGTCGGACCAGGGGATGATGTCGATTTTCTCGCCGCGCAGTTCGGTGACCACATTCTGAACACGACTGCCGCGCATTCCGACACAGGCCCCGACGGGATCGACGTCCCGGTCGTGGGAAAAGACCGCAATCTTGGTTCGGCTGCCGGGTTCGCGGGAAACCCCTTTGAGTTCGACGATTCCTTCTGAAATTTCAGGTACTTCGGAGGCAAAAAGGGCGGCGACGAGCCCTTCGTGGGTCCGGGAGAGGACGATCTGGGGGCCCTTGACGGAGAGATTGACTTCGGCGATGTAAGCCCGCACCCGGTCTCCCTGGCGGTAGCTTTCGCGAAAAACCTGTTGACGGTGGGGGAGAATCGCTTCCGCCTTGCCGAGATCGACGATCAGATCCCCGCGCTCGTAGCGGCGGACAATGCCGTTGACGAGTTCCCCGACACGGTCCTTGAATTCGTTAAAAACCCCTTCCCTTTCGGCTTCCCGAACCTTCTGGATAATAACCTGCTTGGCGGTCTGGGCGGCGATCCGGCTGAAATTGGAGGCATCGATTTTCATCCCCAGTTCATCTCCGATCTGGACGTCGGGATCGGATTCCCTGGCCTCTTCCAGATGGATCTGTTTGTAGGAGTCCTCGACCTCCTCCACCACGGTGACGAACTCGAATACTTCCACCTCGCCGATTTCCGGGTTGTAATGGGCTTCGAGATCGCGTGTGTTGCGGTACTTCCGGTTGGCCGCCGACAATACCGCCGATTCGAGAGCTTCAATGAGGACTCCACGGTTGACGCCTTTGTCCTTCACGACCTGATCAATGATATGGTTCAGATTGATTGTCATCCCCCAAACCCCGTCCCGATGTTGACAGCTCCGCAAAAAATCGTTTCATTCACGCGGCGCCGGTTGGTCAAGTTAATATCTCTTTGGAGTCCCCGAATGGAATCTCTTGATAAATCCCTAATAAAACAACCAAGGGAACATGAAGGCCAAGCTAGAATTCAAGATTCGCCTTTTCGATCTCCTCAAAAAGAAAATCGACCTCTTCCCCGTTTTTCCCTTCCATCAGCAGCCGGACACGGTTCCCATCAATCCGGCCAATCCGCCCCCGAAAGGTCTTCCGTGGGTGTCCGGAACCATCGGGGTCACAGGTAAACTTGGTCTTGATTTTGACCGGATGTCCGCAAAACCGCTCGAAATCGGTTAGCTTTTTGAGGGGACGGTCAAGCCCTGGGGAGGAAACCTCGAGCCGGTAAGGGCCGCTGATGATCTCCTCGACATCAAACAGGGTTCCGACCTCGTGGCTCACATCGGCGCAGTGGTCGAGGGTTACCCCCCCCTCTCGGTCGATAAAAAGGGTTAGAACCAGATCACGCTGCTCGCGGCGAAGCTCCACGTCCACCAGTTCCAAACCCTTTTCCTCAAGAACCGGGGATGCCAGCCGGACCACTTGGGCGACGATTTCTCCCTTGTTCCCGAATGTCATGGCCGTTTTTAAAATTTAACCGCAGGAATAAAAAAAAGTGAGCGTGCAACTCACTTTTACGACTACCCAAAACATCTTTTTTTCTAACATTGAAGCCGGGAAAAAGCAAGGATAAAAATAACCGCCCGAAGCCCTTTTATCCCTTTGGCTCCGAGCCGGGGGATTTGCTCCTCCGTTGAAGATGAACCAGGCCTTCGATATGGAAGGTTTGGGGAAAAAAGTCGTAGGCCCTGGCGAGGGTCACCTCGTATCCCGCGTGGAGCAGGGGGACCAGGTCGCGGGCCAGGGTCGAAGGATTGCAGGAAACGTAGAGAATTCTCGGCACCTGGAGTCGGAGCAGGCTTTTGATGGCCCGGAAAGCCCCTTCACGGGGGGGATCGAGAACGGCCAGGTCGATTTTTCCCAAGGTGTCCAACAGATTGCCCTCCCGATTGGCATCCCCTTGAAAAAAGCGGACATTCCCGATGCCGTTGGCGGCGGCGTTGCGATGCGCCGACTCCACGGCGGCCGGGTAATTTTCGATCCCGATGACTTCACCGGCGCTGCGAGCCAGCGGAAAGGTGAGGTTGCCGACGCCGCAAAAGAGGTCGACAACCCGCTCTTTCCCCGTCAGGCCCGCCAGTGAAACCAGTTCGGCGACCAGGTTCCGGTTGGCGGCGGCATTGACCTGGGAAAAACAGCCGGCCTCGTAGCCGAGACGAAGCGCCCGCCGGGAGGGGAGAGGGAAAAGGGCCAGCCGATCCTCTCCGCCGAGACGACGCAGGGTATGGTTGCGCCCGGACTGAAGGTACACCGAAACACCCTCCCCTTCCCATTCGGGGCGAAGGGTTTGCGCCAGCCGGTTGGCCTCCTGGGAGAGTTGGTGGACAACCACCCGCACCCGCCCTTCCTCGTCGGAAGAGATATCGATCTGGGGGATCCGGTCGGCCAGGGCCAAACCCGAGATTCGGCGGCGACAGCGGTCAAGGGTGGCATTGATTACCGGATCGGCCAGCGGACATCCCACGATGTCGATCACAAAATGGCTCTGGCGCCGAAAAAAACCCGCCACAAATCCCTTTTCGGTCAGGCGGCATTTGAACTGCACCCGGCTCCGGTAGCCCCATTCCGCCGGAGCCGCCACCGCGGCGGAAAAAGCGTTTTCGGCCACCCCTCCGTGGCGACGGAGCTGATCCTTGAAAATCGACTCCTTCCAGGCGACCTGGATCGGATAGGGAAGGTGTTGCCAATGACAGCCCCCGCATTGGCCGAACACGGGGCACGGCGGGGACCGCCGCTGGGAAGAAGGGGCAACCATTTCCGCTATTTCCCCGAAACAGAGGTTTTTCTGCTCTTGAAGAATCCGGAATCGAACCCGATCCCCCGGCGCGGTCAGGGGGATGAAGACCACTTTTCCTTCCCATCTCCCCACCCCATAGCCGTTGTAGGCCAGGGATTCGATCTCCAACTCCGGAAGATGTTCCGTCACTTTATTTCATCACCGGAGAGTTTCCGGCGCTCCCCTTCCAGCCACCGCAGGTGTTGCCACAGTCCCCTCAGGATCCTCACCTCCCTGGAGTCGAGGCCGGCCCTCCCAAAAATCCGCCGGAGGGTGTGCATGAGGTGATGGGGATTCTGCGGATTGAGAAAACCGGACTCCAGCAGCCCCTGGCCCATATGGCCAAACATCTCCTCCAGTTCGTTGTTGGAGGCGAGCCGTTTCCCCTGGTTCGGTTTCCCTGATGACGCCACCACGGCGCGGCCTATTTCATAAAGGCAAAGGCCCACGGCCTGGGCGAGGTTGAGGGAGGGAAATTCTTCGGAGGCGGGGATGGTGACGAGCCGTTGGCAAAGATCGAGCTCCCCGGTCCGAAGCCCCTTGTCTTCGCGCCCGAAAACCAGAGCGACCCGTCCGGTGGCGAGAACCGGCGCTATCAGAGAGGCGGCCTGGTCGGGGTGGAGGAAATCCTGGCGGTATTTTCCGAATCGGCGGGTGGTCCCCAGAGCGATCAGGCAGTCTTTCAGGGCTTTTTCCAACGAGCCGTGAACGGTGGCCTGCTCCAGGATGGAAAAGGCCTTCAACGCCATGCGCCGCACATCTTCGCTGTAGGGATCGGCCTGGGGATTGACCAGCCGCAGATCCGAACAGCCGAAGTTCATCATCACTCGGCAGACCGAGCCGATGTTCAGCGCTCCCTGAGGTTCCACCAGCACTACACTGAGATTTTTCATCCTCATTTCGAGCCGGTCCTTAACAAAAAAAGATCACCCGAGATCCCCCAAAAGGTGCTGTACCAGGGCGGCGGCAAGCACGGCCGCCGTTTCGGTGCGAAGGATGCGGCCGCCGAGCGAAACGGGAAGGCCGCCTTCTTTTTGGGCGAGAGCCATTTCCTCGGCGTCAAACCCCCCTTCCGGCCCGACCAGGAGGGAAACGTGCCGGGGCTTGCCGGCGGCCTCGATCCGTTCCCGCAGCCGGTGGCCGCTCTCCTTCTCGGAGCAGATCAAAAGGCAGCCGGATCGGGCCGCCTCCCGCAGCGCCTCGGTCCAGCCCAGGACCGGGAAGAGCTCGGGGATCATGGCCCGCCGGCACTGTTTGGCGGCCCGCAACAGCAATTCCGGCCAACGATGAGATTTCCGTTGGCGGGCATCCCGTTCCTCCAGCGTGATGGAATGGGCCGACACATAAGGAACAATCCGGGATACTCCGAGTTCAGTGGCCTTTTCCAAAATCAGTTCAAAACGCTCCCGCTGCGGCAAGGCTTGGTACAGATCGAGCCGAAGCGGGGATTCCGGGGAAAAGGGGAAAGGGGCAAAGACCATCAGCCCGGCTTCGGAAGGATTCAGGAAGGTCAAACGGCCCCTGAAAAAACGCCCCTGAGGATCGCAAACCGTGAACACTTCCCCGGCGCGGGCCCGCCACCGCCCCAGCCTTTCCAGGACCGGGCCGGCACAGAGGATTTCCCGCCCCGGAAAGGGCGTTTCCGGAAGGAGGATCAGGCTTTCAACGCCGCCGTTATTGATACATGAAGGGGTCAAGTCCGGCTTCCCGAAAATGGAGGAAACGGCGGCGGCTTTCGTTTTGGAGTTGTGGATCGTAAACTTCGGCGAAATCGAAGGCCAGGTCAAAACCGCGGATGAAATCGACGGGACAAGGCCGGGCCATGATCAGGATCTCCCCGCGGCCCTCGGCAGGAGGGGTAACGGCGATGAGCACCGGTTCCGGATCGAGATCCCCGTTTCCAGCCACGAGACGATGGGGAATAAAGGACGCCTTGCGCCAGGTCCAGAGGAACTTGTCGAGCTGCTGGCCCTGTTCTTGATCCCGTACCACGACCAGGACGCGCCGTCCCTCCTGAAAAAATTTTTCCGCCAACAGGCAGCAGTAGCGGGCTTTTTCAGGTTTTTCCAGCTTGACGAAGGCGACCCGGGTCATCTCTTTTCTCCGGCCTTCACAGGAATCGGCAGGCTTGGGCCAGGGCTCGGCCGGCCGCAAAGGCCCGCCGGTTGGCTTCCAGGAAGGCGGGTTTGACGCGCCGTTTCAAGGCTTCCATCCAGGCCTCCTCGCCCAAGCCGAGAAAATGGGAAACGGCTCCGATGACGACCACGTTGGCCGATCGGGGCGAAGAGAGTCCGCCGGCTACCTCCAGGGCGTCGAGCAGCACCAGGCGGGGAAAGACCTTCCTGAGGCGAAACTCGGCATCCGCGGGATAGACGGCCTGTCCCGAGGAGACGCTGACCGGAATGATTTCCTGGGTGCTGACGACCGCCACCCCATCAGGGGCCAGATGCCGATAGTAGCGCAACGCCTCGATCTTTTCGAGCGCGGCCAATACCCGCGCCGACCCTTCCGGGACCAGCGGGCTGAACACCTCTGGCCCGAAACGGATCTGGGCGATCACCGAGCCGCCCCGTTGCGCCATGCCGTGCACCTCGTTGGTTTTGACATCGAGACCGGAAAGCAAGGCCGCTTCGGCGATGATTTCGCTGGCCAGGAGAATCCCCTGGCCGCCGACTCCGGCCAGCACCACGCTGACCACCCCTGTATCAGACATCAGCGCCCCCTTTCCTTTCTTCGTAGGCCTGTTTGGGGCAAACCTGGCGGCACAGATCGCAGCCGATGCACAGCAAAGGATTGACCTGGGGTTTGCCGGTTCCCCCCTCAATGGCCGGACACCCGAGTTTGAGACAGGCCCCGCAGCCGATGCAGCGCTCTTGATTGACCTGAAGCACCGGACCGACTTTGGCCTTGGCGGCCAGGGGACAAACCGCCCTGGCGACAATCAGCCACGGCTGATCGGATTCAAGCGCTGTTTTGAGGGTCTCCTTAACCGATTCAAGCCGGTAGGGATTGACGGTGACGACGTTGGCGATGCCGCAGGCGCGGCCGATCTCCTCGATGGAGATGACGGGAGATTGGGTTCCCATCAGGGTCATGCCGGTGCCGGGATGGCATTGATGGCCGGTCATGGCCGTGGTGCGATTGTCGAGGACGATAATGGTGGAGGTCCCTTGATTGTAGGCGATGTCCAGAAGACCGGTGATGCCCGAATGGAAAAAGGTGGAATCCCCGACGACGCCGACCACCTTCCGCGGATTTCCGGCCCGATCCATGCCGTGGGCCATGGAGATTCCGCCGCCCATGCAGAGGATGGTGTCGATCCGGCTCAGGGGAGGGAAGGTTGCCAGGCTGTAACAGCCGATATCTCCGGTGACCACCACGTCAAAGCGCCCCAAGGCATAAAATATCCCCCGATGCGGGCAACCGGCACAAAGCACCGGCGGCCGGGCCGGAATGTCAAGGCAGGCCTCGGGGAACGGGGTTAGCGCCGATTTTCCTTTTCCTTCCAGTTGCCGCCGGACATCCGACAGAAAGGTGGTGGAAAGCTCCCCGATGGCCGGCACCAGTTCCTTGCCGATACAGTCGATACCGAGGGACCGCACATGCTCTTCAAGGATCGGGTCCAACTCTTCGACAATCAGCAGTTGCTTGACGCCGGCGGCGAATTCCCGGATTCTGCCGTCGGGGAACGGAAAGGTCCAGCCGATTTTCAATACCGAGGCTTCCGGAAAGGCCTCCCGAACATAGGGGTAGGCGATTCCACCGGCAATGATCCCCAGCGACCGGTCGCGCCATTCGATCCGATTAAGCGGTGAACCGTCGGCCTCGGCTGCCAATTTTTTCAGGCGTTCTTCCAGGCGCAGTCGCATCTGGCGCCCCCAGATCGGCACCGGAACATAGCGGGGGGGGTCTTTTTCGAAGCCGATTTTCAGGGGGGAGGGATGACGTTCACCGAGCAAAACCGGTCCCCGCGAATGGCTGACCCGTGTCGTGGAGCGCAGCAGGACGGGGGTTCGGTGCCGTTCCGAAAGTTCCAGGGCCAGCTTTGTATAATCGGCCGCCTCCTGGGAATCAGCCGGCTCCAGCAGCGGCACCTTGCCAAAACGGGCAAAGTGGCGGGAATCCTGTTCGTTCTGAGAGGAATGCATACCGGGATCGTCGGCCACGCAGGCCACCAGGCCTCCGACCACGCCGGTGTAGGCCAAGGTCATCAGCGGATCGGCCGCCACGTTGAGGCCCACATGTTTCATCGTCACCAGACAGCGGGCGCCGGTCAGACAGGCGCCGGCGGCGACCTCGAAAGCCACTTTTTCATTGGGGGCCCACTCGCAATAAACCTGATCCCGATGCCGGCTCAAAGCCTCGAGTATTTCGGTTGAGGGGGTACCGGGATAGCCGGCCGCCACCGTGACTCCAGCCTCGTAGGCGCCGCGTGCGATAGCTTCATTTCCGGACAACAGTCTCTTTTCCATCTCTTCCTTCCGACCAGAAGCATTCAGTCACCCCCTTTTGGGAGGTCTGGGGAGAGCAGTCACAGGGACTTGTGACGGTGTTGATCACGCCCTTTGGATTCCCGGCGGGAACCCTTTCCCAAAAAAAACCCGCTGGCGCGGGTTCCGGAACTATTCTTCAGCTTCCTCGCCCTCCGGCTTTTTTTCCTCGGTGGCCGGGGATTTTTTCTTCCGCCCATCGGATACCGGGGCCCTCTTTTTCGATATGACGTCACTGGAGAATTCTGCCGCCTTGGCGCCCTCTTCCCCACCATCGCTCCCTTCACAGACGGCGCAACAACCCTTCCCCGTCCCGGGATTTTTGGTGAAGATCAAGGTTTTCAGCAAATAGGCGGTTCCGACCAGAATCACGAGCCAAACCAAAATTGCCACCACTGTCATCGCGCACTCTCCATTTTTTAAAAGGGTTTCATGGAGCGGCTTTCGCCGCCGTCAAGCGATCCTTCCCACAGAAAGTCATTGTTGATGCAAAACCTCAACATTAATTTTACAACAGGATGTTTTTTCTTTATTTTTTTGGGGCCCATGAACCATCCTTGAAAGCAGCAGATGCCCCTGCTCCAGGTAGAGTCCGGTGCCTTTTGCGGCCCTTTCGCCATATCCGGCAACGGGGCACGGAGAGGTAAATTCTCCCGAGGAACCGTAGAGGATATAGGGTACCGGGCCCTCGGAGTGGGTCATGCGGCGAATGGGTGTCGGATGGTCGGGAAGCACGGCGACCCGGAATTCATCGAATCCTTCCATCCCCTCCATGATCCTGCCGACCACCAGCCGGTCGAAATCCTCGATGGCCTTGAGCTTCTTTTCAAGGCTCCCCTCATGGGACGCTTCGTCGGGCGCCTCCACGTGAAGATAGATAAAGTCCCTTGATTTCAAGGCATCCAACGCATATTCGGCTTTGCCGGTAAAGTTGGTGTCCAGATAGCCGGTGGCGCCGGGGACTTCGATCACGTCCAGCCCGGCACAGACCCCGATCCCTTTGATGAGATCGACAGCGGAAATGACGGCGCCGCTGATCCCGAAACGATCCCGGAAAGTGGCCAGCCGCGGCGCTCTCCCCTGCCCCCAGAGCCAGATGGCATTGGCGGGCCGTTTGCCGGCCTGCAGCCGTTTTTGGTTGATGGGATGTTCGGAAAACAGCAGCATCGCGGAGTTCATCAGCAAGAGCAGTTGCTGCGCTCCCTTTCCCTGTGGCAGATGGGGGGCAATCTCCTGGTGGGTGATGTCGTGAGGCGGCGTCAGCCGGAGATCATCCCTCCCCCCTTTCCAGACCATTAGATGCCGGTAGGAAACACCTGGATAAAAATTGAACTTGCCGCCGCCGAAATCCCGTTGCAGAGTCTGGATCAGCTCGGCGGCTTCCGGGGTGGAGATATGGCCGGCGGAAAAATCCCCCATGAAAAACTGGTCGTCGCGGATCTCCAAATGAACCAGATTGAGGCGGAAGGCGACATCGTCCGGCGCCAGGGAAACCCCCATGCTGGCGGCCTCCAGGGGCGAGCGCCCAGTATAGTATTCCTTGGGATCATAGCCGAACACGGAGAGATTGGCGACGTCGCTGCCAGGCGGAAACCCTTCGGGGACGGTCCTCACCAGTCCGGTTTCACCAAGGCGGGCGAGCCGATCCATGCAAGGGGTGGCGGCGTATTCCAGCGGGGTTTTCCCCCCCAGCTCCGCCAGAGGTTCATCGGCCATGCCGTCGCCCAACAGGACGAGGTATTTCATCCTTTTTCACTCCAACGGATCGAGGAAACCTGCGGCGCCACCCGGTCAGCCGCGGGGATGGTATTGTTCATGAACTTTCCTGAGCCGCTCGCGGGTGACATGGGTATAGATCTGAACCGTGGAGATGTCGGCATGCCCCAGCATCGTCTGCACCGACCTGAGATCAGCGCCGTTCTCCAGCAGATGGGTCGCAAAGGAGTGGCGCAGGGTGTGCGGGGTGATGTTTTTGGGGATTCCGGCCTCCCGGGCGCGGCGTTTTATCATCTTCCAGAAGCCTTGGCGTGTCAAGCACTTCCCGAGCGGGTTGAGAAACAGAAAATCGCCGCTGAAAGCCTTGCGCAGCCGTTCCCGGCCCCCTTCCAGATAAAGACGCAGAACCTCGATTGCCGTCTCTCCGATGGGGACGATGCGCTGTTTGTTGCGTTTGCCGAAAGCCCTTAGGTACCCTCCCACCAGTTCCAGATCCTGAAAACGTAGCCCCACCAGTTCCGAGACCCGGAGCCCGGTCGCGTAGAGGAGCTCGAGCATGGCCCGGTCCCGCTGCGCCAGAGGGGTTTCCTCGCCGGCTACCGCCAGCAGCCTTTCAACCTCCTGGCAGGTCAGAACGTGGGGCAGACTTTGAATGGTATGAGGCGATTCCACCCGGGCGGCGGGGTTGGCCGGGGTGATCCCCTCGGCGGCAAGAAATTTGTGAAACATGCGCAACGCCACCAGCGCCCGCGCGCGGCTGCGGGGCCCGAGGCCTTCCCTGCCCAGACGCCCCAGGTAAGCGACAATCAAGGGCGGAGCGATCGCTTCTGGATTCTTGATCTGCTCTTCCTCCAGGAAGCCAAGGTAACGGCTCAGATCGCGCCCGTAGGCTTCCAGGGTATTGCGGGACAGGCCCCTTTCAACGGCGCCATGATTCAAAAACAGATCGATGCAGCTGGCAAGATCAGGCACCTTCCCCTCCCAATACGGTTAATAGCTTTTCCTTCAGCTCGGCGAGTTTTTCCGGCAGGGTGATTTTATGCCCGAAGATGTCCTTGACGTAAAAAGTATCGGCCGCCTGATCGACCTTGGTGGATATCCTGGAAACCCCTATGGAGAGATTCATCGCCGCCAGGGTGCGGGTGATATCGTAGAGAAGCCCGACGCGGTCGTGGGCGTAGATATCCACCACGGTATAGTGAGTGGAAACGTCGTTGTCGATCTCGATCCGGTCGGGGAACCGCTGGGGGACGGCCGGTTGGAAAGAGCCGTGGCCGGTGCGGCTTTTGGCAACCAGATCCTCGACCCGCACCCTGCCTTCGAGGGCAGCAGTCAGATTGGCCTGAACCCGTTCCAGCTTGCGGGGATCTTCAATAGCCCTGCCGCCCCCATCGACCTGGAGGATATCGAGGGCCACCCCGTTGCCAAGGGTATAGATATGGGCGCCGAGAATGTTGATCCGCACCGCCGCCAGCACACCGGCAATCATGGAAAAGAGCCCCGGGAGGTCCAGGGTGGAGAGGATCAGGCGGGTCTGTTCGGTGCCGGGAACCGGTTCCGCCTTCATCGCCAGGGTCTTTTCCCCGCGGCTTAACAGGACTCTCAGGTGAGCGGTGATCTCGGTGGTCCCGTGCCCAAGAAAATAGCGGGTTTCCAAATATTTCAAGGCTTCCTTGACGGCGCGTTCTCCGAACTCCTCGGCGAGAATTTCCAGCACCCGCCGCTTGCGGAGCAGAACCTTTTCCGAGTTTTTCTCCTGAAAAAAGTCCCCCTTCTCCAGAATGTTGAAGGCTTTTTCATAGAGTTCGGCGAGAAGATAACTTTTCCAGGGGGTCCAGACTTCCGGACCGACCGCCTTGAGATCGGCGAAAGTAAGCAAAAACAGCATCTTGAGGTTTTCGCTCATGCCCATGAGACGGGCGAAATCCTGGATCATTTTGCCGTCGTTTAAATCTCGTCGCTGGGCGATGTGAGCCATGAGCAGGTGATGCCGGACCAAAAACTCAAGGCGCCGGCCGTCTTCTTTTCCCAGCCCCAGACGCCGGGCGATGGTGGGGATCATCCGCGCTCCTTTTTCGGCGTGATTGGAACCCTCCCCCTTGCCGACATCGTGGAGCAGCGCCGCCAGCAGCAGCAGCTCTCTTTTTTCAACACCCTTGGAAACCTCGGTCAGAAAGGGATAGACGCCGGCATAGTCCCCCCGCCACAGGCGTGCCAGTTCCTCGACCGCGAACAGCGAGTGGATATCGACGGTGTAGATGTGGTAGGCGTCATGTTGCACCATGCAGAAGATGTTGGCCATTTCCGGGATGAAATGGTGAAGGAAGTGAAGCCGGTGCATTTCCCTCAGGGTCTCGGAGACTCCTTTGGGAGCCCGAAGAATTTCCAGAAAGAGCCGGCCCATCTCCCGCGACCGCCGCCACCGATCGGTGATCCGATCCACCTGGTCGCGGACGATTTTCTCCAGCTGAAAACTCAGCTTCACCCCCTGGTGTTGGCTGTGCCGGAATGCCTGGAGCAGAAGAACGGGGTTTTCAGAGAATACTTCCCCTCGAAAGGCCCGCAACTCACCCTGCTGAACAAAAAAATACTCGTCGAGAGGGCGAGGGGTGCGGAACCCGAATCGGAATTTCAGCCCCTGCGGAAGGTCGGCTGCGGAGGCGGTCAAGGCCGCGGCCAGTTCGATGACATGGGCGGCATGGGTGTAGTAGTCCCGCATGAACTGTTCCACAGCGAGGGCGTTTTTCCGATCCTGGTAGCCCAGGAACTTCGAGATCCGCTCCTGGTCGGGGAACTGCAGCTGATCGCACTTCCGTTGCCGCAGGTAATGAAGCTCGTTCCGGATCCGCCACAGGTAATCGAAGGCGGCTTCGATTTCCATCAATCCCCTTTCGCTCAGAACCCCTTTATGGATCAATTCGTGTGGGGACCGGACCTTGTAGTGAACCTTGGCGACCCAGAAGGCGGTGTGCAGCTCGCGCAGCCCTCCTTTGCCCTCCTTGATGTTGGGCTCCAGCAGATAGACGGAGGAACCGAACTTGCGCTGGCGGGTTTCGCTCTCGGCCAGCTTGTCGCGGACAAACTGCCGGCTGTCAATACTTCCGACCTGGACCAGAACAATCCTTTCATATTCCTTGAAAAATCCAGGATCTCCGGCCAGAAAACGGGAATCGAGCAGCGAAGTCCGAATGGTCAGATCCTGGCGGCTCATTTCCAGACAGTCTTCGCAGGTTCGCACCGAGGAACCGACGTCGAAGCCCAGGTCCCAGAGCAGATAAAGAATCCGTTGGGCGATCTCTTCGGAAGCGGTCCGGCGCCGGCGGTCATGGCAGAACATCAGATCGATGTCCGAGCGGGGGTTCAGTTCGCCGCGTCCATAGCCGCCCAGGGCGATCAGGGAAATGCCTGGCGGTTCCGGAGGCCGGGGAGAAACCTCCCGGAACAGAGATCGGATCAGGGCGTCCGTGGTTTTGGTAAGAGCTCCGACCACCTCCCGCCCCGAAGCGCCACAACGGTGCCAGGCCTGAATCCGTTCCCGACAGATTTCCAGACGCCGTCCGTAATCATCCAAAAGCCGTTGGCGGCGCTGTTCGAAAGGCTCCGTCGCTGCCAGCGGGGCGCCGCTGCCGGGGAAAACCCCGTCCAGAAGTTCGGCGACATTCATCGTTTGGCGAGCCGGTTGAGAGTCAGATCGAAATTTTTGACCCCGGCCAGGATCCCCTCAACCACCCCTTCCTGATATTTGTGGCTCACCAGCCGCGATTCATCTCCCCGGTTGCTGATGAAGGCGGTTTCCACCAATATGGAAGGCATGTTGGCGCCCAGCAGCACATGAAAGGGGCCTTGGCGGACGCCGTTGTCCTGGATGTTGGGGTAGCGGCCCTTGAGGGCGCTGATCATCCCCTTCTGGACCTTGTCGGCCAGAAGGCTCGATTCATTGATCTTGGCATGAGCCATGAGGTCAAAAAGAATCAGTTCCAGATCGCCGACCTCCTCCAGAGTGGTGTTGTTTTCCCGGGCAGCCACGGAGGCGGCTTCCTCGTTCTTTGAAAAGTTCAGGTAATAGGTTTCGACTCCCCGCAGTCGGCGATTGAGGCTGGCATTGGCATGAATGGAAATGAACAGATCGGCGTTGAGACGGTTGGCCATGGCAGTGCGTTCTTCGAGAGGGATAAAAACGTCTTTATCGCGGGTCAGGATGACTTCACACCGGAATTCGTTCTCGAGCCGCTTGGCCAGTTTTTTGGCAATGTTCAGCACTACATCCTTTTCCAGAACGCCGCCCGGTCCGATGGCGCCGGGATCCTTGCCGCCATGGCCGGCATCCACCACAATCCGGCGCGTGCCGTTTTTCCCTGAAGTCACCGGCAGCGGGATAACCGGACAGGGGGGGGCCTCGGCCACGGTTTTTTCCAGAATGGAGGAAAGCTCATCCGGCTTGGATGGAAGGGGTGGATGTTGTTGGGCGGCAACCGGGCTTTTTTCAGCAGCAGGGGGGGGCGCCGGAGGTTCCTCGACTTGGGCCACCGGGGCCGGAACGTTGTCTGATTGGTCGGCCGCCACTTTCGCCCAGCCGTCTTTCTGCCCGGCGATTTCGATCACCACCCGCGACGGATTCTCCAGGGAGAAAACACGAAAGTCTTCCATCGTTTTCAGATCGAGCACGATCCGGGTCTGGTGGGGCAACGGACGGCCGGTTCGGATACGCTGGATGAAAGGGTCATTGATCTCCATTTTCAGGGGGAGCCCCTGAGCGGGAAGGGAATCCTTCAAATCGACGTAAAGACGGCGGCCCGGCTTTTCCTGTTCATTGCCCGGCAGGACGTTGTAGAAGAAAATGGCGGGGCCGGTGACATCCAGCACCACCCTGGAAATGTTTTCCGCAAAGGAATGGCGGATTCCCTCGACCTTAACCAGACCGGGGAGACCTTTGGCCTCCGGGACCGAAGGCGGCACCGGGGGCGGTACGGGAGAAGCCTCCCCCAATTCCTCGAGGCGTTTCCTGGCCAGATGAACCTGATCCCCCTGCGGATGCAAGGCGGCTACCTTTCGATAGCGGTCAATAGCCCCCTCCCGGTCACCGAGAATTCCTTCGTGGATTTCGGCGGCCATCACCAGCGCGTCGTCGGCCAGATTGTGGCAGGAGAAGGTTTTTTCCAAGCGGTCGAAAAAATCGGCGCCGCGGCGGGCATCGTTGTTGCGACGGGAAATCCGGTACAGGCCCTGGGTCGCCCTTCCCGCCATGAACAAAGCGGCCGGCCCCTTCTCATGTTGGGGGAAGGCCAGAAAAAATTTTTCAAAACCGTCGATGACCCGTTCCCATTTTTCCCTGGAGAGCCGGTGGTGGTCGGATTTCAGCAACGCCACGTAATCGCTCTGGAGATTCTGGAACTGGGCATCCCCGGCATCCCCCCAGCAGAGAGCCGCCATCAGACACCAGCAGATTATCGTAAACATCGACCGAAAGCGATTCATGGGTCACACCATCCTTTTGAGCTGGTCGAGAAAATTGATGGCCTCCAAAGGGGTCATGGTTGAAATCTCGACACCTTCCAAGGCTTGCCGCAACCGCTCTTCCACGGAAGCAAAAAGGGAGAGCTGAGCCGATTCCCGCTGACGCCGCGGGTTCTTGCGGCTCAAGGCAAGTTTGGGTTCGCCCTGCGGCGAGAGGGCGGAACCTTCCAAATTGGAAAGAATCTCCCGAGCCCGGGTGATGACCTCGGCCGGCAATCCGGCCAGCCGCGCCACCTGGATGCCGTAGGAATGGCTGGCGCTCCCGGCGACGATCTTGCGAAGGAAAATGATCCGGTCATCCCATTCCTTGACGGCGATGTTGAAGTTTTTTACCCGGCGGCGGGTCAAGGCCAACTCCGCCAGCTCATGGTAGTGGGTGGCAAAGAGGGTTTTGGCCCCCTTGTCGGCGGCGTCGTGGAGAAACTCTACCACCGACCAGGCGATGCTGAGGCCATCGAAAGTGGAGGTGCCACGCCCGATTTCATCGAGGAGCACCAGGCTTTTAGGGGTGGCATGGTGAAGAATATGGGCGGTTTCGATCATTTCCACCATGAAGGTGGAATGTCCCCGTCCCAGATTATCGCTGGCCCCGACGCGGGTGAAGATCCGATCGACGACGCCGATGCGGGCCTCGGCGGCGGGAACGAAAGCGCCGATTTGGGCCAGAAGAACAATCAACGCCACCTGCCGCATAAAGGTGGATTTCCCGGCCATATTGGGTCCGGTGAGGATCAGGATCTGTTCCTCCTGGACACTCATGGACAGATCGTTGGGGACGAACCGTTCCTCGAGGTTCATGGCCTCAACCACGGGGTGGCGTCCGTCGCGGATCATCAGGGCCTCCCCGTCATCTACCACCGGGCGCACATAATCCCGCTCCTGGGCCACCTCGGCCAGCGCCGCCAGAACATCCACTTCGGCCAGCGCCTCGGCGGTCCCCTGGATTCCGGGGCCGTGAAAGCCCGCCTCTTGCCGGAGTTGCTGAAAAAGGTCGTACTCCAACTGAATGATCCGTTCATCGGCCCGCAGTACTTTTTCTTCGTACCCTTTGAGAGCTTCGGTGATGTAGCGTTCGGCGTTGCTGAGGGTCTGTTTGCGGAAAAAATCGTCGGGAACCAGATGCAGATGGGCTTTGGTCACTTCGATGAAGTACCCGAAAACCCGATTGAAGCGGATTTTGAGGGAGGGAATCCCGGTCCGCTCCCGCTCCTGGCGTTCCAACCGGCTGATCCACCCCTTGCCGTCGCGGCTGATGGAACGCAGTTCGTCCAAAGCGGCGTTGAAACCGTCCCGGATAATCCCTCCCTCCTTCAGGCCGAGCGGCGGCTGGTCGCTGAGGCAACGAACGATTCTTTGTCGGAGATTCGGCAAGGAATCGATTGCGGCTCCCAAACTCTGAAGCAAGGTTGCTGAACAGTTGCCCAAAAGCGGCGGCAAGGCCGCGGTCCGTTCCAGAGAAGAAGCCAGACCGAGAAGCTCTCTGGGGTTGGCATTGCCTAGAGAAATCCGTGCGTTAAGTCGTTCCAGATCAGAAATTCCATGAAGAATTTGGCGGATTTCGGCCCGCAAGGCGCTGTTTTCAAACAGCTCCTGAACAGCCTCCTGCCGACGCTGGATTTCCGCAACCTGCAACAGGGGATAGTTGAGCCAGTGGTAGAGTTTGCGGCCCCCCATGGCGGTCTCGGTGCGGTCGAGCACCCCCAGCAACGAACCGCGCCGCTTCCCCCCCTGGAGGGTGCAGGACAATTCAAGATTGCGCCGCGTGACATCATCAAGGACCAGGCAGTCGCGGTTTTGGAGAACCTGGGGCGGACGGATATGGGAAACAGCCCCGTTGTGGGTTTCCAGCAGATAACGAATGACACCGCCAGCAGCTCGAACGGCGGCGGAAAGGTCGGCGCAGCCAAAAGAATCGAGGGCGCCGCAGTGAAAAAAATCCTCCAGGGTGCGTACGGCCTCGGAGGTTTCGAAACGCCACTCGGCCAGGCGGCTGATGGCGGCGCCGGGAAGCCAGGAAGCCGCTTCTCCCGACAGGGTATCTCCCGCCTCCCCTTCGGGGATCAGCACTTCGCGGGGGCCGACGGATACCACCTCGCTCCGCAGCCGTTCTCCCTCCCCAAATTCGGCGACCCGGAACTCTCCGGTGCTCAGGTCGAGCCAGGCACAGCCAAAGGAACCGTTACCGGCAGCCAAAATCCCCATCAGGTAATTGTTTTCCCTGGGGTCGAGAGCCTCGGCATCGGCGTTGAGACCTGGCGTGACGATCCGGACTACTTCACGCCGGACCAGCCCTTTGGCGCTTTTGGGGTCTTCGACCTGATCGCAGACCGCCACCTTGAAGCCCTTGGCCACCATCTTGTTGATGTAGGAACGGCTGGCGTGAACGGGAATCCCGCACATGGGAACCTCATCCGGTTCCCCGCGGTTGCGTGAGGTGAGTGCGATGTCGAGAGCCCTGGAGGCGACTACGGCATCCTCAAGAAACATTTCGTAGAAATCCCCCATCCGGAAAAAAAGAATGGCGTCGGGATGTTGTGCCTTGGCCTCCAGGTATTGACGCATCATCGGGGTGACTGTAGCCATGCGGCGATGATTTCCCTCCCCTTTTTCGGTTCCGGGGTGACCAGGGATTGCAAAAACAGCGGGTGGTCATAATTTAAAAAAATTTCGAGTTATGTTAACAGAGAAGGGCCTGGAAGTAAAGGCATGAAATGCAAAAATATTCATAAAAAATGAGGGCTTGGCCGGATTAAAAATGAATTTGGAGCGGGCTATGGTTGACCGGAAACGGTGTGTACGGCAAACCATCCCGGCAGTGACCGGAGGCGGGCAATTTTTCGGATATTTACAGCCAGTTTTTTTTTCGGAAAAAACGGATCATCCCGAGCCCGCACCCCGCCATGACAAGCAGTACCAGGGGATATCCCCAGCGCCATTCCAGCTCCGGCATGAATTTGAAGTTCATGCCGTAGACGCCGGCGATGAAGGTCAGAGGGATGAAAAGGGTGGCGATGATGGTCAGCACCTTCATCACCTCGTTCATGCGGTGGCTGGCGCTGGAAAGGTAGAGGTCAAGGAGGCTGGCCAGGGAATCCCGATAGATTTCAAGGACGTCGATCACCTGGATGGTATGGTCGTAAAGGTCCCGAAGAAAAGGGCGGATGTTTTCATGGACCAGTTCATAATCGTTGCGCAACAGATTGCCGGCAATTTCCCGCAGCGGCCACACCGACCGCCGAAGCGTCGTCAGTTCACTGCGAAAACGATGAATGCGGGCCAGCGCGTCGCGGGTGGGATGGTCGGTCAGCTCCTGTTCCAGGGAAATCAAATGATCCCCCAAATGATCAAGGATCAGGAAATAGCTGTCGACCACCGAATCGAAAAGGGCATAGGCGAGATAATCGGCGCCGCGGTTCCGGATCTGGCCCCCCTTCTTTTCAATGCGGGCGCGCAAAGCTGAAAAGACGTCCCCCGGTGGTTCCCGTTCCTGAAAACTGATGACATGGTTTCTTCCCAAAATCAGGCTCAACTGCTCTTTTTCAATTGTCAGCCGCTCCTCGTTGAAGGTCAGCATCTTCAGGATAAGAACCATGTTCTTTTCGAAAATTTCGAGCTTGGGGGGATGATCGGTATCCAGAATATCCTCCAGCGCCAAGGAATGGATATCGAACAAAGCGCCCATCCCTTCCACCAGGGAGACGTCATGGATCCCTTCCAGATTGATCCAGGTCACGCCCTCGGACTCCCGGTAAGAGCGGCAGTCTTCCAGGATAATATCGGTTCTTCTCTCCAAAAAATCGGGTCCGTAATGATAGAGATCGAGAACGGAGCGTTCCTGTTTCCGGAGACCGACATGAATCAGGGATCCCGGCGCAAGGCCGATCGCGGTTTTTGGTTTTTTGGCTGATTTCATAATTTTTCTGAAGGGGATTTTTTGTTTTCAAAGGGCTCAGGCGACAGGGCGGGTGGAATTGGTCTTCTTTTCGGGAAGGTCGTCACCCCGGTCGTGGAAAGGAAGAGCCGGTTTTGATGCCGCTGTCCTGCAGGGCCTCCAGAACCTGGGAGTTCAAACGGGATCGGAGGGCAAACAGATCCCGATCCTCTTCAGCCCGCCCCCTGAGGCGGTAGGTCACAAAAAAATCGTCCAACCGGACGACAGTGACGACAATTTCCTTCAGCCCGGCCTTTTCGGCGCCGGCGATCAGCGTATTCTCGGCCTTGATCCCTGGCACCTCGTATCCCAGAGCCACCTCCATCGACACCGAATGGGCGGCCGCGAAACGCACCAGTAACGGATTGGCGGCCAGATAGAGATTGGGGAGCGTGGTCAGGCCGCCGTCTTCGGTCTGTATTTCGATATGGAACAGACCCCGGGCGGAAACCCGCCCGAAATGGTCCTGGATCTGTATGAAATCCCCGATCCGAAAACTTTTGGCCGACCGCAGCAACACACCTGCCAACAGGTTGCTGAAAAAGGGAGTGGAGCTTAAAACCGTTGCGGCCCCTATCAGCAAAGCCACAAAACCGACAACCTCCCCTTTGAACCCTTCGCTGAAAGGAAGCGTGGCAATCAGAAAAATAAACGCCACCAAAGTCAGCAAAAGCATCGTCACCTGTTTCCGCGTGATGCCTTCGGTTTTCTCCCCAAATTTTCTGGACAAGTAAAAATTGGCCAGAAAAAGCACCAAAAGGACAATGAGAAACGGCAGAAAGGAGAGCAGGAACGATAGAAAAAAGGTTTTGTGGCTGGTCATGGGAAAAGACTCCGGGGAAACCCAATCACGAGGGGAAGGCCATCATTCCCAAGAATTCTATCAGATCGATGAGGCCCGGGCGGTCCTTTTAAAAATGGAATGGGTAAAGAGCGGGACCTTTCTAAGGAAACCAGGGGAACTGCCGCGCCGGACCCGGTTCCAGTGTTTTCTTTTGTTCTTCGCCGACTTTTTCTTGAGCAGGCCCAACAACTTATCAATTAGGCACAGGGATTGCGATAATGTCGGAACAAGTCATGTGGGATCATTCAAGCGGCCGGGGGCAGCCATGAACAAAATAACACACTATGGCGTTTTCCTTTGTCTTTTGTTCGCCATCGTCACGGAATGGAACGACATCGCCAAAAACAAACCCGCTGCCATTTTTTGTTTGCTCGCTGCCCTTTTTTATCTCCTCTCCATCGTCTCCACCATTAACGATACCCATTTTCCGGACAAGGAAACCAACCGAAAAACCCGTTTTCTGCAAAGAAGGCAATCCCGAAGGAACGCCAACGCGGGCCTCCTGTTTACCCTCATGTTCGTTCTGTTGTGGGTTCCCTATTCGGAATCGATGATGATCCTCTCCATCTGCTGCGCCTTTTTCTTCCTGATCGTTCACCTTGCGACCCTCTCCCTCAGCTACTGGCAGGAGAAGGTCAAGCAGGAACTGATCCGGAGAAAGGAAGGCTGACGCGCCCAGTTACGGCCTTTTCTCCTTCCTTAAGTACCCCTCCTCATTGAGAAAATCCGCGATCCACACTGGTCCGGTTTTGAGAATTCCCGTAACGCCTCCACGTTGTTTTCTCCTCACAGTCGCCAGCCCCCGGCCACCGACCCTCCGCAGGGAACAATTCAACGACCTTGGGATCAAGGGAAATGGCAGGGGGGCCGGCAGTTGACCGGACGCCAATCTTTCACCTGTTCCCGTGCGGCGGAGAGGTCGTTAGGAGAAAGGGAATTTTCCATTCGTTTTACCCCGACGGCTGCCCGCTCCTCTCCCTGGGCGGCGGCAAGGGCATACCAAAGATAGGCCTGCTTGTCATCTCGCGGCAGGACAAGCCCCTTTTCAAAGATAATCCCCAACTCCATCTGGGCCGGAGCATAACCCTGCTCGGCCGCTCTCTGAAAATATTGGGGGGCCTTTTGCCAAGTCCGTTCATTTTGAACGAATTTCAATCCGATCAGGGTCATGGCCAGGGGCTCGCATCGTTCGGCACGAGGTTCCCATTTGGAAAAAAACAGTTCCAGGTCCTGGCAACTTTCGAGCAGGGTTATCTTGGCGAGCAGGTTGCCGCAGGGGATTCCCCGCACAAAAGTCTCCTCAAGCGGGCCGGCCCCAAAGGCGGTTGACAAAAGCAAGGGGAAAACCACAAATGGGAAAAAAACGGCGGAACGGCTCACGTTGATTAAAGGAAATTTTTTCATGGATCCTTCTTTTGGTGCCGGGAAAGGTACCCGGACGGTTGCGTGGCGTTTTGAGTCCCTGAGGTTTTTCTTTACAGCCCGACGCGGGCCAAACTAAAATCGGCGGGTTCCGAACCCTGCAATTTCACCTTGCCGGCGCCCTAATCCCCATGAAAAGACCCCTCCTGCTGTTGGCCTTGCTGGCGGCGTTTCCGGCACTTTCCACCGACATGTATCTGGGGGCTCTTCCTCACCTTCAGCGCCAATGGCATCGGACCTCATCGGAAATCAACCTCACGCTGGTGCCATTTTTCGCGGCCTACTGTGTTTTCATCCTTTTTTACGGGCCGCTGGGGGATCGCTTCGGCCGCCGCCCCCCGTTGCTGGCCGGAATTTCCCTTTATGTCCTCGGCAGCCTGATTCTGCTCCTGGCCCCCCGTCAAACCCCATGGGGCCTGGCTCTCCCCATGTTCATCGTGTCTCTTTCCATCGGCTTCGGACGGCCATCCGGCGCCAACCTCGCCTTGGAACAGATCGAAAAAAATGCTGGCATGGCCTCTTCCCCTTTGATCTTCACTTTTTTTGTGCTCGGGGCCACCGCCATGGGGCTCATCGTCTGGGTGCCGTTTAACAAAAACGTCTTTCTCGCCTTCCTCGGCCTGGCCTGCGGCACCCTCTCCATGGGAATCTGGCTGCTGGTCCAGCGGGGTCTGTTCCCACTCCGGAAACCCGGCCCGAAGCTAGGAGAACCCTGAAACTGGCGGGGGTCAAGGCGGGCATTCGGCGCAAATGGAGCGGAACAGATTGGTGGAAAGATAGCGGTCGCCCCGATCCGGCAGCAGCACCACGACGACATCGTCCGGGGAATAATCGGCGGCAACCTGAAGGGCCGCATGAACCGCCGCGCCACTGCTCATGCCGGCGAACAGCCCCTCCTCCAGGGCCAACCGGTTGGCCATGGTGAAGGCGCCCCGGTCATCCACGGTGACGATCCGATCGAGGCGGTTTCTTTGGTAGATCTCGGGGACGATGGCTTCTCTCATGTTCTTGAGGCCCTGGATGGCATGCCCCTCGACCGGTTCGGCCCCGACAATCTGAATTCTCGCATCGTGTTCCTTGAGACGGCGGGAGACCCCCATCAGGGTGCCGCTGGTGCCGAGGCCGGCCACGAAAGCGGTAATCCGGCCTCCGGTCTGCTCCAGGATCTCCGGCGCAGTGGTTTCGTAATGGCTCAGCCAATTGGCCGGATTGGCAAATTGGTTGGGCATGTAATAGCGGTCGGGGTTTTCGGCCAGCAGCCGATGCGCAGCGCGAATGGCACCATCGGTCCGCTCATGGGCCGGGGTCAGAATCAGTTCGGCCCCATAGGCAAGCAGAATCTGACGCCGTTCCAGGCTGACGCACTCGGGAAGGGTGAGCTTGATGCGGTACCCTTTACAGGAGGCAACCATGGCCAAGCCGATGCCGGTGTTGCCGGAGGTCGGTTCCAAAATAGTGCGGCCATGGTCGAGCAGCCCCTCTTCCTCGGCTTTTTTGATCATCCAGTAGGCGGGACGGTCCTTGACCGAGCCGCCAGGGTTGTTTCCCTCGAGCTTGGCGAAAATGCGGGCTCCCCTGGCCGGGCGGATGCGGGACAGTTCCACCAGGGGGGTGTTGCCAATCGATTCGAGCAGGCTGGGGATCTTTCCGTGCTCCGGTCGGGGCAAAGTGATGATGCCGGATTTTTGGTCTTTCATCGTGGCTATTCCATGGTAATAAGGGTCAAAATGATCGTCCAGGTTGGAGTTTCTGAAACGGCGAACTTCATGCTAAGGAAAAAAGCCTCCCCATTTCAAGACAAATTGTATGAACGCCGGGAAAGCCGCCACACAACAACAGCCATTTTTTTACAATCTAAAAACCAGGGAGTTCCGAAGTGAAAATAAATGGACCGCTCATGGAGGGCATTTTGATCAGGCGTTACCAGCGTTTTCTGGCTGATGTCCAACTTGCGGACGGAACCGTGGTTACGGCCCATACTCCCAACACCGGCTCCATGATGCAGTGCGCCGTCCCAGGACACCGCGTGTTGTTGACCCGGAGCGACAACCCGCTCCGGAAATATTCCTATTCCCTGGAGCGGATTGAGGTTAACGGATTCTGGGTCGATATCGATACCCACCGCGCCAACCGCGTCGTGGCGGAAGGGCTCGAAAAGGGAACGATCGGCGGCTTTTCCGGTTATCGGATCAGCCCGGAATTCCGCTTCGGGGAAAGCCGCATCGATTTTCTTTTGGAAAGCCTCGCCAACGGGACAAAAATCTTCCTGGAAGTCAAAAACGTCACCCTGCTGACGGGAACCGATATCGCCTGCTTCCCCGATGCCGTAACCCTCCGTGGCCAGAAACATCTCAGGGAACTTCAAAAGGCCATGAAGGAAGGATTCCGCAGTGTTGTCTTTTTCCTGGTGCAACGCGCCGAGGCGCGTTCCTTCCGCCCCGCCGACTGGATCGACCCGGAATACGGCCGTCTGTTGCGGGAAGCGGCTGAAACCGGGGTCGAGGTGTTGGCCTATAGAACCAGGGTATCGGAAATGGAGACGGCCATCGACACCGCGATCCAGGTCCTGTTGTAAAAAAAGCTCATTCCAGAATCAGATTGGGAAGCTCGTCGCGATCGTCCTTTTTCCTCGGGAGCGGTTTTTCCAGCAGTTCCCCGCACCGTTTGATGGCTTGGCACAGGGCATCGCAGGTTCGGTTGCGATGAATCCCCTCGACCACGATGCCCACTATCTCCTCCCAGGTCTTTTCGGGCACCGCCCGGTTGATGCCCCGGTCGGCCAGGACGAAAACCCGCTTTTCAAACAGGGACAAAAGAATCAGGATCCCGGTCTCGTCTCGGGTACGGTGAAGCCCCAGTTCCAGAAAAGAGACCTGGGCTTTTTCTTCGACCTCGGCCGCCATTTCCTGGGGAGGGATCAAAAACCTTTTCAGCCAAAAAATGTTGCGAATGGCAATTTTAAAGGGGAAATAAAAAGCGAAGAAAACAACCAGAAAAACCCACAGCGATTCATGACCGAACCACCAGGAGAGCAACGCCGCGGGGGGCAGTGAAAACAGGGCGGCGCCCAGAATTTCCGCCACGGGATAGTGGTAGGATTGGTCCACAACCATGGGGACGATCTCGCCGCTGGTGAGCTTTTCCACCTCCCGCACGGCTTTTTCGATGCGCTCTTTCTCCGCTGCGCTGAAAAAATCCATGGCACGGGTTCGAGATATTCTCAGCTCCCTCTTTTCCAAACGCCCTCCCCCGTCACCAACTTCCGGAAGCTCCGCCGCCACCGAATCCACCGCCGCCGCCGGAAAAACCACCGCTCCCGAATCCACCGCCAAACCCGCCGCCGCCGAATGGCCCTCCGGTCCAGTAAATGCCGCTTCGCCGTCGCCCACGTTGGCTGCCGGAGGGGTTCAGGCGGAGCATGAAAGGGGCCAGAAAAAGGAAAAACAGCAAGGCACCCCAGGGCCCGCGGCTCTTTTTCCGCAAAGGAAGGGAATCCCCCTGGTATTCGCCCCGCACCACCCCGACCACGGAATTAACCGTGGCGAGGATGCCACCGTCGAAATCCCCTTTTCCAAAACGGGGGGCCATTTCATAGTCGATGATGCGGCCGGCCAAAAGGTCGGTCAGTTTTCCTTCCAGGCCCTTCCCCACCTCGATCCGCATCTTGCGATCCTGTTTGGCCACCAGAATCAGGACGCCGTTTTCCCGATCCTTGCGGCCCGGCTGCCAGGCGGCAGCCACCCGGATGGAAAAGTTTTCCAGGTTTTCACCCTGGAGAGAGGGAATGGTGAGGATCACGACCTGGGTGGAATCGGTTCGTTCGAAATCACCGAGGAAACGCTCCAACTTCGATTTCACCCCAGGGGAGAGAAGGTTGGCATAATCGTTGACATACCCCGTGGCCCTGGGCACCTCCAGAGAAAAACCGCCACACGGCAGAAGAAAAAAACTCAGGGCCAGAAAAACAACCGCCCATTGTTTCATCAGAACCGGACCTTGGGCGCCTGTTCGGCGCCGGCCTGGGCCTTGAAGGGTTCTTTTCTCGGGAGCCGGAGCAGAAACTTGTTGGTCAGGTTGTTGGGAAACGAACGGATCGAGCTGTTGAACTCCTGCACCGCCTCGTTGTAGCGCTGGCGGGCCACGTTGATGCGGTTTTCTGTCCCCTCCAACTGGTGCTGGAGATCGCGGAAGTTTTGGCTGGCTTTTAGATCGGGATAGGCCTCGGCAATGGCCAGAAGCCGGGACAGCGCCGAGGACATGGCGCCCTGGGCATCGACGTATTTCTGCACGGCGGCGGCATCACCCAGATTTTGGGCAGAGATCTGGACCTGCCCGACACGGGAGCGGGCCTCGGTCAAAGCCTGTAAGGTCTCTTTCTCATGGGCGGCATAGGCCTTGACCGTCTCCACCAGATTGGGGATCAGATCGGCGCGGCGCTGATAGGTAGCCTCGACATCGCCCCAGGCGGCAAAAACCATTTCTTCGTTCCTCTGTATTTCGTTGTAGCCGCATCCGGAAACCAAAAGAGAAAAAATGGCTACCAGCCAGAAGAATGGGGAGCAGAAAGGTTTCTTGGGTTTCATGGGCTCTCTCCTTCGAGAAAATGGCTACTGGGACAACCGAAGCAAACGATTTCAAGGCACCCTGTCTTAAATAACACATCAGGGCCCAAACGGCAAATTATCGGGTTTTTCAAGTTGTTTTACTCCAAAGTCGGAACGATTCCACCCGCAGTCGGTTTGACAGGCCTCGGGTTCGGTTCTATCCTCTGGAGACAAGGGGGACGGCATGGGAAAACATCTGGTCTTGGTTGGCGGCGGCCATGCCCACATGACCGCCATGGCCAAATGTGGCGATTTTATTTACAAAGGGCACCGGGTCACGCTCATCAGCCCCTCTCCTTATCAGTATTATTCGGGAATGGGTCCGGGCGCCCTGTCCCAAACCTACCGCCCCCAGGACATCCGTTTTCATGTCGCCAAAATGGTTCAGGACCGAGGAGCCGTTTTCACCCGGGGCCAGGTGGTCCGGATCGATGCCCCTGGTCGGGTGCTGGAACTCGCGGGCGGCGAAAGAATCACCTACGACGTGGTATCCTTCAACATCGGAAGCGGCATCGCCCTTCATGAAGAGGCTGCCGCCAAAAATCACGTCATCCCGGTCAAACCGATCATCAACCTCCTCAAAGGACAAAAAAAAATCATCCGCGAAGCCGGCCACCATTCCCTCAAACTGCTGGTTCTGGGGGGTGGCCCGGCCGGAGTGGAAATCGCCGGAAACCTATGGGCGCTGATGCAAAATCTGGGCAAAACCGCCGAAATCACGCTGGTGGCCGGCGCCCAACTGCTGCGGAAAATGCCACCCAAAATCAGAACCCTGGCCCTTTCCATCCTGCTCCCCAGGGGAATCCGCATTCTGGAAGGGGTCCATGCCCAAATAGCTGCCGAAAACAGGGCGGTTCTGACGGATGGGAGCCACCTTGAATTCGATTTTGCCTTCGTTTCCACCGGGGTGGTCCCCCCTCCCCTGTTCCGGGATTCGGGATTTTCCACCGCCGCCGACGGCGGCCTGCCGGTAAATCCTTTTTTGCAATCCCAGGCCTTCCCGGAAATCTTTGGCGGCGGGGATTGCATCCATTTCCAGGACCGTCCCCTTGACAAGGTCGGCGTTTTCGCCGTGCGGCAGAACCCGATCCTCCACCAGAATCTCCTCAACGCTTTGGAGGGCCTTCCTCTCCAGCGGTTTGTGCCTCAGAAGGATTACCTTTTGATCCTTAACCTGGGAGCAGGCGTGGGAATATTCGGACGGCAAAACCTCATCTTCGGGGGGCGCCCCGCATTCTTCTTCAAAAACTGGATCGATGGCGCTTTTATGCGCAAATTCCAGTTGTCCGGCGAACGCAACGAACCGGAAAATCTGATCTGAGCCCCTATCGTCCCGGAGGATTTATGGGCATTTTTGATTATTTCCGCCCCGTCTCCACCTGGCCGCCCGAAAAGGTCCGCAAATTTTTGCTGGAGCACAAGGGTCAGGAATACCAGCTTCTGGACGTGCGACAGCCTAAAGAGTATCTCCGCGGCCACCTGCCCGGCGCCTTGCTGGTGCCCCTCGACCGGCTTCGGGAGGAGATGGAAAAACTCGACCCGGCCAAGCCGACCATCACCTATTGCGGCATCGGAGTCCGAAGCCGCGCGGCCGCCGCCACCCTCAAAAATGCCGGATTCACCAATGTCCACAGCATGGCTGGCGGCATCAACGCCTGGGAAGGGCACAGCGCCGAAGGAGAACCGGACCTCGGGGCGGCTTACTTTTCGCCGGGGCACACCTTGGGAGAATTCATCGGCCTGGCCTGGTTGATCGAAAAAGGAACCCGATCCTTTTACCTCGCCATGGCCAACCGCTTCCGGGGAACGGAGGAGGAATCGTTTTTCCGCCAGATGGCCGGCGTCGAGGAGCGTCACCAGGCCTTTCTGGAGTCCCTTTTCGAAAAAATGAGCGGCCAATCCATCGCCGGACATTTCCCCCAATCTCTGCTCCCTTCCCTTCCGGAGGAACCGGTTCTGGAAGGAGGCATCCGGCTTGCGGAAGCCCTTCAATGGGCTGGAAACCGGGAGTTGAAAGATATTGTCCAGTTGGCCATCGGTTTTGAGACCAACGCCTGCGACCGCTATCTGCTGATGGCCAAGGAGCAGAAAAATCCGGATGTGCGGGAACTGTTCCAGGCCTTGGCGGAAGAGGAGAAAGCTCACCTGATCCACCTCACCGGCTACCTGAATAGACTGGAAAACCGCGCCTGATCCGGGACAAGGCGGAATAAAAAAGAGGAGCCCTTTGCGGCTCCTCTTTTTTCGATTTTTCAGGGGATTACTTTATTTTTTTCAGGTAGCGGTAAAATTCCGAATCGGTGGTGAGCACCAGCCGCCCGTTGTCCTGAACCCCTTTTTGATAGGCTTCCAGGGTCCGCAAAAAAGCGTAGAATTCCGCATCTTTGCCGAAGGCATCGGCATAGACGGCGGCCGCCTGGGCATCCGCCGCACCCCGAATCTGGACCGACTGGCGGTAGGCTTCGGATTGGATCTTTTTCAGATCCCACTGCATCTGCCCCAGGATATCGGCCTTTTCCCCCTCCCCTTCGGAACGGAATTGGGCCGCCACTTTTTTGCGTTCCGAAATCATCCTTTCATAGACACGCTTCCGGACCTGTTCCACATAATTGATCCGCTTGATCTGCACGTCGATCAGATCGATCCCGTATTCGGGGGTGTTTTCCCTGGCTTTGGCCAAAATTCCGTTGATGATCTCCTCCCGTCCCACCAGAGAACCGACGTCCACCGGAACCCCTTCGATCTCGATAACCTCGGAGGACTCCCCTCCCAGGGGCGGTTTATAATCCTTGCCGCGCACCAGTTCCACCAGCAGATGGCCGGAGACGGCATCGCGCACCACCGAATCAATGATATCGTCCAGCCGGCTGAGGGCTCCCGATTCCGTAGCAACGGTTTTGAAAAACAGCAGCGGATCGGCAATCCGCCACCGGGCGGTGGTATCGAGGAAGATATAGCGTTTGTCTTTGGTGGGGATCTGGTTGGGATCGCCGTCCCATTTCAAAATCCGCTTTTGAAAACGGTAGACTTCCTGAACAAAGGGAATCCGGACATGGAGCCCTGGAGCAATCACCCCGCCGACTGGTTTCCCGAACTGGGTCAGAATCCCCTGTTCCCCTTCCTGAATAGTAAAGAACGCCAGATTCCCGACGAAAGCCAACAAGACCAAAAGCATTATAAAAAGAGGACGTTTCATTATTTCTCCTTCCCGTCAAAGCGTCGCAAGGGGAGCAGCGGCACGGCGCCGGCGCCATCGCGGTCCATGATGAAAACCTCCTGGACGCGGGGCAGAACCTGTTCCATGGTCTCCAGATAAAGACGCCGTCGGGTGACCTCGGGAGCCTTGCGGTATTCTTCCAGCAGGGCTAGGAATCGGATGCTCTCGCCCTGGGCCCGATTGATCCGCTCCACGGCGTAACCTTCCGCTTCCAGAATGCGGCTTTTGGCTACCCCGCGCGCCTTGGGAACCTCGCGGTTATATTCCTCGCGAGCCTGGAGAATCAGGCTCTCCTTCTGCTGTTCAGCCTCGTTGACCTCGTTGAAAGCGGTTTTGACGGCATCGGGCGGGTTGACATCCTGAAATTTGACGGTGACGATGCGGATTCCGATGTCATACCCTTTGAGAATGGCCTGAAGCTCGGTCTCGATATTGGCTGCCAGCAAAGCCCGGTCGGTGGTCAAAACCTGAGTGACATTGGAATTGCCCACCACTTTGCGCACCACCGCTTCGGAAACATCTCGAATCGCCGATTGCGGATCCTCAATCCGGAACAGATATTTATAGGGGTCGACGATCTGATACTGAACGATCCATTCGATATCGCTGACATTCAGATCCCCGGTCAAGGTCAGGGATTCCTCCTCGAAAACCGCCGGATTGTAGCTGGTGCGAACCCCCGCTTCCACGGTCCGGAACCCGAACTCTTCCTTGAAATTGCGCCCTGTCTTGACCAGGTAAACCTGTTCGATGCCAAAAGGGAGCTTGAAATTAAGCCCCGGCTGGCAAAAACGGGTGAAGTGACCGAAACGCAGCAGAACTCCGGTTTCCTCAGGATTCACTTTGAAAAAGCTGGAATTTCCGCCCCACAGCAAAACCATGATCAAACCCACCAGAATCAGCAGTTTGGTTGGCGGTTTTTTGGCGGAAAGCCGCCGGGATATTTCGACTACCTGCGGTACCTCGCGATTTTGTTCAGCCATCCAATCTCCTTCCCTTCCCGGATCAAATGCTCCGGACAGCGGTTTCTTAAAGCTGCCGGAAATCAGCAGCTTTTATTCTTTGGCAAAGTGCCAGGATTGTGAAAAGGGCCTGTATTTCTGAGAATATGGGCCCGGTGGGAAAAACCAGCCGGGCCGCATAAGGACCCTCGGTGCCCATTTTCAGCCAGCTTAAAAAGTTTTTTCACACTATAACACAAGTGGGTTTGAAATCCCTGCTTTCGGGGGTCCCCCCGTCCCCTCCTTGGAAATGGCGGCGGCGATATGTTAAGATCGAATCATGGAAAATCGTCAGCTGCTGGAGGTCGGGGATGGGGTCTAGCGGAACATTCGGGAAATCGCAAACTCAGCAGAAAAGCCGCACGGCGCTGAGGCCGCCGCCGCTGTTTCATGTGCTAATGCACAACGACGATTACACCACCATGCAATTTGTGGTCGAAGTTTTGCAAAAGATATTTTCCAAGCCTCTTTCGGAGGCCAACCGCATCATGTTCAACGTCCACACCCAGGGAAAGGGGTTGTGTGGCACCTACCCCTTTGAAATCGCCGAAACCAAGGTCTCTCAGGTTCATTCCATGGCACGGGAGGCCGGTTTTCCACTCCGCTGTAGCCTAAAGGAAACATGACCATGCTTTTCAGTATCGATGTCCAGGAAGCTTTTTCCAGAGCCATTTACGAGGCGCAGAAACGCCGCCATGAATACCTGACCTCCGAACATATCCTCTATGCCATCGCCCACAGCCACATGGGTGAAAAAATCATCGACGCCTGTGGGGCCAGCCCCTCGGATCTCAAAAAACTCCTGGAAGACTATTTCGATACCCAGTTGGCCGCCATCTGCGGAAAGGAGGAGTCGATCCCGGAACAGACCGTCGGTCTGCAACGGATCCTGCAGCGGACCATCATCCATTTCCAGGCCTCCGGCCAGAAAGAAATCACCATCGGCGACATCCTGCAGGCCATTTTGGAGGAAAAAAATTCCCATTCCGCCTATTTCCTGACCCTCCTGGGAGTCAGCCGTCTGGATGTCCTGAATTTCATTTCACACAGCATTCGCAAGGTGCCGGAAGGCCAGGAACCGGATGACGGCCCTCCTGAATCCGACTCCGGCCGGCCCTGTGAAGCGTCGCCAAAGACCGATCCCCTCAAGCATTTTACCGTGGATCTGATTGAGAAAGCCGCCCTCGGAAAGATCGACCCGCTCATCGGGCGCTGCGAGGAATTGGAACGGGCCGTCCAGGTGCTGTGCCGCCGTTCCAAGAACAACCCCATCTTCGTCGGCAATCCCGGCGTCGGCAAAACCGCCTTGGCAGAGGGTCTGGCCCGCATGATCCACCGCCGCGAGGTTCCCGAACTGCTGTTCGATTCCGAGATGTATGCCCTTGACTTGGGGGCCATGCTGGCGGGGACCAAATACCGCGGGGATTTCGAAGAACGCCTCAAGGCCGTCATCAACCAGTTGAAAACCAAGGAAAATGTCATCCTTTTCATCGATGAGATCCATACCATCATCGGCGCCGGAGCGGTCAGCGGCGGGTCGCTCGATGCGGCCAATATCCTCAAGCCGGTGCTGGCCTCCGGGGAGATCCGCTGTATCGGCGCCACCACCTACGAGGAATACCGCAATCACTTTGAAAAAGACCGGGCGCTGTCCCGAAGATTCCAGAAAATCGATGTTCCCGAGCCGACCGTGGAAGAGACCCGCGAAATCCTGAAAGGTCTAAAATGCTTTTACGAAAAGCACCACGGGGTCCGTTATCGGCCCGAGGCTCTGTTGGGGGCCGCCGAACTCTCGGCCCGTTTCATCAACCATCGTTTTCTTCCGGACAAGGCCATCGACGTCATCGACGAAGCCGGCTCCTTCGCCCGCATCCACCACCAGGGCAAAAAGACCATCGATCTGAAGGATATCGAAAAGGTGATCTGCCGGATGGCGCGGATTCCGATGAGGACCGTTTCCGCTTCGGAACGCCTCAGGCTGAAAACTTTGGCCCGCGATCTTAAAAAGGTCATCTTCGGCCAGGACCAGGCCATCGGCATCCTCAACCAGGCGGTCCTGCGGGGGCGGGCCGGTCTCGGCCACCCCGAAAAACCGGTCGGCTCCTTCCTCTTCACCGGGCCCACCGGAGTCGGAAAAACGGAGGTGGCCCGTCAGTTGGCGGAACAATTGGGGATACCCTTCCTCCGTTTCGACATGAGCGAATACATGGAGAAACATTCGGTCGCACGCCTGATCGGCGCCCCGCCAGGCTATGTCGGCTTCGATCAAGGGGGATTGCTCACGGAAGCGGTGCTGAAAAATCCCAATGCCGTCCTGTTGCTGGACGAGATTGAAAAAGCCCATCCCGATCTGTTCAACATTCTGCTCCAGGTCATGGATCACGCCACATTGACCGACAACAACGGCAAAAACGCCGATTTCCGCAACATCATCCTGATCATGACCAGCAACGTGGGAGCGCGGGGCCTGAGCGTCAAACCGATCGGTTTCGGAGACACGCCGCCGGCCGCTCCCAAACAGGCCGTCGAAAAAGCCTTTTCGCCGGAATTCCGCAATCGGCTCGACGCCGTTATCTCTTTCCAACCCCTTTCGGAACGGACCATGGGCCGCATCGTCGATAAATTCCTTGAGGAATTGGCGGGTCGGCTCAAAAACAAAAACGTCGTCCTCGAAGTCAGCGCCGCAGCAAAAAAACAGATCGCCCGCAACGGTTTCGATCCTTTGTTCGGAGCCCGCCCGCTGGGGCGTTTCATCCAAAGCCAAATCAGCGACGCCATCGCGTCGCA
The DNA here is from genome assembly GCA_016926265.1 of Deltaproteobacteria bacterium. Lineage (GTDB taxonomy): Bacteria > Desulfobacterota > Desulfuromonadia > Desulfuromonadales > JAAYDE01 > JAAYDE01. The sequence continues at coordinate 38,431 of JAFGOW010000217.1, read as the reverse complement.
GATCCTGTTCGGCAGCCTCAAAAAAGGGGGAACGGTGCGGGTCGCTCTGGAAGGGGATGCCCTCGCGTTCCATTACTCCTGATTCTGCTGCCGACCCTCGCCGTTCTGACGACAGGCCATGCCCATTTTCAGGCTCCATCAGCGCCTGCTTTTCCCGCCTCCCCGCCTCTCCGAGCCCGATGGGCTTTTGGCCGTCGGCGGCGATCTCTCCCCGGAGCGGCTTCTGCTCGCCTATTCCATGGGCATTTTCCCCTGGTACGAAGCCCCTCCCATCCTTTGGTGGTCGCCGCCGCAGCGGACCATCCTGGAGCCTGACCGATTGAAGGTCTCCCGAAGGCTGGCGCGGACCATCCGCCAAAAAACCTTCATCGTCACCTTCGACGGGGCCTTTCGTGAGGTTGTCGACGCCTGTGCAACGACTCCCCGCAAAGATCAGGAGGGCACCTGGATCACTCCCGAAATGGCCGCTGGCTATAACCGCCTTTTCGAAAAGGGATTCGCGCATTCCGTGGAGTGTTGGCGGGATGGGGCGCTGGCCGGGGGAATCTACGGGGTCGTCCTGGGAAAATGCTTCTTTGGGGAATCGATGTTCCATCGGGCCACCGACGCTTCCAAGGTGGCCCTGTTTCATCTTATGGAGCGCCTGACCCATGGAGGCTACCAACTTCTCGATTGCCAGCTCTTCTCCATCCATCTGGCATCGTTGGGAGCCCGACAGATCAGCCGCGAGGAGTTTCTCGCCCGCCTTTGGGAGGGAGGGATAAGGCCGTCCTGGAACCCCAGTCCTCCCCCGTTTTAAAAAGGAAACTGCGGTGCCTCCCGTCAATCTCCCGCTTCTCTCCGGATTTCAGCCCGAAATGAAACCGACCGCCTCCGTGGCCATCCGTTCCAATTCGTCGAGACTGAAGGCCTCCACATAGGTTCGGACCACCGGTTCGGTACCGGACAGTCGGTACAGAATCCAGGTTCCGTCCTCAAACAGAAATTTACTGCCATCGAGGGTGACGTGCCGAGCCACCTTCTTGCCGGCCAGAACCGATGGGGGGGTGGCCAACTTCTCTTTCAGCGCCCGCTGCAACTCCGGGTTAAGACGGATATTGACCCGGCGCGTGTAAAAACTGCCCACCCTCCGATAGAGATCGGCAAGGAGTTCGCCGAGGGATTTTCTCTCAACCGCCACCATCTCCGCCACCAGCAAACAGGCCAGAATGCCGTCCTTTTCGGGGATATGCCCTTCAATGGAGAGACCGGCGCTCTCTTCGCCTCCGATGAGAATCCGTTCGTCCCGGATCAATTCCCCGATATATTTGAACCCGACCGCCGTTTCGTGGACTTGAACTCCGTGATGCCGCCCCACTGCATCGAGAAAATGGGAAGTCGCCACGGTTCTGGCGGCTGCTTTTCGAACGCCGCGCCGCCGGATCAGATAATCGAACAACAGCGGCAGAATATAGTTGGGTTCAATGAAGGTTCCATCCCGGTCCACGACGCCGTAACGGTCGGCATCGCCATCCGTGGCCAGCCCGAGCTGAAGGCAGGGGTCCCCCTTCACGAGGGCGATGAAGTCAGCCATGGTATCGGGCGCCGGTTCGGGGGGATGCCCACCGAAAAGGGGGTCCGGACGGTTGTTGACGGTGACGACCTCGACTCCGGCATCGCGCAACAGCCCATCCAGAAACCCCTGCCCGACCCCGAACAGGGGATTGAAGGCCACCTTGAGGCCCGCTGCGGCGATGGCCCCGATATCGACAAGCTGTTTCAAACGTTCCCGATAGGGACCGCTGGGGTCGATTTCCCGGACCCACCCTTTATGGAGGGCTTGTTCGAAAGGGAGAAACGGAACGGAGGATTCCTTTTGCAGTTTCTTGATCCTGTCTTCCAGATCGGAAGTGGTGGCCGGCAGAGCCGGTCCTCCCCATTCGGGGGAAAATTTGATCCCCTGGTATGGGGCCGGATTGTGGCTGGCGGTAAAATTGATGCCCCCGGGCAGCTGTCGGCGGAGAATTTCAAAGGCGATGACGGGGGTGGGGACACCGGACCGGCAAAGGCACGATTTGATGCCTGCGGCGGCCAGAACGCCTGCCGCTTCGCGGGCGAATTCCTCTCCCATGAAACGGTTGTCGTGCCCGATGACGACTTCCCCGTTTCCGTCGGCGCGGCAGAGAAGATGATCGGCAATGGCCCGGACCACGATCCGGACGTTGGCAAAGGTGAAATCTTTGGCGATTATCCCCCGCCAGCCCGAGGTTCCGAATTTTATTTCATCCATTCCCATGATCCTTTGGCGATCATCTTCTCAAAGGCTAAATTTCTTCCGTGACACCGGCCTTTCGGCCCAGCCGCCTTCTTAAAATGAGGGATCTGTTGTTTTTGCGGCGCCCCATTTCTTTTTCCAGAGGCTTGGAGGGGGGCAGCGCGATAATCCCTTCGACAATGTATTGAACCCCGGAAAAGATGGTCAACACACCGGTTCCCCAGAATAGCCAGGGAGCGATCAGGGCGGCGGCATCTTCAGCTACGGGAAGGAGAACAACACCAACGGTGACGATCTGAAGAAAAGTGGTCTGTTTCCCCCAGGGGGAGGGAAGCGGATTCACTTCCCCCTGAATGAAGTAAAGAACCGCGGCTCCAACACAAATGAAGAAGTCCTTGGAAATTACCACCACCGCCAGCCAGGCCGGGATCAGACCGACAGCGGCGAGAACGGCGTAGGAAACCGTCATCAGGATTTTGTCGGCGATGGGGTCCAGAAAGGTGCCCAACTGAGAATACTGATTGAGGCGGCGGGCGAGAAAACCATCCAGGAAATCGGTTATTCCCGCCAGCGCAAAAAGAATGAAAGCGCCGAGGTAATAGTGATAGATCACGGCGATCAGAAAGGATGGAGCCAGGAAAATCCTGGCGAGGGTCAGAAAATTGGGGAGCGTCATCCCTTCAATCATGACGGTTTCTCTCTAACCGATCCCCGGTCCGCCGCCCCCATCCTTGTCGCACCGGAACCCTCCATGGGGAAACGGGTTCCTGAAGTTGCGATCAAAAACCCGGGCCCAGGGATAGGCAAGGATAGCGGAAACCACGAGAACAGGAGGAATGACCCGGAAGACCACTCACCCCCCAAAAAAGGAACAATATTCCAACGTGGCTCCAACGGGAAACCCGGTCTCAACCCGCGGCAGAAAACGACAAGCGGCACGCTTGGGCGCACCACAAGGGTTCTAAAAATCGCAAGCCTTTTCAACCGCAAAGAAACCCTCGAAAAATCTTGCGCCTTGCGGTATGGAAGTAAAGCTGCGGCTTTTCAGCGACCTGTTCGAAGTCCCGCTATTCCTTGGTGCTGTAAAGGCGAAAAGAGCCATTGGATGAGGTGATGGAGGAAATGGCATGTTTATAGAGCAGGATATCTCCTTTGCCTTCGATCAAAAGGCAAAAATTGTCGAAGGATTTAATAAACCCCTCCAGCCTTTCACCCGACATCATGACAACCACTACATGGATCCGCTCCTTGCGAGCCTGATTGAGATATTGATCCTGAATGTTAAAAGGGGTCCTGGCCATTTCCGCTCCTTGTGTCCTAAGTGGCATTCAAATTAAACTTCTCAATTAATGGCAACATTTTATCAAACTCTTTCTGGGAATCAAGCCACACCACGGATTTATCCTTCCGGAACCAGGTCATCTGCCGTTTGGCGTAACGCCTGGTTTCCCGTTGCATGGTCTCACGCAACTTTTCCAGGGACATGGCTCCATCCAGGTGGAGAACGGCTTCCCGATAGCCGAGAGCCTGCAGGGCCCTGAGGCGGGGGGAATACCCTTTCCGGAGAAGCCCCCGAGTCTCTTCGATCAGCCCCGCTGCCAGCATCGCGTCCACCCGTTGATTAATCCTCCGGTAAAGCTGTTCCCGTTCCCAGGCGATCCCCAGCTTTAGGATCCGAAAAGCCCCGTTTCCGAACCCGTGCTCCCCTTGGAGATCGGACAAGGTGCGACCGCTCTGGAGAAAGACCTCGAGACCACGCATCACTCTTACAAGATCCTTTGGGAAAAGACGGCCAGCCAAGGCCGGGTCCACCCGGCAAAGATACCGGTACAGGGTTCCCTCGCCATTTTCCTGTTCCATGGCCAGCAGTTCCCGCCGAAGTTCGGGATCTGCGGAGGGAGCTTTCAGCAGCCCATCGGTCAGGGCCTTGATGTAGAGACCCGTCCCCCCGACCAGAAATGGGAGCCGACCCCGGCAGCGAATTTCCGAAACGGCTTTTTTCCCGAGCCTTTCAAAATGAAGAACCGAAAATTCCTGATCGGGCCGAACGAGGTCCAGGAGGTGGTGAGGGACCAGCCCCCGTTCCTCGGCGGTCGGTTTGGCGGTGCCGATCTCCATATCCAGATAAACCTGGCGGGAATCGGCGGAAATCACCTCCAGATCGAAATAACGGGCCAGGCGCAATGCTAAAGCGGTCTTTCCCGAAGCGGTGGGACCGACGATGACAATAAGCGGAAGCCGGATTTCAAGGGATTCCGAGGACATGGTCAGGTCCGTTGAAACATACCCTCAATCTCTGCGAGGGCAAAACGCCTCAAGACCGGCCTCCCGTGAGGACAATGTGAATTGAAATCGCAATGGTCGAGGGCCGTCAGAAGGGCTTTCATCTCCAGGGAGGTCAGGGGTTGATTGGCGCGCACCATGCCATGGCAGGCCATGCGGATGAAAACCTTCTCCAGCGCTTCGGCGATCGAGTCCCCGGCGCCGATGACGGAAATTTCCTCAAGAACATCCCGCAGGGCCGATTCAGCCTGCTGGGATGTCAGCAGCGCCGGAAAACTTCGTAGAGCGCAGGACCGGTTCCCATAAGGTTCCACGTCAAACCCCAGCTGCGCCAATTCGGCGAGCCGTTGCTCCAGAACCGCCGCCTCGCTGAAACTCACTTCCAAAACCAGAGGAAAAAGCAAATCCTGTTTTTCTACCCCCTGGTTCTTAAATTCCGCCCGAAGTCGTTCATAACCGATTCTCTCATGGGCCGCATGCTGATCCAGGATTACCAAATCGTCCCCCTCCTGGCACAGCAGGTAGGAATGGTGATATTGGCCGAGAACCCTCATGCTCGAAAAACGCCCGCCCCCGGTAACGGCAGGGCATTGGGAGCCGACCGGAGGTGCCGGACAGTCCTCCTCCCCGCTGCCGCCAACCGAGAAAACAGCCCCATAGGAAAAGGCGGCCTCGGCCGTCCGAAGGTTCGCGCCTTCCGGCGCCGTTGAAACCCGATGCGGTTCGGCCCTCCATTCCGGAGCGGAATTTGGAGGGAGGCTGCCTTCATCTTCAACCGCGGTTCCCGCCTGGGAAGCCGGGGAAAAAGAATTCTTCCGCAGTACCCCGGTCAAGGTTTCGGAAAGGAAATCATGGACCTCCCGTTCCCGCCGAAAACGAACTTCACGTTTGGCGGGATGAACGTTGACATCTACTTGTTCGGAAGGAAGATCCAAAAAGATAACGGCAATGGGATAACGCTGCCTGGGCAGGAAATGCCGAAAAGCTCCCATGACGGCGTGCTGGATGAGGCGATCCCGAACGAAACGCCGATTGACGAAGGTGTAAAGAGAGCCGGAGGTGGCCCGATGCAGGCCGGGAGACCCGATGAATCCCTCCAGTTTCAATTCTCCCGAAATATGTTGCACCGGCGTCAGCTCCGCAAATACATGGTCCCCAAGGAGTTCCAAGACCCTTGGCGAAAGTTCCCGGCACCGGGAAAGATTGAGGACCGTCTGACCGTTGTGGCGAAGAACAAATCGCACTCCGGGAAAGGATAGAGCCATCCGGAACAGGACATCGGCAATATGGGAAAATTCGGTGGCATCCGTTTTCAGGAACTTGCGGCGCGCCGGGAGGTTGAAAAAAAGGTTACGGACCTCCACGGAGGTCCCAGGCGGCATACCGGCAGCAAGGGTTTTTTTGATCGTTCCCCCCTCGACATGAAGGGACAAACCTTCCAAGGCATCCCGGGTGCGGCTTTGAAGAACCAGGCGCGAAACGGCCCCAATGGATGGGAGGGCTTCGCCCCGGAACCCGAGGCTGTTCAAACGAAAAAGATCGTCGGCCTCGGCGATCTTGCTGGTGGCATGGCGTTCCAGGCAGAGAAAGAGATCGTCCCTGTTCATGCCGATTCCGTCGTCCTCGACCCGGATCAGAGAACTGCCCCCTCGTTCGACGGTGACCACCACCTCGGTGGCGCCGGCATCCAGGGAATTTTCTACCAGTTCCTTGACCACCGAAGCGGGGCGCTCGACCACCTCGCCGGCGGCGATCTGGTTGCAAAGCTGTTCGGGCAGAATGCGAACCGGGTTGGCCATGATCAAATCAGCATCCGCTGAAAAATTCGAAGGCGGTGGCATCCGACCCGCCACCGCCTGTTGGAAAAGGCCGCCAATCCGCTATTTCTAGCAGGTTGCGGAAAAACTGCGCTTTTGGCCCGTAATGCATTGCTTTGGACTTTTAAGACACGTCGTCAAGGCTATCGTTTCAAAAAATCCTGACGCTGGGTCCAGGAGGCCAAATCCTTTTTTGAGCAATCGCCTAGAGTTTCTGTTCAAGGCGGTCGAGCATATTTTCAATTTCGTCCAAGGCCGGAAAGTTTTTGTTGGTTTTTCCTTCCAACGGCATGTGAGCGAGCCCCAAATCCTCGGCGACGTTTTGCCCCACCTTATAGGAAACCTGCGTCATTTTACGCAAATAAGCTTCAAAAAGGCAGTTATCGCAAAGCGTATTGATAAGGCGGGGGAGCCCACCGGAATATCGTTGGATAACGGAAACGGCTTCGGGGGTGAAAAGCATCTGTTGGCTCCCGGCAATCTGGAGTCGATGCCGGATATAGTGATCGGTAGTTTCCAGCGTAAAGGGATGCAGAAAACATCGAACGGCAACCCGTTGCGCCAACGGCTCGTCAAGTCGCAGACAATCGGAGATTTCGGGAAGCCCGAAAAAAATAATGTTCAAAAGTTTTTTTCCGGGGATTTCAAGATTCAGAAGGCCCCGGAATTCTTCCATCAATTCCCGGGTCTGAAGCATCTGAGCCTCATCGATCAAAACCACCGCGTAACGACCCTCGGCATCGATCTGTACCAGGCGGTCATAAAGTTGGCTGAGCAGAATCAGCCGGTCGGGTTCCGGGGACGGCACTCCCAACTGGATGGCGATGCGGGTCAGGATCCACTCGGTGGTGATTCCGGAATGGACCATGACCAGCAGGGAAGATTCGTATTTTTTGTCGGGAAGAACCGAGAGCAGATGGCGCGCGAGAGTGGTCTTTCCGGTCCCAACCCCCCCGATGACCACACCCAGCCCTTTGTTGGAATGAATGGCGAACAGCAGTTTGTGCAACGCATCGCTATGTTGCCGGCTGTTGTAGTAAAAACGGGTGTCCGGAGCGTTGGAAAAGGGATCGAGTTTTAAACCAAAATATTCAGCGTAGCTCATGGCATTGACTCAGCCTCATTTACAGGTCATCAAACAACTGCTCCTTTTAAATTTTCGGGCCACTCAGGAATCGCGCCCATAAAGCCCAGCCTGAATTTCAGACAACCCGGCCCTGGCCTTTGGAACCACAATCCTTTTTCAGCCTTGAGGAAAACCTAACATCCTCAAACGTAGGAAACGCGATCCTTACGTTCGTTGGTCCCCGAAGGCTCTTCCCCTTCGCTGTCGGAAGCGTCCGTGTTTCCCGTTTGCCTTTGAATTTCCTTAATTTTTTCGCCGACATCCCGATAAAAAGGATCAAGATTGGAAACCTGACGAAATTTTTCAGCGGCATCGTTAAAACGGTTCTGCCCCTGGTAAAAAAGCCCCAGTTCAAAATTGAGGACCAGGGTATCCTGTTCCGAAAGCCCGCTTTTGGAAAGAATCCCCAGATAATAGTCCTCAGCGGCGTCTACAACCCCTTTTTCGATGAGGCAGGAGGCTTTCAAGACAGCGCAGGCGACGAAACGGTCAGGGTCTTTCATCGCCTGGTCGAATTCTTTGATGGCTTCATCTAGCTGCCCCATTTCCTTGAAAGCAATCCCTAGCTGAAAATGGGTCTCGGTATCCTCCTGGCCAATTTCAGTTTTAACCCCTTTCTGGGAATCGGCCAGCATCTCGTCGCCGGCCAGATCCAGATCCAAATGCCCTCCCAACCCTTTGGATGACCCGTCAAAAAGTTCCTCGCCAGGAGCTGCGGAGGTTTCTTTCCCCCTTTTGGCCTTTCCCTTGGCCGTTACCGCGCTACGGCGGATGCTGATCTGTTCAAGCCGGTCCTGGGCATCCTTGAAATCCCCTTGGGAGCTGAGAATTTGCCTGCAAACCCGTTCCGCTTCATCCAGCAGCCCCTGCTGAAGATAGAAATCGGCCTCTTCCAATTCCTTGGAGAAATCAGCAGGAGTAGCCGCCGTTTCCGCCTTTTCATCGACATCGGACAAAAAGTCCAAATCCAGAAACCCTTCATCCACAGGGCCATTGAGCTCCGATGGGGCGCCGGGAGCCATTTCATCGGCGGTGGAGATAACCTGGAAGGTTTCCGATGCCTTCGAACCGCCAGGGTCAGCAGTCCCGACCGGGGTTCCCTGGTTATCTTCCAAAACCAGTTCATCCACCTCGACAATATTTTCGGCGTTCAACTCCAGCGTCGGCTCTTCGCTACCCGTGCCGGCCTTAGGGTCCTCAGGCAAGCCCGCAAGGGGTTGGGTCTCAGCAGAGGAAACGGCAACCATCCCTGCCAGGGACTGTTCGGCGGGAATACCCATTTCATTCAAAGCAATGCTGTCAAAGGGATTATCCCGTTTTTTCAGGAATTCATCGACGGTCTTGAGGCCACCGGCAATGCGCGGATCTCCGGGGTGGGAAGTCTTCAGGGTCGTATAAAACCTGCGGATATCCTCGGCGTGTCCCTTTTGAAGAAATTTTTCAGTATAAGGGGCCAGCAGATCGAGCGCCTCTTTGGGGTCGCGGCATTCCAGACAGGCGGTAATCAGATCGTGGCGCAGGGAAAGGTTTTCCGGCTCTAGGGGAAGCAGCTTAAGAAGGACCTTCTTTTTCCCGGCGGCATTTCCGGTCTGGGTGTAGCCATCCAGAAGACCCTGAAGTAATTCCCGCTGAAAAACCCCTTGGCTGAAAAGCTTTTCAAGGGCTGCAATCCCCTCCGAAGCTTTGCCCGAGCGAATTTTCAATTCAGCCAGGGCGATCGCGGTCGGTACATCTCCAGGGAACAACCCTTTTTGAAACTCAAAAAATCGGGTCAGGGTGGGGATATCGTTTTGTTCCTTGAGAACCTCAAGAACAGTGGCCAATTCGGCGCGCGCCTCCTGCTCGGAACCAAACTTCTTGGAGACTTCGGCGCATTTCATCCGAACGGCCAGATTCCGCGGTTCCAGCCGTGACATTCTTTTGAGAATTTCGAGAAGTTCGCTGTTTTTCCCGTCTTTTTCGTAAAAGTTGCACAGGCAGCGGTATTCAGCTACGGCATTGCCAATAAGACCTTCCTGCTCATTGAGTTCACCAATTTGCCGGTGAAGTTCTTTCCTCTCGGGAGCCAGCTTCTGAATCTGTTTCAGAATGGCAATGGCTTTGAGAAAAAACTTGGTGTTGCAGTAATACTTGGAAATAACTTCGTATTCTGCGATGGCTTTGGAGTTTTCACCCGTTCGCCCATAAAGCTCGGCAATTTTCAATCGGGACCGGATGTCGTTGGGGTCAAGGCTGACGATTTTTTCGTAATCCTTGATGGCCTTGTCGACACGCCCGTTTTTGATGTATTTCTGGGCGGAAATAAGCAATTTCTCTTTATTGGACAATGCGGTCACCCCGATGTTTTAAGTGACAAAAATTAAATTTTCTCAGGCTTTTGAGAGCCTATTTGGGGAAAATGCCCCCTCCTCATTCAATGGGACAATTTGGGCGCCTGGAAAGACAATCAACCTTCCGCCCCCCCTGCCAGCCGCTCCCCAACCTAGTGGATGGGGCAATTATAGGACATTTCAGAGGATTTGACAACAATCCAGGGACAATGCTTTTTTGTGCAACACGGAACCCAAACAGTTCAAAAAACCGCCGCCGGGTCAAATTCTTGACCAGGCACAGAATGCTGCATTAGGCCCTGTCCCCGGCCCGCTGCGGCCCCCTTGGAACCAGAACCCTGCGGCCCGACCAGGACGACTCACGAATTTGCAAATACTACTCCAATCAAAAAGATCTGGAACTTTGAGTTTGTTTGCAGTTTTGAGTGTGAAAAGGATGCCGGGATATCCCATTCGATGATGCAAGATTATTCCGGCAGGCGGCGGTCATTTTTCCGTTCGGGAACCAGGTTTTTCAAACGTGCGATCTCTCCCTGGGTCAGGGGCCGGTAGCGGCCGGTTTCCAAACCGTCGATTTCCAGAAAGGCGTATCGTATTCTCTTCAGGCGGCTGACAGGATGCCCAACCGCCTCGAGCATCCTCCGCACCTGCCGGTTGCGCCCCTCACGCAGGGTAATTTCTAGCCAGGTATGGCCACCTCCGAAGCGGACGCGGTCCAGCCGGGCCGGCGCCGTGAGCCCATCTTCAAGTACAACACCCCGTTCCAGGGCGTCAAGGTGTTCCTGGGATAATTTTCCCCGCGCCCGTACCAGATAGGTTTTCTCCACCTTGAAAGCGGGATGGGCCAGGCGGTGGGCCAACTCTCCATCGTCGGTGAGAAGGATAAGCCCTTCGGTGGTCATATCAAGCCGGCCAACCGTAAACAAAACCCCAATTTTTTCGGGAACCAGATCGAAAATTAACGGCCGCCCCTGCGGATCGGAACGGGTGCACATAACTCCGGCCGGCTTATTCAGCAGCAGATAGAGATGCCCCCTGCGCCCTACCAGTTTTTTCCCTCGAACCAGGATGGTCTGGGTGGCGGGATCCGCTTTGTCTCCCAGAGCAGCAGCAATCCCATCCACGGTCACCTCGCCGGCCGCAATCCAGCTCTCGGCTTGGCGGCGGGACCCGAGTCCGGCGGCGGCGATTATTTTCTGGAGTCGTTCCTTCATGTTGGGAAAAAGGGGTGCGGAGAAGAATTTTCACTCATCAACGCGGGGCCCCTTTCCTTCGGGAAACAGTTGCTGGATTTGCCTCAGATCAGGCAGCTCTTTCAAGTCCCGGAGGCCGAAAGTCTCCAAAAAAAAGGAGGAGGTCCCGTAGAGCAGCGGGCGTCCGGGAGCTTCTTTTTTGCCACAGAGCCGAACCATCTTCTTTTCCAGAAGGGTCCTGAGGGCTCCGTCACAGTCAACGCCGCGGATCTGTTCCATTTCGCCGCGGGTGATCGGTTGCCGGTAGGCGACGATGGCCAGAATCTCCAACGCTGCGCGGGAGAGCCGAAACATCCGGCGTTTTTGGGCTCTCCGGACCCAAAAGGCGTATTCGGGGCGGGTCCGGAACTGAAATCCCTCGGCGACCTCGGCCAGTTGGATACCGCCCGGCAACCGGTTGTATTTTTCATCGAGCACATTCAGGGCCGCTTGAACGGAGTTCCGGTCAACCTCCATGAGTTCGGAGATTTGGCCGAGCCTCAGAGGTTTTTCAGCCGCGAAAATCAGGGATTCAATCACGGCTGCGAGTTCAGCGGTATCCAAGGATATCCCTTTTCCAAAAAAAATCAGGTGACCGGCCAAATTTCGATGGGGCCGAATTCCCGGTGCTGAATCAGGCGGATCACCCGGACTTTTACCAGTTCCAGGATGGCAAGCAGGGTCACGACAACCTGAAGCGGGGATGGGTTTCCCTCCAACAGCAACCCCAGTTCGGAGGAGGAGGCCGAGGCAAGAATCCGTTTTATCTCCTCGATCCGCTGGGCCACCGAAAGGTTTTCCATCTCAACCTGGTGTATCGATTCAATCGGTTGCTCGGTCAAAACCTCACGGCATACCTTGAGAAAATGAAACAGATCCACCTCCAGGCCTTCCTCTTCCCTCAGCTCTTCCCCCGCCCACCCCGAGGTGAACACCTCCCGCTCCAGCAGCGGATAACGATCCAGCATCAACGCCGTTTCCTGAAAAAGCCGATATTCCTTGAGACGCTGGACCAGTTCCTCCCCGCGGTCGTCGTCCTCGTCGTCCTCCACCTCGGGATCTTTTTCAAGGACCGGCAACAACAGGCGCGATTTGATATGAATCAAGGTGGCGGCCATGACCAGGTAATCGCCGGCGATTTCCAGATTGAAATTTCTCATTTCGTCGAGCGTGTTCAGAAATTCGTTGGTGACCTGAGAGATGGCGATGGTGCAGATATCCAGATGGTTTTTGCGGATCAGATGGAGCAGCAGATCCAGAGGACCTTCGAAATGGCACTGTTTGACAAGAAAAACCATGGATAGATCCCCGAACTTCAGCCCCGTTACAAGGGCCGGAACAAAAACAGGACCACCTGTTCAACCAGCATGACCTGATTCCCGGCCAGGCCGGCCACGACCCATTTGATGATGGGCGCTAAAACCAGTTCCCAAAACCGGGTAAAAAAACCAGCAGAATGACGATGACAAATCCGAAGGGCTCCAGTTTGGCAACCAGGGAAGCCTGCCGGTAGGGAAGCAGACCGGCGAGGATTTTCCCTCCGTCCAGGGGAGGGACGGGGAGCAGGTTGAAAACCGCCAGCAGAACATTGATATAGAGACTGAAACCGGCCATAAAAAGAACCGGTTTGAAAATGAAGAGGAACCATTCACCATGGAAAAAGTGACCGGTAGCGACCAGCCCCCTCAACACCAGCGCGGATAAAGCGGCCAGGGCCAGATTCGCCAAAGGCCCCCCCAGGGAGATCCAGATCATGTCCCGCCTCGGGGCGTTGAGATTCTGGACATTGACAGGTACCGGCTTGGCCCATCCGAAACCAAACACCATTAAAGCCGCCACCCCCAACGGGTCGAGATGCTTAAAAGGGTTCAGGGTGAGGCGGCCGAGAAGCCGGGCAGTGGGGTCGCCGAAATACTGGGCGATATAGCCGTGGGAAACTTCGTGGATCATGACGGCCAGAAGAGCCGGGATCAGCATGATGGAAACACGGGTGAGAATATTTTCCATGAGGAGCCTTCAAATCCGAAAGTCGATCACTGCTTGGGAAGGGGGAACATCCGCCGCACGAAATCGATCTCATCCTCCCGGCAGCCCACCCATCCATCCAGCCTGGCCTCTTGAAGCGCTTTAAAAATCTGCTGGAAAATCGGTCCGGGCCGGTAGCCCAGATTCTCAAGATCGCGACCTTTGAGCTCGGGCGCCAAAAAACGCCATTGGGAAATAAGCAGGGAGATGAGCCGCCGCACCTCCTCCCCTCTGGCCGATGCCAGAGCGTAAACGAGGAGTTCCGGCGGCAGCGTTTTAAGCCTGTTGTAGACCTCACTGGGAAGAATGGTGTCTGCGGCGCCCCCCCGTTGTTCCCAGTGACGGAGTATATGATGAAGGTTTTTACGGTCGGCGGTCAACAGTTTACGGAGATCTCTGGGGATGGTGAAACGGGCGCAGACCCCCTGCATGGCATCGTCGTCCAACTGGCAGGTCAGACAGAGAAATAACATCGCCCAGCGCTGGAATTTTTCATCGAGAAAGAGCAGTTCATACCAATGGATGGCTTTGAAGGCCTCGCCGAAAAGATCGGCGATGGCCTGGTTCCAGACCAGGGAGGGATGCAGAAGCTTGAGAACGTCGAATTCCGCCATCCGTTTCAGGGCGGGCAGCGGATCGGATTCCTTGAAGATGATAATCAGTTCGTTCAGCAACCGGCTGCCGCTCACCCGGTTTAAAAAGCCGGTCCGCACCGCGCTCCGCAGCAACAACTCGGAATCGGGGCTGATCCGGAATCCGAGCCGTTGTTCCAGGCGAATGGCCCGGAAAACACGGGTCGGGTCCTCAACAAAACTCAGGTTGTGAAGCACCCGGACGCTGCGTTCGCGGAGATCCCGCTGTCCCCCGAAAAAATCGAGCAACTCTCCGAATTTGGCCCGGTTGAGGGCGATGGCCAGGGTATTGATGGTAAAATCGCGCCGATAGAGGTCGATCTTGATGGAAGCGTATTCCACCTGGGGGAGGGCGCCAGGCTCCAGATAATATTCGAGGCGCGCCGAAGCAACATCGATTTTGAAGCCATCGGGGAAGATGATGACCGCGGTCCGGAATTTCTCGTGGGTCCGAATCCGGCAGGGGTGGCGGCGGCGGAATTCTTCCCCGAAAGCGATACCGTCGCCGTCGACAACAATATCGATGTCGAAGTTTTCTTTTCGAAGCAGCAGATCCCGGACAAATCCACCGACTACAAAAACCCCGACCCGCAGGGTGTCCCCCACATCGCCGATGCTCCGCAGCAATTCGATTTTTTCCGGGGACAACTGAAGTCGAAGCAGGCGGGCCAACTGCTTGCGCTGGGAGTTTCTGGCCCCGGCCTGAAGCCCGGTGGAAATCGCCCCCTCGCGGTCTTTGGAGCCCGAAACCAGTTGCCGCAAAAGATCGGTTCGGGTCAGAGCGCCGACCAGACGCCCCTCCGAGATCACCGGAAAAAATCGCTGATGGTCTTCAAGCAGCAGCTTTTGAAGAACCCGAATCGGGGTCTCGGGAGGCAGTGAGACAAAATGGGTGTCCATATATTCGCTGACGGGGACCTCGGCCAGGCCGTGAAAGAAAGCTTTGTCAACCAGTTGGCGGGTCACGATTCCGGTCACCCGCTCCTCCAGGACCACGGGCATGGCGTTGAGGTTGTAGCGGTTGAGAAGTTCCCGGGCCTGGGCGATGGAGGCCGTCTCCGGAATGCTCCGAACGGGCGCCGACATGATGTCCGAGGCCACACAGCTCTGGCGGACGTGTTTTTCCAGAACGGCGGGGATCCGTTCCAGAATCTGGATCAGGGTCAAATCCCGTACCGCGGCCGAAGCGGCGAAACTGTGACCGCCGCCGCCGAATTCCCTCAGAATCTCTCCCATGGGAACTTCGGGAATCCGGGACCGCCCCACCATGAAGATCCGTCCTCCCATGCGCACCGCGACCAGTAGGGCGTCAAGGTTTTTCATGTCCCTGAGCTTATGGGCCAGAACGGCGATATCCCCCACATAGTGGTCGACGGAACAGTGGGCGACGGCAATCTCGATATTCTCGATCCGGATCCAGGAAAGGGACCGAAGCAGTTGATGGAGCAGCGCCACCTGTTCGGCTGTCAGTTCCTGGGTCAAAAAGTCGCTGACGGTATTGAGATTGGCGCCGCAGCCGAGAAAAAAAGCCGCCGCCTGAAAATCACGGGCCGTGGTGGAACTGGAGCGCAGCCCATTGGTGTCTTCGTAGAGGCCGAGCATCATCAGGGTCGCCTCGTCGGCGCTGGGACGGATCCCTTTTTCCTCGAAGATTCGGGCGAAAACGGTCACCGTGGCGCCGACCGGTTCGATATGCTCCAGCGTGCAGGGAAGGTCGCCCTTCCCTTCCACATGATGGTCGAAGATATGGATCTCCACCCCGGGACGCCTGGCGATCTCGGCAAATGGACCGATCCGCGCGCTGTTCCGGACATCCACCAGAATAAGGCGGGTGATCCGCGCCGCGTCGATCTCTTTAAACCGTTTGAAATCGAAGGCGTAAAAAGCACTCTTGAGAAAAAATTCCCTTAGCCCCCGTTCCTGGCCGCCGGCAAACACCATCTCCGCATCGGGATAGAGCTTTTTGGCGGCGATCATCCCCCCCAGACAGTCGAAGTCGGCATTTACGTGGGTGGTGATGAGATCCATGGGAAAGTTTCCTGGTGGGAAGGAAGAGAATCAAAACCCAAGGACCGGCTAACCGGTCTTCAGGCTGCCGATCAGTTCCGTCACGGCGTTGATCCCCTGGTTCCGGCAGAATTCATCCAACCCGGCGACGATGGAAACCATCGCCTGGGGATCGACGAAATTGGCCGAGCCGACCTGAACGGCGCTGGCGCCGGCGATCAGGAATTGAAGGGCGTCTTCGGCTTTGGCGATGCCGCCGATGCCGATCACCGGAATCCGGACCTGGCGCGCCACCTGGTAGACCATCCGCAAGGCAACCGGCATTATGGCCGGCCCAGACAGGCCGCCGGTGATGTTGGCCAGGCGGGGACGGCGGTTGAAGACGTCGATAGCCATCCCGGTCAGGGTGTTGATGCAACTGACGGCATCGGCGCCGGCCTCTTCGACGGCCTGCGCAATGAGGGTGATGTCGGTGATATTGGGGGTCAGTTTGACGATGAGAGGCTTGGTGATCCGTCTCCGGACCAAAGAGACCACGGAATGCGCGGCCCGAGGATCGGTCCCGAAGACAATTCCTCCCTGTTTGACGTTGGGGCAGGAGATGTTGCACTCCACGGCCGCCACCCCTTCAAGATCGGCGAGGCGGCCGGCAACTTCGCCGTATTCTTCGAGAGTATTGCCGAAAAAGTTGACGATGACCGGGGTCCGAATCCGGCACAGGAAAGGAAGCTTTTCCTGGATGAAGGCATCCACGCCGACGTTCTGGAGCCCCACCGCGTTCAACATCCCTCCCACCGTTTCGGCGATGCGGGGAGTCGGATTGCCGGCCTTGGGCCGCAGCGACAGGCCCTTGGTGACGATCGCCCCGATTTGTTCCAGGTCGATCAAGGGCGCGTATTCCTCTCCGTAGCCAAAGGTCCCGGATGCGGGCATCACGGGATTGCGGAATTTGAGGCCGGCAATGGTGACCGACAAATCGGGGGCCGCGCCGATCTTGCCGGCGGCAGACGGATTCCGCTCGCTCCCCAGTCCTGGCGCCTCTTTCTTTTTCATGGCCATTGACTCCAGTCGATATCGTCACTGCGAAACACCGGCCCGTCCTCACAGACGGTCAGTTGCCGCGGCGCCAGTTCGGTATGCCCCCTGCCCTTCACGACGCACCCCAGACAAGCCCCGACACCGCACCCCATCAGAGCTTCAAGCGATACTTGCAGAAAAACCCCATAACTACTGCAAATTCTGTTGGTTTCTTTCAACATGGATATCGGACCGCAAGCCGCCACCACAGCGGACGGGCTGCCCTTCAAACAGGTTTCGAGAACCTGGGTAACCAGCCCTTTTTCCCCGAGACTGCCGTCATCGGTGGCGACATAGGTCTCGATCCCTGCTCTTTCGAATTCCGTCACCGCCAGCACCTCGTCGCGGCAGCGCGCTCCCAGCAGCAATCGGACGGGACGATGGGGGGCAAGGGTTTGCCCAAGCAGAAAGAGCGGGGCGACACCGATCCCGCCGGCCACCAGAATCAGCTCCTTGCCATCCGCCGGCAGATCAAAACCGGCGCCCAAAGGGCCCAGCACCTGAAGCGGGTCTCCCCCATGGAGGGCCGCCATCAGAGCGGTACCCTGGCCGACCACCTTGTACAGGATCTCCAGATATTCCTTGGGCGGCAATCCGTCGCATTCAGGGGGCAGAAAACCGGTTCGGAACACCCCGAAGGGGCGCCGCAAAAAAGGGGTCGCTCCTTCCCGCACCCGGACCATGACAAACTGTCCCGGACGGACCTGTGCACCGAATCCCGGCGCCAGCACCCGCATCCGGAAAAAACCAGGAGCCAGTTCCTGGTTGGAAATCACCTTGGTATGGAGATCCTTCACGACCCCTCCTCGTGCGTGCTACCGGTAAACGCTCTGGAGCAAAAACCCGGCTAAAAACTCAAACGGCGTTCCGCGTCCACGCCATGACCAGGGCGTCTTCCCCATCGCGGTAATAGCCTTTGCGGCGCCCGACAACCCGGAAACCCAAGGATTCATAGAGGGCCAGGGCGGCGTTGTTGCCGGCCCGGACCTCTAAAAAAGCCCGCTCGACAGGTTCCTGACCGGAACCATGAAGGGCGCTCCGAAGCAGTCGCCGGGCCACGCCTCGGCGCCGAAAAGCAGGCAAGGTGGCCAGATTGATGATGCTGACCTCTTCCGCCAGGTAGTGATAACAGATATAGCCCAGAATTCCCCCCCCCAGTGCCAGAAGTTCGATGCGGGAATGGGGGTTCTCAAATTCCCCTCGAAACAGCTCGGCGGACCAGGGATGGCGCTGCGACTTGAGTTCCAGCGCCGACAGCAGGGGCAGATCCGCCGGGAAAGCCTGGCGGAGGGTGGCCGGCGACAAGAAATCACCATCGATTTTTTCTGAAGGGAAAGCCACCATGTCCCCGGAACCTCGCGACAGCCACCGTGGGGAAAGAACCGTCCCGCCGTCTTTTCGGCATCATAATTCAAGCTATGGCGGCTGTAAAGACGGATACCCGGAACGGCCTGAAAACCAAAATCGACTTTGCTGTTGACAACCACGGCGAGCTGTATTGTTATATCGTGATCCCGACTCCAACCATCTCGCCAGAGGAATGACGACCTTGCCCAAGAAAAGCCAGATGACCTATCGCGACGCCGGCGTTGACATCGATGCCGGCAACCGTTTTGTGAACATGATCCGCCCCCTCGTCAAAGCCACTTCCCGCCCCGAGGTGAAAACCGACATCGGCGGTTTCGGCGGCCTGTTCTCCCTCCATGCGGAAAAATACGCCAATCCCGTCCTGGTCTCCTCCACCGACGGGGTCGGCACCAAACTTAAAATCGCCTTTCAGATGGACCGCCACGACACCGTCGGCATCGATCTGGTGGCCATGTGCGTCAACGATATCATCGTTCAAGGGGCCGAGCCGCTATTTTTCCTCGACTACCTGGCCAGCGGCAAACTTTCCCCCGAGAAGTCCTATCAGATCCTCAAAGGGATCAGCGAAGGCTGCTGCCAGGCCGGTTGCGCCCTGATCGGCGGCGAGACGGCCGAAATGCCGGGGATGTACGCCGAAGGAGAATACGATCTGGCCGGCTTCGGGGTGGGGGTGGTGGACAATGCCCGGATCATCGACGGCTCCGCCATCAAGGTGGGGGACAAGGTCATCGGCATTGCCTCCACCGGCCTTCATTCCAACGGCTATTCCCTGGCTCGCAAGGTCCTTCTCGCCGAGAACCCGGACCGGATTCACGACCCTATCCCGGAACTGGGGAAAACCCTCGGGGAGGAGTTGTTGACACCGACCCGGATTTACGTCAAGACCATCCTCAATCTGTTGCGGGACTTTTCCATCAAGGGGATGGCACACATCACGGGCGGCGGCCTGGTGGAAAACATCCCCCGGATTCTTCCCAAAAACTGCCTGGCCCAGTTGCACCGCAACGCATGGGAGATCCCTCCCATCTTTGAATTGATCCGCGCGGAGGGCAATATCGAAGAACCGGAAATGCTCCGGGTTTTCAACCTGGGGGTGGGCATGGTGCTGGTGGTTCCCAAGGAACAGGCCGACGACATCCTCCAACGACTGCCGGGCCTCAACGAAAAAGCCTTCCTGATTGGCGACATCGGGGCCCGGAAACAGAAAAAGGAGCAGGTGGTTTTCGTTTGATGCCGCCTTGCGGTCCGGACCTGGTTCCCTTTACCCGGTTGCCCCAAAAAAACCGCTGCTGAAAAATTGTTCCTTTCCCCCCGGATATTTCGCAAACCCGCCTGGAGCCTGTTGCCCGCCACGGGATAAAGAGGTGCAGGCCCTCGGATGACGACTGACATGATCCGCATCGGAGTTCTGGCTTCCGGTTCGGGAACCAACCTGCAGGCCATTTTCGATGGTTGCCGTCAGAACCGGATCGACGGCCAGGTGGTCCTGACCATCACCAACAACCCCCTGGCCGGAGCCATTGCCCGCAGCCAGCGGGCGGGCATCCCCTGCCGCTACATCGACCACCGCCTCCTCCCCAGCCGGGAGGCTTTCGATGCCCAGGTGGCCGAGGCTCTCGGGGAGGCGGCGGTCGATCTGGTAGCCCTGGCCGGTTTTATGCGCATCGTGACGCCGGTTCTGATTCAGGCTTTTCAGGGTCGCATCATGAACGTCCACCCGGCCCTGCTGCCCTCTTTTCCTGGACTCCAAGCCCCCAGGCAGGCGCTGCGATTTGGGGTTCGCTTCACAGGCTGCACCGTTCATTTCGTCACCGAAGAGGTCGACGGCGGCCCCATCATCCTGCAAGCGGTCGTCCCGGTGGCAGAGGATGACAGCGAAGAGACGTTGCAGCGCCGGATTCAGGAGCAGGAGCATATCATCTATCCAAAAGCCATCCAGTTGTTCGCCCAGCAAAGGCTGGTTATCGAGGGTCGCCGGGTGCTGATCCGGCCCGCGCCCGGCTAAGGCGCCCATCCGTACCCTTTGGGATTCCATTACCATGCCGGAAACCATTTTGGTCAGCGCCTGTCTGCTCGGCTTCCGCTGCCGCTATGACGGAACCGCAAAGATCAACCTGCAAGCCTTGGCCTTCCTCCGCGACCACGGTTTTACCCCGGTTCCCGTCTGCCCTGAACAGCTGGGAGGGCTTTCAACCCCCCGTTCTCCATGCCGTTTTGATTGTGGAGATGGAACCGGGGTCCTGAACGGGAACGGGCGTCTTTTCGACGACCAGGGCCAGGACCGGACCGGCGCTTTTCTGCGCGGCGCTCATGCGGCTCTGGCCATTACCCGGGATCACGGCTGCCGCTTGGCGCTGATGAAGGAAAGGAGCCCCAGTTGCGGGCCGCACTGGGTTCATGACCGGCAGGGGATCCAAACCGGAAGCGGGGTTGCCGCCACTCTTCTGAAAAGAGAGGGCATCCCCGTTTTCAGCGAAGAGGAACTGGCCGCCCTTGAGGAATTCCTGAACAACGCCGCCCTCAAAGAAAAAATCCTTGTAAAATCAAAACAGGAATGATAAAAGATCGAGTTCGTTAAAATTCCGAGGAGGCTTCGAAATGTCCCGTACCTGCGAAATTTGCGGCAAAAAACCTGCAACCGGTTACAAGGTCAGTCACGCTCACAACAAAACCAAAAAAACCTGGCTCCCCAACCTGCAGAAGGTAAAGACCCTCAGCGGCGGGGCTACCAAATCGATAACGATTTGCACCCGCTGCCTCCGCGACGGAGCCGTGACCAAAGCGGTGAAATAACGCCGCCGAAAAGCCCCGCTTTCCAAATTCCGAAACCGATCGTGCAAGCGCCGGGGGTTGATTGATCTTCCCCCGGTGCCGGCACCCAATTGTTCCCCCCCGCGGCGCCCGGAACCAAGCACCCCCCAGCCAAACCCGTCAAAGAGAACCGGCCCTTTCAGGTCCTGACGCGCTCCACCCGATAGACATCCTTGACTCGCATCAGGGCATTGAAGACCTTGTTGAGATGATTCAGGTCGCTGACCTCGATCTCGAACAGGTTGTCCCCCTTGTCACCGTCACGCGAAGAGATGTTGGCGCTGAGGATATTGGCCTCGCTGTCGGTAATGGCCCCGGTGATGGCGGCCAGCACCCCCTTCCGGTCGCGGCAGAGAACCCTGATTTTGATTGAACGGCTGGCCCCCTCCTTCTCATCCCAAGTGACTTCCACGCACCGTTCGGGGTCCTCCTCCAGAAGATGCGGGCAGTCGGCGGTATGGACGGTGATGCCCCGCCCCCGGGTGATAAAACCGATGGCCGTGTCGCCCGGCAGCGGGTTACAGCATTTGGCGAAACGGAACATGACGTTGTCGACACCCTGTATCCGGATTGCCGAGGAAGGGGCGGGACGGGTTTTCCCCGAAACCGGAGAAGGCAACGAAGAAACCGGTTCGGACCCGGTTTCTTCGGGAAGAACGCGGCTTACGATCTGGCCCAGGGTCACCTTCCCATACCCCAGAGCCGCCAGGATATCCTCCTCCTGCCGGAACCCCAGATCGGAAATCAGTTCTCGGAAAACATCGCCGGCCAGAGTTTTTTTCAGCCCCAGCCCATGCTTGCGCAATTCCTTCTCCAGCAGTTCCTTCCCGATTTCGATACTTTTTCCCCGTTCCTCGGTTTTGATCCACTGCCGGATCTTGTTGCGGGCCTTGGTGGTTTTGGCGAAGTTGAGCCAGTCTTTGCTGGGGGTCTGATTGGGGGAGGAGAGAATTTCCACGATGTTGCCGTTGGCCAGTTCAGTCCTCAGGGGCACCAGGCGCCCGTCCACCTTGGCGCCGGTGCAATGATCCCCAAGCTGGGAATGGACGGTGTAGGCAAAATCAATGGGGGTAGCGCCCCGAGGCAGCTCCTTGACCTCCCCCCGCGGCGTAAAGACAAACACCGAATCGGAAAGCAGGTCCAGCTTCACCGAGCGCATGAATTCCCGCGAATCCGTCAGTTCCTGTTGCCATTCCAAAAGCTGCCGGAGCCAGGCAAATTGCCGGTTTTCCCGGGGGCCCAGCATATCCGCCATGGGCCCTTCTTTATAGAGCCAGTGGGCGGCGATCCCTTCTTCCGCGACCCGGTGCATGTCGTCGGTGCGGATCTGAACCTCCATCCGTTCGCCGTAAGGCCCGATAACCGTGGTGTGGAGGGATTGGTACATGTTGGCCTTGGGCATGGCGATGTAATCTTTGAAGCGGCCGGGGATCGGTTTCCAGGTGGAATGGATGATCCCCAGCACCGCGTAGCATTCACTCAGCTCCCGGACGATGACCCGAAAGGCGGCCAGATCGTAGACCTGATCGAAATCGATCCCCTGCCGTTCCATTTTGAGATAGATGGAATAGAGATGCTTGGCGCGCCCGGTGACTTTCCCCGACAGGCCGTGTTCGGCCAGCTTTTGTTCGATTTTGGTCCGCGCCTCCTGGATGTAATCGTCGCGCTCCCGCTTTTTTTTGGCGATTTTGGAGGCAAGATCATAATAGATCTCGGGCATCAGAAAACGGAAAGAATAGTCCTCGAGATCGCACTTGACCCAGCTGATCCCCAGCCGGTTGGCTAACGGAGCATAGATGTCGAAGGTTTCCTGGGCCACCTGGCGCCGCACCGTCTCCGGCTGCCGGGGCAGAAGCCGCATGCCGTCCAGACGGTCCGCCAACTTGACGATGACGACGCGGACATCGCGGGCGGTGGCAAGCAGCATTTTCCGGAAGTTTTCCGCCTGACGTTCGGCGGCGCTGCGGAAACTCATCTTCCCGATCTGGGTCACGCCGTCCAACAGCTGGGCGATCCCTTCCCCGAACAGCCCTTTGACGGTGTTCCGATCGGAGAGGTTTTCTTCCAGCACGTCATGCAGCAGCCCGGTCACCACCGTATCGACATCCATCCTCAGCTTGGCCAGCAGATAGCCGACCTCCAGAGGGTGGTTCAGATAGGGTTCGCCGGAAAGGTTCTCTTCTCCCTTGTGGACCTTGGCGGAAAAGACGTAAGCCTTTTCCAACGGATCCAGATTTACATCAGGGTGGGCGGAACGGACCTCTTCCAGGATGTCGTTGAGACGGACCATGGCGCCGTTTTTCTCTCAAAAACCGTCGGAGCGGGGGATAAACCTCAGAAAAATTATCGGAGAAAGGAGAAATTGCAACCCCGGAGGAATAAAATATGCGGGAACGGCGATCCCCCTTCGGGCCGCGGGTGTGCCGGGACATATCCGCGGGACGCCGCCGGCCCCCAATTCGGAGAAAATCCGGTGAGGTCGAATGCGCCTGCCCCGCAAAAGAGCCGGTGCGGATAACAGGCCGACATTGACGAACGGCGGGCTAAAATTCGCTGTTGCCTTTGGCTGCGGGAACCTGATAGGTGATCTGATCGGCGGCGATTTCCCGCAAGGCAAGAACCACCTTTTTGTTGTTGGCGGCATTCTCGATCAGGGGCTGGGAGCGGCGGTAGAGTTGCTTGGTGCGTTTGGCCGCCACCATCACCAGAAGAAACCGGTTAGGAATGACCTGCAGGCAATCTTCAACCGTAATTCTTGCCATGATAATTTTTCTCCATAGAAACAATCGGTTAATTCGGACCGGGGGTTTTCTGAAAGCCGGCGTCCGCCGTCAGTCCGCCCCTGGAAAAAATTTTTTTACAAATCCGAACCGCCTCGCGGCCCGGCACCGTTCGGAGAGCACGATGGACTTCAGTTCTTCCAAGGCACGCCCGAAGTCATCGTTGATCACGATATAATCATACCAGGAGGCCGCGGCAATCTCCCTGCGGGCGTTCTGAAGCCGGATTTCCACATCGGCGGCCGCATCCGTGTTTCGCTTCTCGAGACGTTTTTTCAGCTCTTCCAGGCTGGGCGGGAGAATAAAAATGAAAACCCCCTGCCGGCAGGATTCCTTGAGTTGAGCGGCGCCCTGGCAATCGATGTCGAGCAATATATCTTGCCCCTGGCGAAGCGCCGCGTCAAGGGTGGCCTTGCTGGTCCCGTAACGATTGCCGTGAACAACCGCCCATTCCGCCAGGTCGCCTTGCCTTACCATTTCATCGAACTCCCGACCCGCTATAAAATAGTAATCGACCCCTTCCTTTTCCTTGGCTCGCGGGCTCCGGGTGGTAAAGGAAACCGATTGCCGCAGATCGGGGAAAAGGCTCAGCAACGCCCGGCTCAGGGAGGTCTTCCCCGCTCCGGAGGGAGCCGATACCACCAGCAGCGTACCGTGAGGGATGGACCCTCGCAACGTTTCGGCATCGATTCCGTTCATCGTCTTGGACTTCTCCGGAACTGTTCCAGAATCTGGCTTCCAAAAATATGCGAAAAAAAGAATTCCTGTTCTTAAACCAAGCGCGGAGTTTTGAAAAACCTTTCCGAGCCGGCATCCGGAGCACGGTCGCAGGTGGTCGGCGGCCGCCTAAACGACATTCTGAACCTGTTCGCGGATTTTTTCCAGCTCCGCCTTGGCCAGAACAACCAGCCTGCTGAGATCGGAATCGTTCCCCTTGGAACCGATGGTGTTGATTTCCCGCCCCATTTCCTGAACCAAAAAATCGAGTTGCCGGCCCACCGCCTCACTGCTTTCAAGAAGCGCCGAAAACTGGGAAAAATGGCTCCGCAGCCGGGAAATCTCCTCGCTGATATCGCAGCGGTCGGCAAACAGTGCCACCTCCTGAGCGGCCCGTTGGGGATCGTAATCCAGATCGGCGGCGAGCCGCTGCAACCGTTCCAGCAGCTTTTGGCGCCATTCGCCGGGAACCAGCGGCGCCTTTTCAGCGACAAGATCAACAAATCCTTTAAGCGCATCCAGCCGTTGCCACAGATCGACGCTCAAGGCCGCCCCTTCCGTGCGGCGCATATTCTGAACAGCGGCCAAGGCCTGCTCAAGGGCGATTCCAACCCCTGTCTTCATTTCCTGGGTATCAACCAGAGCAGACTCCAAAAGGATAATATCTTTCTGGGCGGCCAGCAGTGACAAGGGTATTTCGCCCTCAAGCCGGAACTCCTTTTTCATTTCGGAAAAGATTTCCATATAGCGGCAAGCCAGGGCCCGGTTCCATTGCGGGAGCGATTCCCCGCCGCCGGCGAATTCCTGGCTGATGAAAACATCGGCTTTGCCCCGAAGCAACGTCTCGCTGACCTTCCTCCGAAGGTCGTTTTCAAGCCACAGCAGGCCACGCGGCGCCTTGACCGAGACATCGCAAAAGCGGTGGTTGAGGGTCTTGATCTCGACCTGAATGGTTACCGCCCCCAAGGCGGCATTGCCCTTTCCATACCCTGTCATGCTGCTGATCATGGGGTTGTTTCCCTCACAATAATGAAAAAGCCCGCGGCGCTCCCTGGTCGAACAGCGACTCCCGGAGAATTCCTTAAAAGAAAAATTCGTGATAGCATAAAAATCACTTCAAACCGAAACCAAAGGAGAAACCCTTTCCCAATGCATGAAATGTCACTGGCCGCGGCCCTCATCGAAGATATAGTACGGATCGCACAGGAACACCAGGCGATCCGGGTGGAGGCGGTCGAACTGCACGTGGGGGCACTTAAACAGGTCGTCCCCGAGATTCTGGCCGAAGCCTTCAAGGCAGTCGCCATCGGAACCCCGGCCGAAGGAGCGGTGCTGACCCAGATTGAGATTCCGCCCCGCTCCCTGTGCCAGGGTTGCGGCCAAGAGTTCGTCCCATCCCCCAGCGATTTCTTATGCCCTTACTGTGGAGCCCTATCCATGATCACGCTTCAAGGGGACGAACTCATCCTCAGTTCTCTCACCTGCGCCACCCCATAATATAGAAAAAAGGAGTTTTTTGGGATGAAAATCAATGTGGTAAAAAATGTTTTGAAAGCCAACGACCTCGTCGCCGAAAAAAACCGCCAGGCCTTTCGGGAAGCCGGGATTCTTGCCATCAATCTCATCAGCTCTCCGGGAAGCGGCAAAACCACCCTGCTGGAAAAAACCCTGGCGGCCCTTTCCGGTCGGGACCCTTCCATCGTCATCGTCGGCGACCTCCAAACCAGCCGCGATGCCGAACGTGTCGCGGACCGGGCTTTTCAGGTCACCCAGATCAACACCGGCATGAGTTGCCATCTTTACGCCAACCAGATTGCCTCCAGTCTACCCGCTCTCGATCTTGAGCAGGCCTCCTTCCTTTTCATCGAAAACGTCGGCAACCTGGTCTGCCCCGGTGAATTCGACCTGGGGGAAAACCTCAAGGTGATCCTTTTGAGCATTCCCGAGGGAGATGACAAGGTGGCCAAATACCCCACCGTTTTCAGAGCGGCCGACCTCGTGCTGCTGACCAAGATCGATCTCCTCGACGCTTTCCAGTACGATCTGAAGCGGGTCGAAAGCGATTTGAGAAAACTCAACGCCGTTGCTCCCCTGCTCCCCTTTTCGGCTACAACGGGAGCCGGGATGGAGGATTGGCTGAAGTGGCTCCAACAGCAAAAAGCCGCCAAGCTCGGCGCTCAAGCCCGCTTCATCAGCGAATAGCCTGTTAAAATCGTTTGAAAAGGCCAGCGGCGGATTGCCTTTTCCGGAATCCGCCGCGGTTTCCTGCGCCTTGGTGCTACAATTTTTTTATTGGTACCACCCCTTTGACATCTGCTTGAATTCATATAATCTATTTCTGGTGTTTTTTGTACGTTGCGGTGGTTCTTCCGTTTCAAATTCCAAAAAATTGTTTTTTTAACTCTCAACTTTAACTCTCAAAAACAGGAGTCAGGGGTGTTTTATGGCCAAAAACCTCAAACAGATCATCGAAAACATCTGCGCCAGGTACCAGAATGACCGCACCCGGATGATGGATATCGTCAGGGCAGTCCAGGAACAATTCGGAGGGGTCTCCCCCGAGGCCATCGATTTGATCGCCCAATCAACGGATGCCCATCGGGTGGAGGTGGAGAGCGTGGTCTCCTTTTACGCCTTCCTTTCTCAAAAACCCAAGGGGAAGGTGATAATCCGTCTTTGCAACGACGTCGTGGACCAGATGAAGGGGGTCCAGGCGGTTGCCAGGGCCTTTTCCGAGGAACTCGGCATCGGTTTCGGCGAAACCACCCCGGACAGCTGGTACACCCTGGAGTGGGCTCCCTGTATCGGGATGTGCGACCAGGCCCCGGCGGCACTCATCAACGACGTGATGGTGACCAACCTGACCACGGACAAGGCCAAGGAAATCGTCCGCGCCCTGAAACTCAATCCCAACCCGCCGATCCTTTCTACCCGATACGGCCTCGGGGACGGCAACAACGCCAATGCCCTGGTCCAGTCCATGGTCCAGAACAACGTCAAAAAGACTGGCGAGGTGCTGCTGTGCGACGTTCCTGCCGATGCCGGTCTCAGGAAAGCCATCCAGAAAACCCCCGAAGAGGTCATCGCCGAGGTGGAAGCGTCCAAACTCCGCGGCCGGGGGGGCGCCGGATTTCCGACGGGTCTCAAATGGAAGTTCACCCGCGGCTCCAAAGGCCCGGAAAAATTTATCCTCTGCAATGCCGACGAAGGCGAACCGGGCACCTTCAAGGACCGCGTCCTCCTCACCGAACGCGCCCATTTGGTGTTTGAAGGGATGACCATCGGCGGCTACGCCATCGGCGCTACTACCGGCATCCTCTATCTGCGCGGCGAATACGCCTATCTACGCCCCTTCCTGGAGGACATCCTCCAGAAACGGCGCGCGGCCAACCTGCTCGGCAACAACATCCTCGGCAAGGACGGTTTCCATTTCGACATCCGCATCCAGATGGGCGCCGGTGCCTACATCTGCGGTGAAGAGACCTCTCTGATCAGCTCCTGCGAAGGGCTCCGCGGCGATCCCAAGAACCGTCCCCCGTTCCCGCCCCAGCAGGGCTATCTCCGCAAGCCGACCTCGGTCAACAACGTCGAGACCTTCGCCGCCGTGGCCCGCATTCTCGACAAGGGGGCGGCCTGGTTCGCGGCGATCGGCTCCGGCAAGAGCACCGGCACCAAGCTGCTGAGCATCTCCGGCGACTGCAAAAACCCCGGCGTTTACGAATATCCCTTCGGGGTCCAGGTCCGGACCCTGCTTCAGGACGTCGGCGCGGAAAACACCCAGGCGCTGCTGATCGGCGGCCCCTCCGGGCAGTTCATCGGCGCCGAATCCTTCGACAAGACCATCTGCTACGATGACCTGGCCACTGGCGGCGCCATCGTCATCTTCAATAAAGACCGCAACATGATCAAGATCGCCCAGGAATACATGGAGTTCTTCGTTGAGGAGAGCTGCGGCTACTGCACCCCGTGCCGGGTCGGCAATGTCCTGATCGACAAATGCCTCCAGAAGATCCTGGCGGGCCAGGGCGAACCGAGCGACATCGAATACCTCCAGAACCTGGGGAACACCGTCAAGAAGGGGAGCCGCTGCGGCCTCGGCCAGACCTCCCCGAACCCGGCCCTGACCACCATCAAGAACTTCCGGGCCGTCTACGACGCCGTTCTCAAGCCGGCCCAGGACGGCATGCAGCCGACCTTCGACCTCAAGGCGGCGGTCAGCGACGCCGAGGCCCTGGCCGGTCGTCATTCCGTAATCCACTAATTTTTAAATAAAAAGGGATCGACAATGAGTGAGACAATTACCTTTACCATTGACGGTGTAGAAGTTAAGGGCAAAGCCGGCCAGACCATCATGCAGGCCGCCGACGGCGCCGGGATTTACATCCCCCGCCTCTGCTACCTGGAAGGCTGCGAGCCCTTCGCCAGCTGCCGGGTCTGCACGGTGATCGTGAACGGCCGTCCCCAGGCCGCCTGTACCCAGCCCATCGCCCCGGGGATCGTGGTGGAGAACAACACCCCCGAGGTCACCCAGATCCGCAAGGACATCATCGAGATGATGTTCGTCGAGGGGAACCATTTCTGCCCTGTCTGCGACAAGAGCGGCAACTGCGAACTCCAGGCCATCGCCTACCGCCTGGGGATCCTGGTTCCCAAATTCCCCTACCTGTTTCCGGTGCGGGAGCTGGACGCCAGCCACCCCTACATTTTCATCGACCAGAACCGCTGCATCCTCTGCGGCCGTTGCGTGCAGGCCTCCAGGGATATCGACGGCAAACATGTCTTCGATTTCGTCGGCCGCGGCCCGGAAAAGAAGATCCGCGTCAACGCCGCGGCCCGCCTGGCCGACACCGACCTCGACATCACCGACAAGGCCTGCGATGTCTGCCCAGTGGGCGCCATCCTCAAGAAGGGGGTCGGCTACGCGGTCCCCATCGGCCAGCGTCTGTACGACAAACAGCCGATCGGGTCGGACATCGAAGCCAATGCCAATAAATAAAATCGATTTCATATCACCTTGGGGGTAAAAAGCATGGAAAAACCCAAAATCGCAACGGCATCACTGGCGGGATGTTTCGGTTGCCACATGTCGCTTCTCGACATCGACGACCGCATCCTGAAGCTCATCGAGCTGGTTCAGTTCGACAAATCGCCGGTGGACGACATCAAGAATTTCACCGGGCGCTGCGCCATCGGCCTTATCGAAGGCGGCTGCTGCAACGAGGAAAACGTCCACGTCCTGAAGGAATTCCGCAAACATTGCGACATCCTCGTCTCCGTGGGTGAATGCGCCATCATGGGCGGCCTCCCGGCCCTGCGCAACGGCATCCCGCTCAAGGAATGCCTGGAGACCGGCTACATCCACGGCACCGGGGTCTACAATCCCAGCGGCAAGATCCCCAACAGCGAAGACATCCCCCTGCTCCTGAACAAGGTCTATCCCTGCCATGAGATCGTGAAGATCGACTACTTCCTCCCCGGCTGTCCGCCCCCCGCGGACACCATCTGGGAAGCCTGCGTCGCTTTGCTGACCAATAAACCCCTTGACCTTCCTTACGAACTGGTTAAATACGACTGATTCACATACAGGAGCTTGAATCCTATGAATACCAGCAGTGCGAATCTCAAAAAAATCGTCATCGAGCCGGTAACCCGTGTCGAAGGGCACGGCAAGGTCACCATTCTTCTGGACGAGAAGAACAAGGTCCACCAGGCCCGCCTCCATGTCGTCGAATTCCGCGGCTTTGAACGTTTTGTCCTCGGCCGCCCCTACTGGGAGATGCCGGTCCTGGTTCAGCGCCTGTGCGGCATCTGTCCCGTCAGCCATCACCTGGCCGCGGCCAAGGCGATGGACATCGTCGTCGGCGTCGACAAGCTGACCCCCACCGCCGAAAAGATGCGCCGTCTGATGCACTACGGGCAGACCTTCCAGTCCCACTCCCTGCACTTCTTCCACCTCTGTTCCCCGGACCTGCTGTTCGGGTTCGACGCCGACCCGGCGATCCGCAACGTCATCGGCGTCGCCCAGAAATTCCCGGATCTCGCGGTGCAGGGCGTCATGATGCGCAAGTACGGCCAGGAGGTCATCAAGGTCACCGCCGGCAAGAAGATCCACGGCACCGGCGCCATCCCCGGCGGCATCAACAAGAACCTCTCCATCGAGGAACGGGACGTGCTGCTGCGGGAGATCGACCAGATGGTGGCCTGGGCCCAGGGCGCTCTCAAGGTCGCCAAGGACTACAGTGTTGAAAACCTGGAGAAGGTCATCCCCTTCGGATCCTTCGAATCCAACCACCTGAGCCTGATCCGCGAAGACGGGGCCATGGACCTCTATCACGGCAACCTGCGCGCCATCGACGCCCAGGGCAACAAGATCTTCGATCAGGTCGACTACCAGAACTACCTCGACTACATCAACGAAGAGGTCCGGGACTACTCCTACATGAAGTTCCCCTTCATCAAGGCCCTCGGCACCCAGGACGGATGGTATCGCGTCGGCCCCCTGGCCCGCGTCAACACCGCCGATTTCATCGACACCCCACTGGCCGAAGCGGCTCGCAAGGAGTTCATGGCTGTCACCGACGGCAAACCCAACAACCTGACCCTGGCCTACCACTGGGCGCGGATGATCGAAAACCTCCACGCCATCGAGAAGATCCAGGACCTCCTCAACGACCCGGATCTGCAGGGCAAGGGACTGGTGGTCAAGGGCGAGCGCCGCGGCGAAGGCGTCGGTCTCATCGAAGCGCCGCGCGGCACCCTGTTCCATCACTACCGGGTCGATGAAAACGACCAGGTCACCATGGCCAACCTCATCGTCTCCACCACCAACAACAACGAGCCGATGAACCGGGCGGTCCAGAAAGTGGCCATGGATCACCTCGACGGCGCCCCGGAAATCACCGAGGGCCTCCTGAACCACATCGAGGTGGCGATCCGCGCCTATGACCCGTGCCTCTCCTGCGCCACCCACGCCATGGGTCAGATGCCGCTTGAAGTCTCCCTCATCGACTGCGAAGGGAAACTCATCGACAAGAAGTCCAACCGCTGATTTGGGTTGGTGATGACCAAGATTCTGCTCATCGGATACGGAAACCCCGGCAGACTGGACGACGGCCTAGGCCCGGCTTTGGCCGAGGCCGTCGCCCAGTTGAACCTGCCGGGGTTGACCGTTGATTCCGACTACCAGCTCACCGTCGAGGACGCCGCGGCGGTGGCCGAACACGACTTGGTGATCTTTGCCGATGCTTCGATCAACGGCGAGGAGCCCTTCTTCTATCGGGAGATCTTCCCCAAAGGCGGTTTGAGCTTCAGCAGCCACAGTGTCGAACCGGAGGCGGTGCTGGCCATGGCCGCCGATCTGTTCGGCGCCGCCACCAGAGGATATGCTCTCGGAATTCGCGGCTATCTTTTCGACGAATTCGGAGAACGCCTTTCCGAAAGGGCCAGGGGCAACCTGGCCAGTGCCCTCGATTTTCTCATTCCGTTGTTAAAAAAAAGGCTTTCGGAACCCTGTCAACATCCCTCCATTCTTTAAAAACCTGAACAGGCCCCCTTCTGGAGACACCTTCCCTCCGGCGCCTCCCCCGTCGATTTCAGTTCTGGCAGTCGTTTCGTTTCCCACTTTTGAAAAACATTTCTGAACCTTCATCCAAATCGGCTTTTTGGCAAAGGATTTGGATAAGAAAGGCGCCGAGCCCTGGCAGACCTGTTTCCGGTTCCCCGCCGAAAAACAAGGCGCAAACCAACCAGGGGACCGATTTTGCCGCTCCCGCGCCAGGGCATTCCTGAAAAAACACAGGAAATCAAAATGTTGCCTGATATTCTTAACCACACGGAACTTTTGACGCTGACGACCGAAAACCCAAATGGCAGTTCGCTTCTGGCCTTCCGGGTCGGACCTTACCATTTTTGCGCCCCCGCGGTGGCCACTGAAGGGATCGTTCCGGTACCACGGCTTCACAGCCTTCCCCTGGCCCGCGCCGAGGTGTCCGGATTTTGCCTTTTTCGGGGTGAAACCGCGCTGGTAATCAATTTGCGCCGGAAACTCGGCCTGCCCGACAACACCGGTGAGGGAAAAGAACTGCTGTTGGTTACCCGGCTCGACAATCATTTGGTGGCGTTTCAGGTGGACGAGGCTTTGGATGTCCTCATGGAAAACACCCTGGTCTCGGATCGGATTCCGGCAATATGGCCGGGTTTCGGCGCCAAAACCTTTTTTCTGCACGGTGATCTGATCTTTTTGAAAACAAGTTACCCAGAACTTTTCGGGATGGCTTGCCCTCCGCAAGCTTCTCTATTTCAAAACAAAGAGCCGATAACCGAGGTGAGCCAAAAACCGCCGGCTGCCGGTCTCACCTTGCCCCTCAC
The DNA here is from genome assembly GCA_016926265.1 of Deltaproteobacteria bacterium. Lineage (GTDB taxonomy): Bacteria > Desulfobacterota > Desulfuromonadia > Desulfuromonadales > JAAYDE01 > JAAYDE01. The sequence goes on along the minus strand of JAFGOW010000217.1, from coordinate 5,605 downwards.
AAAACGAACGGACCCGCCCAGGGTTGTCCCCATCGCCGGCCCCCGGCTGCCCAGCCAACCCAAGCCACGAAGTCAGGAACTGCCCAGGTCGGGGCCGAGGCGAATCTCGCCGCCGCTCCGAGCGGGTCCCCTGCCGCCACCCAGGTCGGCTCCGGCGCCCTTCCGGCGCCCGCCGCCCATGGTCACTCCGCATAATCCCCGCCGAAAATTCCCGGCCACCACTCCCTCATCCACACCGGCTGGGGCCTCCAAACCCTTTCGCTGCGATCCAAAACGACGGCGGCCCTGGCCTCTTTTGGCCTTTTTGGGGGCGGCCCTCATGAGCCTGGTCTTGTGGCTGGACTTTGCCCCGATTGAGGCCGGAATAACGGCGCCCACTTCCGCGCCTTCCCTGACAATTACCAGAGCCCCTGCGAATTCGGCTTTTGTGCCTCGGTGCCCGCCGGAACCTGATCCGGCCGCCGCAGCCGCAACCCCGGCGCTGCCTCCCGATGTGATCGCGGCCCCGGAGATGAAATTAGTGCCGGAATCCATTTCGGTTCCAGCCGCATTGCCCCACCGCGCCTCCCAGCCGCTGCCGGCTCGGAACCGTTGGCAGACCCGCGCGGAAGCGCCCTCCAAAGGTGCCGACCCGCGGCCCTCAACTGCTTCCGGTACCGTCAGCGTGAACCTGGCTTCCCAGCGCTTCCGGTTCGAAACCGGGGATTTCATCCTGACGGTGGAGCCCTCCCTTTCTTTCGCCCCATCCGGCCCCAGGATCGGCGCTCAGGCATCCGCGGCAATTCCGGCAGAATCCGCAGGGGCTGAAGAATTCACTCATATAGTGGTGCGGGGGGATACCCTATGGTCCATCGCCAGGGACTATCTCCGCGATCCCCTGCGCTATCCGGAACTGGCCAAGCTCAGCAGGATCGCAAACCCCGACCTGATCTACCCCGGCGACCGAATCCGAATTCAAAAGAAAATTCCATCGGGGCGGCCTTTGCAAAACAACACCCGCACCGGTGGTGGGTGACCAACAACCCTTCCCCACCCCAAAAAGGGGATGGCTCTTTCTAGGAAAGCGGCCGCCACCTGCCCGGCAGCCGCCACTTTTTCTTTCGATTCTGACATTTCCTGTTTTGGAAACGAGTCCCTTTACACCTTTTTGCATGAAAACACCTAACCCGTTTTTCCTATGTAAAGCCCTTGACTCTCGCCGGCAGATGGAAACAACACCCCTCGCTCCCGATCCACTTGGCTGTAAAATTTACTTTGGACCGACCACCCGCAGGCTGCCGAGAAGTCTCACAACCAATCACCATTCAGGGAGGAAAACGTGAAAGGGTTCTTCAATCTGAGGCCGCACGGAACCACCGCCCGCACCGAGATCCTGGCCGGTATCACCACCTTCATGACCATGGCCTACATCCTGGCCGTGAACCCCGCCATCCTCTCCACCGCGGGCATGCCCAAGGATGCCCTGTTCACGGCCACGGCCCTGGCGTCGGTGGCGGCAACCCTGGTGATGGCCCTTTACGCCAAGCTCCCTTTTGCCCTGGCGCCGGGCATGGGGCTCAACGCCTTCTTCGCCTTCACCGTGGTACTCGGCATGGGCCATTCCTGGCAAACCGCGCTGACCGCCGTCTTCCTCGAAGGGCTTCTTTTTATCCTCCTCTCCCTGGTCAACCTCCGGGAAGCGGTCATCAAAAGCATCCCCCTCAACCTGAAGCGCGCCCTCTCCGTCGGCATCGGCCTGTTCATCGCCTTCATCGGCCTCCAAAATGCCGGAATCGTGGTCAAGAACGAGGCGACCATGGTCGCCCTGGGAAACGTCATCAAGGGTCCGCCGCTCCTGGCCCTGATCGGTCTCGCTCTGACCGGGTTGTTTCTGGCGCTCCGCCTCAAAGGCGCCCTGCTCGCCGGCATATTGGCAACCACCGCCGTCGGCATCCCGCTGGGCGTCACCCAACTGGAAGGTTTCCGGCTCCTTTCGCTTCCCGCCTCCATCGGACCGATCTTTCTCCAGTTCGACTTTACCAAGCTCTTGAGCGGGGAACTGGTCATCGTCGTCTTCACCTTCCTGCTGATCGATATCTTCGACACCATCGGCAGCCTGGTCGGCGTCTGCACCAAAGTCGGGATGCTTACCCCCGACGGCGAGGTGCCCCAGGCCAAGCGCGCGCTCCTGGCCGACGCCATCGGCACCACCTTCGGGGCCATGATCGGCACCTCGACGGTCACCACCTACATCGAGAGCGCCGCCGGGGTCGCCGAAGGAGGACGGACCGGCCTCAGCTCCCTCGCCACCGCGGGGATGTTCTTCCTGGCCCTCTTCTTCTCTCCCCTGTTCCTGATGGTGCCGGCCGCCGCCACGGCCCCCACCCTCATCATCGTCGGGCTGTTCATGCTCTCCCCGGTCAAGGAAATCGACCTGGACGACTACACCGAGGCAATCCCCGCCTTCCTGGCGATGATCGCGATGCCGCTCACCTACAGCATCGCCGACGGCATCATCTTCGGCATCCTCTCCTACACCGTCCTCAAGGTGATCACCGGCCGGGCCCGGGAGGTATCCCTCGTCACCTACGGCGTCGCCGCCTTTTCGCTGCTGAAATTCATCTGAGGGAAATACCGGGGATGAAACGGGAGGATTGAATCGGGAGCAAAAAGGACTGCCAGAAGGAAAAGGGGACCAGGAGGGAAAAAATCAGGAATCGGCGCCAAAAGGTTTGAAATGGGGTTCCAAAGGCTGGAGAACGAACAGCACCGGAACAGGGTCATATCTTACTGAAAAACCACAGATCACCGCCGGCATAACCACACAGCCGCCGGAGCCAAAAACGGTGAGGGAAACCGTAACCCAGCCCCCCCTTTTTCCTCTAATCGCCCCTCGAACGCCTCTTTTGGCTAAGAAACGATCTTCCCTGCAGCGTTGAAATCCGGATAAGCCGTTTCCCAAATTTGGCTTCCAACTTGAGGGGTACCGGCATCAATGAATTCCCCAGATCGGGGAAAAGTTACTGCCAGGGGAAACCGCTGCTGGCCGCCGTCAGAGCGAACCGAGCTTTGCCATGCATTGCGCCGAGGTGATTTTCCGCATCGGCCTTGAATGCCAGGCGCCCTCCCCTTCGGCGTTCATGATCGCAATCAATCAGTAATGACCGCGCCCACCGCAAAGAATGCAGACCCCGGTGCCGCTGCACGTGCTGCAACGGGTACGCCCGGAACCGAGGAACCGCCCGGTACCGTTGCAGGTGCTGCAGCGGCCTGATCCCCGACAGGAGGAACAGACGGAAGGATTGCCGGAAGACCCTCCATCCGAATGGGTGCCGCTGGGGATGACGCATCCGGATAACAGCAGCAAGAGTACCGCTAGCCCGCCAACCATTACGCGCATAGATTTCATATCCTCCATCCAGAATTAAGCCCCAATGGAGTCCAAGACAAGGCCTGGGCATGCTTCAAAATACATCAGGTAAAGTATTTTAAATAAATGACTTCGCAAGCATTGTTCCGCCTCTTCCAGCCACCAGTCCAAGGATTTTTCACCCCCGCCCAAAACCCCTCTTCGATCGCCAAAAACAGGAAAACGGCCCCCTTTTCCGGCCGGGAGTTGGAATGGTTGACCTTTACCTAGCCTAGGCTCAATAAAAGGAATTTTGAAGTTATTTCAGCTCTCGGTCCTTTTTTCTGCCCGTTCTTGAACCGATTGCCAAAATACAATCGGATTATAAATCAAAAAACAAAACCTGACCCTATATGTGGCCCAGTGATCAAGGCAATGTACGAACGTTTGCGTGTCTCTGGTAAAGTTGCCAAAGTCACGATTGTTGCTTGTATGAGAAAACTTTTAACTATCTTGAATACAATGGTTAAAAAAATCAAAATTGGAACCCCAACTGGGGGTTACCCATAAAAAAAACTATTGACACGGAACACAGTTGCTTTGCGATCTTTCCGGTAAGAGTTTCCCCCGATGGTGAATAGTTACAAAAAAACCCGCCTCGGTCAGGAGACGGGTTTCAATCCACAAAAAAACCGGCGGACGGATCAGGTCATGGGAACGATGGTGATCTGGACGCGGCGGTTCAACTGCCGTCCGGCTTCCGTTTTGTTGTCGGCGACCGGTTGGGATTCCCCATAGCCGATGGTGGTCATCCGCGCCGGGTTGACGTTGAATCCGGCCAGGGCATTCTTGGCCGCCATGGCCCGCCGCTCGGAAAGTTGCTGGTTGTAAACTTCGGAACCGACACTGTCGGTGTGGCCGGCAATCTGAATGGTGGTCTGGGGGTACTGATTGAGGACGGTGGCGACCCGCTGCAGTTCGGTGTAGCCCCCGGCTTTCAAGTTCGCCGAGTCGAAATCGAACCAGGCCTCGGATTTGAAGGTCACCGCCAGCACGTCGGCGCTGCGCTGGATGCTGGCGCTCTCGACCCCGGCCAGCTGCTGACGCATGGCCTCTTCCTGCTTGTCCATGTAATAGCCGATGCTGCCCCCGGCAAGTGCTCCCACAGCGGCGCCGATCCCGGCACCAATCAGGGTCGATTCGGTATTGCGCCCGATGGCCTGGCCCAGGCCGGCGCCGGCGGCGGCCCCAACGGCGGTGCCGATGCCGGCCCCTTTTTGGGTTTTGGTCAACGGTTCCGCGCAACCCGAGAGGATCAAAGCGAACAGGGCCAGCAATGCAAATTTTCTGTTCATAGTTTTCTCCTTTTCCCTGAAAGTCCTTTTCACGACAAACCAGGTTCCGATAGCCTGCCAACATTATCGGCAGGGGCCTTTCCGAAGTCAAGGCGACCGGCCCCGGAATTTCGCCCCCGCGCCACCCCTCAGGAAACCATTGACCTTGAAACCAAGGAGCCAGCGTGTTAATTTGGCCCGGTGATCCTTATGTTCAATCCGCACCCCATGGAAAGTATTGAACGATGAAAATCACTCCGGAAACTGTATCTTACGTTGCCAATCTGGCTCGCCTTTCCGTCACCGCCGAGGAGGCCGTCAATCTCTCGGCGGAAATGGATGTCATCCTCTCCTATGTCGAAAAATTGAATTGCCTCGATACCCATGGCATCACTCCCACCGCCCACGCCGTGCCTTTGGAAAACGCCTTCCGGGAGGACCGCGCCGAGCCGTCGCTCGGCTCAGCCCTGGCGCTCCGGAACGCCCCCGACCAGGGCGAGGGCTGTTTCCGGGTTCCCAAGGTTATCGAATGAGCGTGGGGTCTCAGGGAAGCGAAATGACTCTAATCGACCTGACCATTCACGAGATGCGCGGCCTGCTCGACCGCGGGGAGCTTTCCGCCACCGAGCTGACCGAGGCCTTTCTGGAGCGCATCGAGGCCGTGGACGGCGAGATCAACGCCTTCATCCTGGTCACGGCTCTGGAGGCCCGGCAGGCGGCCCGCAACGCCGAGCAACGGCTTAAAAAGGGGGACGGCGGGGCGCTGACCGGCATCCCGCTGGGGCTCAAGGACATTTTCATCACGCAAGGGGTGGAGACCACCTGTGCTTCCCGCATTCTGAAGGGGTTCGTCCCCCCCTATGACGGCACCGCCGTCCGGCGGCTGCGGGAACAGGACGCGGTTTTCCTGGGCAAGCTCAACATGGACGAGTTCGCCATGGGG
>JAFGOW010000216.1 GCA_016926265.1 Deltaproteobacteria bacterium | reverse complement strand
TTTTCCAACAGCGCCCTGGTGGTGACGGTGAAGCCGGACGATTTCGGCGCCTCCCATCCGCTGGCCGGGATCGATTTTCAGAGGCATTGGGAGCAGCGGGCGTTCCGCGCCGGAGGAGGCGATTACCGGGCGCCGGCCCAGAATCTGCTTTCCTTTCTCGGGACCGGAAGCGGGGCCGTGCGTTCCACGGTTCGTCCCGGTTGCCGGGAAGCCGATCTCCGGGAGGCGCTGCCCTCCTTTGCAGCGGAGGAGCTGAAGGCGGCGCTGCCCGTCTTCGACCGGGCGCTGCCCGGTTTTGCCGGCCCCGAGGCGACCCTGATCGGGGTCGAGAGCCGCACCTCGGCCCCCTTTCGGATCGTGCGGGGCGCCGACGGCGCCTCCCTCTCCCATCCCGGCCTCTACCCGGCGGGGGAAGGGGCCGGCTATGCCGGCGGCATTGTCAGTTCGGCGGTGGATGGATTGAAAATCGCCGATCTTATTCTAAAAAAATGGAATGGAGCGTAATCGAGTGATAAAGACGCAATTCGTAGCGGACATCCAGGAGCGGGAAACGGTGGAAAGCTCCTTTCTGGTCCGGGAGAAGGTCACGGCCCTGGCCAAGAACGGCAAGCCCTACATGACGGTCCGCCTCATGGACCGCAGCGGGGAAGTGGAGGGGCGCATCTGGGACCGGGTGGAGGAGTTGGAGGAGAGCTTTCGCAAGGACGACTTCCTCTGGGTGCGGGGGAAGGCTTCCCGCTATCTCGGCAAGATGCAGCTGGTGGTGCAGGAGCTCAAGACCCTTTCCGAGCACGAGGTGAATCTGGAGGACTACCTGCCGACGGCGCCGCGGGAACGGGACGAGATGGCGCGGGAGTTCGCGGCGGCGGTGGACCGGGTTTCCGATCCCCACTACCGCGCCCTGCTGGAGGCGGTCATGGCCGATGCCGAGCTGTTCCGGCGCTTCTGCCTGGCGCCGGCCGCCAAGAGCATGCATCACGTCTATGTCGGCGGTCTGCTGGAGCATTCCCTGGCGGTGGCGGAGCTGGCCGCGGAGATCAGCCGCCGTTATTCCGATCTGGACCGGGATCTGCTGGTGACGTCGGCCCTGCTCCACGACCTCGGCAAGACCGCGGAGCTCTCCTTCCGGCGCAGCTTCGACTACACCGACGACGGTAAGCTGCTCGGGCACATCATGATCGGAGTCGAGATGGTCTCCGACAAGATCCGGGGCATCGCCGGTTTCCCCGCCGAGAAGGCGCTGATTCTCAAACACCTGCTGCTCTCCCATCACGGCCAGTACGAATTCGGCTCCCCCAAGCGCCCCAAAACCCTGGAGGCGGTGATCCTGAACATGCTCGACGATCTTGACGCCAAGATCAGCGCCGTCAAGCTGCATCTGGAAAACGACGCCAATGGCGACGGCGCCTGGACCGGCTACCATCGCCTCCTGGAGCGCTACTTTTTCAAAGGTTTCGGCACCGCCGCGGAGGTCAGGCAGCAGGCCGCGGAACAGGTTCCCAAGCCGGCACCGCAACCGGAACCGGAGCGGGCCAAGTCCCCGGCGCCTGTCGTCGCGGCGGGGAAAAAACCGCCCGCTCCCCCTTCCAGGGAGTTGCGGGTGACGCTGGCTGAGCAGCTCAAGGGGAAGAATCTGGACCTGTTCGGCTTCCGCGGCAAGGAGGAGTAAACCATGATCCTGCATTCCCTGGTCGTCGGTCCGCTGGGTGTCAATTGCCATGTGGCGGCCTGCCCCCGCAGCCGCGAGGCGCTGGTGATCGATCCCGGCGGCGACGAGGAGCGCATCTGGCGGCTGCTGATGGCGGAGCGGCTGACGCTGCGCTATGTGATCAACACCCACGGCCACTTCGATCATGTCGGTGGCAACGCCTACCTGGTCAAGCAGAGCGGCGCCGAGCTGCTGATCCACCTCCGGGATCTGAAGCTGCTGGAGGCGATGAGCTCCCAGGGCGCCATGTTCGGATGCCGCCTGGAGCCCTCCCCGCCGCCTACCCGCTTTCTGGAGGACGGCGAGGTGCTGGCCGTCGGCGACCTGAAGATCACGGTCATCCATACCCCCGGCCATACCCCGGGGGGGATTTCGCTGCTGATCGACGGCCACCTCTTCTCCGGCGACACCCTGTTCGCCGGCTCCGTGGGGCGCACCGATCTGCCCGGCGGCGATTGCGGCGCGCTGATGGCTTCCATTCATGACCGGCTGCTGACCCTCCCCGACGCGACCGTGGTCCATCCCGGCCACGGCCCGGATACCACCATTGGCCGGGAGCGGGGATGCAACCCTTTCCTGTGCGGGAGCGACGACCGGCTATGAGCGGCGGCCCCAAGCAGCGCCTGCAAGGGAAACAGATCGTGCTCGGGGTCTGCGGCGGCATCGCCGTCTACAAGGCGGTGGAGCTGCTGCGGTTGCTGACCAAGGCCGGCGCCGAGGTCTCGGTGGTGATGACCGCCAACGCCCGGCGCTTCGTCTCCGAGCTGACCTTTCAGACCCTCTCGAATAATCCGGTCTACACCGGGATGTTCGATTCCGTCCGGGAACGGGAGATCGGCCACATCGCCCTGGCCGAGCGCGCCGACCTGTTCGTGATCGCGCCCGCCACCGCCAACCTGATCGGCAAGGTCGCCTGCGGCATCGCCGACGACCTGCTCTCCACCACCCTCATGGCCGCCCAGGCGCCGCTGCTCCTAGTCCCGGCCATGAACGTCCATATGTGGGAAAACCCGATTTTGCAGGGCAACCTGAAAAAGCTCTCGGATTTGGGCTGTCACGTTCTGGAACCGGAGGTCGGGGCGCTGGCCTGCGGCGCCGAGGGGAAGGGAAAATTCCCCGATCCGCAACGGATTTTCGAGGCGGTCGAAACCCTGCTGCACGAACGGGATCTGGCGGGAGAGACGGTGCTGGTCGGCGCCGGTCCGACCTTGGAGAAGATCGACCCGGTCCGCTACATCGGCAATTTTTCATCCGGCCGCATGGGCTACGCCCTGGCCCGCGCCGCACACCTGCGGGGGGCGCGGGTGATTCTGGTGTCGGGGCCGACGGCGTTGCCGCCCCCCGGCGGCGTGGATCTGGTCGCGGTCACCAGCGCCGACCAGATGCGGAAAACCATGCTCGATGCGCTGGAAGAGGCTACCGCGGTCATCATGGCGGCGGCGGTGGCGGACTACCGGGTGGCGGAACCCTATTCCCAAAAGCTCAAGAAGGAAGGGGCCGGGGGCCTGACGCTGAAGCTGGAACGGACCCCCGACATCCTTCAGGAGCTTTCGGAGCGCAAAGGGGAGCGGATCGTGGTCGGATTCGCCGCCGAATCGGAAAACCTGCTCGAAAACGCCCGCCGCAAGCTGGCCGCCAAGAATCTCGATCTGGTGGTGGCCAACGACGTCACGCTCGCCGGCGCCGGCTTCGGCGCCGACACCAACATCGTCACCCTGCTGGCTGCCGACGGTTCCGAGGAAAGCCTCCCTTGCCTCCCCAAGGAAGCGGTGGCGGGGCACATTCTGGACCGGGTGGCGGCGGCGCTTCGTCGGCGCCGCTGACGGCGCGCTTTTCAACCGCCGAAAAAAAGTTTGTAGCTATTCCACGTGCAGAAAAGGCTGATTTCCACCGCGGCATGGGGTGAGGAAGCAAGCTCCAGAAGTCAAAAAACCTGGATCCCCGATAGCATCATTCGGGGATGACGGGGAGCGCTCCCAGGTTGTCATTTCCGAAAGTTTTTATCGGGAATCCAGGGGGTTGGATGGTTTGGGAATCCATTGCCGGGGGCCTGGATCATCTCTGAATGGCTGGAGTCGGGTGAATAGTCACAAAAGTATTTTCATTCCGCCGACAGCAGCTCCAGGAGCTTGTCCGGCTGCGTGACCCCTTCCCGGAATTTCCCCTTCAACTCGCGGACGATCTCGATCCCTTCCCGCACCGGCA
>JAFGOW010000215.1 GCA_016926265.1 Deltaproteobacteria bacterium | reverse complement strand
TGCGCCCCAACGGCCTCCGGGTGGGCCGGATGCGGATTCCCCTCGGCGTCATCGGCATCATCTACGAAGCCCGTCCCAACGTCACCTCCGACGCCGCCGGCCTCTGTCTCAAGAGCGGCAACGCCGTGATCCTGCGCGGCGGCTCCGAGACCATCCATTCCAACACCGCCATCGGCGAGCTGCTCAAACAGGAGTTAACCGCAATGGGGCTGCCTGCCGCGGCCCTGCAGGTGGTGCCGAGCACCGACCGCGCCTGGATCACCGAGATGCTCAAGCTGGAGGACTGCATCGACCTCATCATCCCCCGCGGCGGCGAGGGGCTGATCCGCTTCGTCACCCAGAACTCCACCATTCCCGTGATCAAACACTACAAGGGGGTCTGCCACACCTTTGTCGATGCCTCGGCCGATCTCGACATGGCCGAAACCATCTGCGTCAACGCCAAGGTTCAGCGCCCCGGCGTCTGCAACGCCATGGAGACGCTCTTGGTGCACCAGGACTGCGCCGCCGCCTTTCTCCCCCGCATGGCCGCCACCTTCGCCCGCCACCGGGTGGAGCTGCGCGGCTGCCCCGCCGCCCAGGCGCTGGCGCCGGAGATCAAGGCCGCCGTGGAGGAGGACTGGGGCCGGGAGTTTCTCGACCTGATCCTGGCGGTGCGGGTGGTGGCGGGGATCGAGCAGGCCGTCGAACACATCCGCCGCTACGGTTCCGACCACACCGAGGCCATCGTCACGGCCGACTATTTCAACGCCCAGAGATTCCTCCGGGAGGTCAACTCCAGCGTCGTCATGGTCAACGCCTCGACGCGCTTCTCCGACGGCAACCAACTGGGACTGGGGGCCGAAATCGGCATCTCGACCACCAAGCTCCACTCCTTCGGCCCGATGGGGCTGGAGGATCTGACGACCCGCAAGTTCGTCATTCTGGGGGAGGGGCAGATCCGCCCCTGATCTGAACGGCTTCGCCCACAGCCATTTTGACGGAGACCTTGGCCATGAAAATCGGTCTGCTCGGCGGCACCTTCAACCCCATCCACATTGCCCACCTGCGGATCGCCGAGGAAGTGCGGGAGGTCTGCGCCCTGGAGCGGGTGCTGTTCATTCCGGCCGCGGTGCCTCCCCACAAGGAGCCCGCCGGGGGCGTCTCCTTTGAACACCGCTGCACCATGACCCGCCTTGCCGTGGAGGGGAACCCGGCCTTTTCGGTCAGCGATCTGGAAGGCCGGCGCAACGGTAAAAGCTACTCCGTCGATACCCTGGCCCAACTCCGCGGCGATTATCCGCAAGGGGAGTTTTTTTTCATCCTCGGCATGGATTCCTTCCTGGAACTGGAGACCTGGAAGGAGTACCCCCGTCTTTTTGAACTGGCCCATTTGGTGGTGGTGGGGCGCCCCGGCTTTCACTGCCGGACCGATTCCCCGGAACGGCTGCCGATTGCGGTGCGGTCCCAGTTCTGTTATGATGGAACACCTCGGAAGCTTCGGCATCTATCGGGCAACACTTTGGTTTTTCTTCAGGAAACGATGCTGGACATCGCTTCCACCCGGATCCGCGATCTGCTCTCCCGGCAGCGTTCCATCCGCTACCTGGTGCCCGACGCGGTAACGGCCTACATTCGAACCCATGGACTTTATGCAACCCGCCGCTGATTTTTTCACCACCCCGGAAACCGACAAAGGGAATAAAAATTTGGATTCAAAAGAACGGGCGCGGCATTGCGCCCACTACGCATCGGAAAAAAAAGGATACAATATTCGTATTCTGGGAATCGGCCCCTGGTCTGATCTGGCCGATTATCTGGTCTTCGTTTCCGGCCAATCCGATCGCCAGGTCCAAGCGATCGCCGAGACGATTCGCGTCGGGCTGAAGCGCGATCTGGGAGTTCCCCCCCTGGCGGTGGAAGGGATGCGGGAGGGGCGCTGGGTGCTGATCGATTATGGAGATGTCATGGTCCATGTCTTCCAGCAGCCGGTGCGGGATTTCTACGATCTGGAAGGGATGTGGAGCGAGGCCCCTGAGCTCCCGGCGGAGGTTCAGCCGCCGCGGGAGGGGGCGAGCCGGCGCCGGTGAAGCTGCGGATTGTCTGTGTCGGCAAGCTCTCGGCCCCCTATTTCAAATCCGGGGCGGCGGAGTATCTGACCAGGGTGCGGCGCTATCTCGGCTGTGAAATCGTGGAGCTCAAGGAGGGGGGAGCCGGGAAGGGGGATCCCGGCCGGGCGGTGGAACTGGAAGGGAAGGCGATTTTAGGCAAATTGCCCTCCCCGGCCTGGGCGGTGGTCCTTGACGAGCGGGGGCGGACCTTCACCTCCCTGGAACTGGCGGCCTGGCTGGAAAAACAGATGGTGGCGGGAAGGCAGGAACTGGTTTTCGTCATCGGCGGCGCCTACGGCCTGAGCCGGGAGGTCCGGGAGCGGGCCGATCTGCTGTTGTCGCTGTCGGCTCTGACCCTTCCCCACCAGATGGTCCGCCTGCTGCTCCTGGAACAGCTCTATCGGGGCTTTTCCATCCTCCGGAACGAACCTTACCACAACGCCTGATGCCGGTCCCGCCGGGAGGGTTTCGGGGGTTGGGTCTTTTTACGAATTCAGATGAATTTTGCGGGGCATCTCCCAGGAGGAAATCGTTATGCTGATCGCCGTCTTGATCATCATCATCTGTCTTCTGACCCTCTATATCTTTTTCTCCCACCTCAATCCGGCAACCATCACCCTGGTTTATTTCTGGGATCACTCCATCACCCTCTCCGCCGCCTTGCTGCTGGTGGGAAGCATCCTTTTGGGGCTGGCCGTCGGGCTCTTGGTCCACTTCGTCTTTTCCGCCTCTCAACAGCTGGCCCATCTGCGCCGCCGGAAAAAGGAGCGGCGCGATCAGGAGACCAACAAGCTGTATCGCCAGGGGATCAACAAATGCCTTTCGGGAGAGCCGGAGGAGGCGCAGAAGCTCCTTGAAAAGGCGCTGGGCCGCGATCCTTCGCGGATCGACATCCGCCTTGCCCTGAGCGAAGTCCATACCCGTCGGGGAAAATTCCAGGAGGCGGTGGATGTCCTCAATCCGGCCCGGGGGGATGATCCCCGCTGTCTGGAGGTGCTGCTCAAGCTGGCCGCCGCCCACGAAGCGCTCGGCGACCATGAGACGGCGGAGAAGATTTACGAGGAGATTCTCCGCATCGAATCCGGCAACCGCACGGCGCTGGAGCGGTTCCGGGATTTCTTCGTCCATCAGGGCTTGTGGGAAAAGGCCCTGGAGCAGCAGAAGCGGCTTCTCAAGATCGTTTCCGGGGCGCAGCTGGAGGAGGAGCGGCAGAAGCAGATCGCTTTGCGCTATGAACTGGCCTGGCAGAATCTCGAAAAGGGGCGTTTTCAAAACGGCAAGACGGAACGGAAGGAACTCAACGAGATCATCAAACAGGCCCCCGATTTCACCCCGGCGCGGATCGCCCTGGGGGATGCCTACAAGGCCCAGGGGAAGATCAAGGAGGCCGCGGAACTCTGGCAGGAAGGGTACAAGGCCACCGGGAAGAGCGTCTTCCTGACCCGGCTCGAGGACCTCTATCTGGAGAAAGAGGATCCTTCGACGCTGCTCTCCTTCTATCGCACCACCCTGGTGGAGAAGGCGCATGATCTGCTGCTCCACTTCTTTTACGGCAAACTCTGCCTGCGGCTGGAGATGGTGGAAGAGGCCATCGCCCAGCTCACCACCGTCGAGAACGCCGGGGTGGAGCTGCCCCAGCTCCATCTGCTGCTGGCCGAGGCGTTCCGGCGCCGCGACCGGATCGATGAGTCCAACGCCGAATTTCAGAAGGCTCTCGGCCTCAACCAGGATGTCGGACTCGGCTATCTGTGCGACAAGTGCGGCGCGCTGTCGGGGGCCTGGAAAAGCCGCTGCCCCGAGTGCGGGTTCTGGGGAACCTATTCCCTGGCCAACAAGAAGGTGTTCCAGAGCGTGACCGGTCCCGTGGAGGCGCCCAAGATCGATTACGGGCCGCAGGCGACATGATGGGCGGCGGGCGTCCCCTGACCCTGCTGATCCTGGACGGCTGGGGACTCGATCTGCCGGGGGAATTCAACGCCGTCGAAAGCGCACCGACCCCCAACCTCGATCTTTTGTTCCGGGATTACCCCCACACCCGGCTTGACGCGTCTGGGGCCGCAGTCGGGTTGCCGGAAGGGCAGATGGGGAATTCGGAGGTGGGGCATCTCAACATCGGCGCCGGGCGCATCGTCTACCAGGATCTGACCCGCATCAGCCTCGCCGTCCGCAACGGGGAACTGGCCGCCAACCCCGTCATCTCCCGCCTCCTGTCCGACCTCGGAAAGAGCGGCGGCAAGCTCCATCTGATGGGGCTGCTTTCCGACGGCGGGGTCCATTCCCACCTCGACCATCTTTTCGCCCTGCTGCGCCTGGCCCAGGAGCAGGGTATCCAGGAGCTCCGCATCCACGCTTTCATGGACGGCCGCGATACCCCTCCCGCCAGCGGCGGCGGCTTTCTCGCCCAACTGGAGAAATTCCTGACGGAACTGGGGCGCGGGCAAATCGCCACGGTCATGGGGCGCTTTTACGCCATGGACCGGGACAAACGCTGGGAGCGGGTGGAGAAGGCCTACCGCGCCCTGACCGCAGGGGAAGGAAGCGCCGTCCCCTCCGCTCTGGCGGGCATTGAGCAGGCCTACGCCGCCGGTCAGACCGATGAATTCATCGAGCCGCTGATCGTCGCCGGCGGGGATGGCTGTGTCGCGGACGGCGACGGCATCCTGTTTTTCAACTTCCGCGCCGACCGCGCCCGGGAGCTCACCCGCGCTTTCACCGACAGCGCCTTCGACGGCTTTGTCCGCCGCAAGATGCCGCGCCTGGCCGGCTATGTCTGCCTCACCGAGTACGACGAGACCTTCGGGCTGCCGGTCGCCTTCCCCCCCCAATCCCTGGCCAACATCCTCGGCGAGGTGCTGTCCCATGCCGGTCTCAAGCAGCTGCGCGCCGCCGAAACGGAGAAGTACGCCCACGTCACCTTCTTTTTCAACGGCGGCAGCGAACCCCCGTTCCCCGGCGAGGAGCGGCTTCTGATCCCCTCTCCCAAGGAAGTGGCCACCTATGACCTGAAACCGGCGATGAGCGCCTTCGAGTTGACCGAGGAACTGGTCCGGCGGGTGCGCTCCGGAGCCTACGACGTCATCATCGTCAACTACGCCAACCTCGACATGGTCGGGCATACCGGCATTTTTCCCGCCGCCCTGGAGGCGGTCGAGACCGTGGACGCCTGCGTCGGGAAGGTGGTGGCCGCTGTTCTGGAGGCGGGCGGGAATCTGCTGGTGACCTCCGACCACGGCAACTGCGAGAAGATGCGGGATGAAAAGGGGGAGCCGCACACCGCCCACACCTCCAACCCGGTGCCGCTGATCCTGGTTGATCCGAAACGCCGCAACTGGCGGCTGCGCCCCGGCATCCTGGCCGATATCGCCCCCACCCTGATCGAGTTGCTGGGGCTCGAAAAACCGGCCGAGATGAGCGGCAAAAGCCTGCTGAGCCCCTGATTGCTCCGGACGGAAGGGGGGCGGCGTGAATCCCTGGCTGGCGCTCAAAGACGAAGTTTCGGGTCTGCTCGACTTTCTGTTCCCTCCCGTCTGCCCCTTGTGCGGCGTCGCTGGCGCGGTCGCCGGGGGCGATTCCTTCTGCCGCGGCTGTCTGGCTGGTTTCTCCCCCCTGGCTTCCCCTTGTTGCCCGATCTGCGCCCTCCCCTTTGAAGGGCCCGCGGGCAGCGATCACCATTGCGGGGGCTGCCTGTCGGAACCGCCTCCCTTCATCCGGGTGACCGCCCTGGGAATCTACCAGGGAACGCTCGCGGAGGCGGTGCGGGATCTCAAGTACCGCGAGGGGTTTCACCTCGGCCGTCCCCTGGGGCGGTTGCTGGCCGCGCTTCTGGCAGGGCGCCGCGGCGAGCGGCCCTTCGGGCTGCTGGTGCCGGTTCCCCTCCACGGGGAACGCCTGAAGGAGAGGACCTACAACCAGGCCCAGCTTCTGGCCGAAGCTATCGGCCGGCATCTCGCCGTTCCGGTCGCGTCCGAGCTGCTGCGGCGCACCCGTTCTACCCCGCCCCAGCAGGGGCTGTCGGCTTCCGAGCGGCTGCGCAACCTGAAAGGGGCTTTTGCTCTCCGGAAGGGTCTGGATGGCGAAAGGGTGGTGCTGGTGGACGATGTTTTGACCACCGGCGCCACCGCCCGCGAATGCAGCCGGGTGCTTCTCAAAGGGGGCGCCGCCGAGGTGGAGGTGGCGGTGGTGGCGCGGGCGGCCCGGCATCTCTGAAGGCCGAAAGGGGGCAATGGTGGACGAAACAGCCGCCATGCAAGAGCGGTTGATGGAGATCTTCGGGCGGCTGCTGGCGACCTACGGCCATCGCCACTGGTGGCCGGCGGAAACCCCCTTCGAGGTCATCGTCGGGGCGATTCTGACCCAGAACACCGCCTGGAGCAACGTCGAGAAGGCCATCGCCAACCTGGCCGCGGCCGGCGCCTTGGCTCCCGCCGCCTTAGCCGTGCTCCCCCTGGCCGAGCTGGAGCGGCTCATCCAGCCCTCCGGCTATTTCCGCCAGAAAGCACAGCGGCTGCATCTTTTTAACCGGATGCTGATGGAGCGCCACGGCGGCTCCCTGCGGAGTCTCTTTGACGCGCCCCTGGAACGGGTCCGGGAGCGGCTGCTGGAGCAAAAGGGGATCGGTCCCGAGACCGCCGATTCCATTCTGCTCTATGCCGGCCATTTTCCCTCCTTCGTGGTCGATGCCTATACCCTGAGGATCTTCTCCCGGCTCGGGATTCTTGCCGGGGCGGAAAGATATCCGGAGGTCCGCGCCCTGTTCATGAACCACCTTCCTCCGGACCCCGCTCTGTTCAACGAATACCACGCGCTGATCGTGGAACACGCCAAAATCCGGTGCCGAAAACGCCAAGTGCGATGTGGCGGATGCCCCCTCGCCGCGCTCTGCCCCCAGCGCATCGGGGGAATTTGAAAAAGGGCTGCGATCGGGGTCTCCGAACTGGTAGAATCTCCATGATTGCGCAATGGGTTCAGCGGTATTTCTGCTTGCCGCCGGCCATTTTTTTTCGAGGGTGTTTCGATGATTCCCAACCGTCTTGGCTCCGTTTGGCGGCGCCGTCTGGTGATAGCTCTGGTAGTGGTTCCGGCCTGGTGGGGCGCGCCTGCCGTTGGGTTCGGCCAGGAGACTCTTCAGCAACAGCCCAACACCCAGGCTTATCCGGGGATGGCCGAGATCGTCCCCCGGTCGGCGGCGGTCTCTTCCCAGGCCGGCGAGGTCCGGGCCAAAATCGAGGCGTTCCGGGATGTGTCCCGGTTTGAAAAGGAACTCCAGGAGGCTCTGCGGTCCCAGGAGGAATTGGATCGGCGGGTGGAAAAGGTCAGGGAGGTCTACAGCCTCAGCTATGATCACCTGCTTCCCCTCCGGCAGGATGTCGAACGCCAGATCCGGGTCTTGAACCGTTTGCTGCAGGAGCTTTCCGAAAGTCTGGCGAATTTGGATGGCGTCAGCCAGGAATGGAGTTCCCGCAAGGAGTTCTGGGAAGAATGGAAAAAGGCGGTCGAGGTGCCGCTCCAGGGAGCCTACCGGGAGGCGTTCCGGGAGGTGGAAAAAAACATTGCGGATATCGTGAAGCAGAGCCGCGATGTTTTTGGCCCCTATGCCGCCCTTCAGAAACGGGCCGCGGATCTGCTGGAGAAAAACAATCTGGTTCTTGGCTGGGTGCAGAAGAGTCTCGGTGATCTGAGGGGAAGGCTGCTGGCGAAAAATGCCCCGTCCCTCTTCAGCCGGGAATTCTATCAAAGCTGGAACTCTTCCCTCGGGGAGGAACTCCATAGGGGATTTGCCGCCCTGAAACCGGCCGAGGAAGGGATTCTTCAGCGGCAGGGGTGGATTCTGGCTCTTCAGATTCTGTTGGCCGTCTTCGCCGGGATCTTGATCCGGGTCCACCGGCAGCGATTGGCCGCGGAGGAGCGCTGGCAATTTCTCTGGAAGCACCCCTGGGCGACCGGCTGTTTTCTCTCCGTCTCCCTGCTCAGCTTACTCTACACCGGCATCCCCTCCCTGGGGCGTTTCCTGATCTGGCTGGTGGTCGTCATTTCCGCTTCCTTCATGGTCTCGTCCCTGTTGCGGGAGGAGCGTTCCAAGGTGCTGGTGGTTTTTTCATTGGCCGCTTTCTCCATTCTGACCATGGGCCTGCGCCTGATCTCTTTCCCCCAACCCCTGTTCCGGATCTATTTCGCCGTTTTGGCGGCCATCGGAATCCTCGGTTTCTGGTGGGCGCTGAGAAGCCGCAAGCCGGCACCTGAAAAAAAATATGACCTCTTCTCCTGGCTGCTGAGATTGGGGATGATCATGTCGGGAGGGGCGCTGCTGGCCCAGATCGGCGGTTACGAGGCCTTCTCCTCCTGGCTCTTGCAGTCCTCGGCGGTTTCGGTCTTCGTTCTGCTCTCCACCCATATGAGCATTCTGCTGGCGGAGGGGAGCATCGGGTTTCTGGCCGGCCATGCGCCGTTGCCGAAGACCTTCTTTTTTGAAAGCCTGCGGCGAGAGGCCTCCTCCCGTCTGAAGCTGGCGGCGCGGATTGCCCTGGCGCTGTTCGGCGGGCTCTATCTGCTGAAGGTCTGGGGGGTGGACAACACCGTCGGCGAGGCCTGGAACAGGCTCCTGGGTTTCGCCGTTTCCATGGGGACGGTCACGATTTCGGTGCGGACGGCGCTGCTGGCGGCGCTTTTCCTCTACCTGTCGGTGATGTTTTCATCGCTGATCCAGCTGTTCCTCGATCGGGAATTCTTTCCGAGCCGGAAAATGGAGCGGGGGCAGCGGGAGCTGGTCAAAAAGCTGTTCCATTACGGATTGATCCTGATCGGGTTCCTGCTGGCGATGGGCGCTTTCGGCATCGAACTGCAGAACTTCGCGGTGCTGGCGGGGGCCTTCGGGATCGGGATCGGGTTCGGGTTGCAGAACATCGTCAACAACTTTGTCAGCGGCCTGATCCTGCTGTTCGAACGGCCGATCACCGTCGGCGACGTGGTGGTGTTCCAGGGGGAATGGGGGAAGGTCAGCCGGATTGGGCTGCGCTCGACCATCGTCGAAACCTTCGACCGTTCCGAAATCATCATCCCCAACTCGCACCTGGTTTCCGAGGCGGTCACCAACTGGACCCTGTCCAACTACACCGCCCGCTGCATCGTGGCGGTCGGGGTGGCCTACGGCACCGACATCGGCAAGGTCCTCCAGATTCTGGAAACGGTCGGCAAGGGGCATCCGGAGGTGCTGGCCGATCCGCCGCCATCGGCCCTCTTCATCGGGTTTGGCGAGAGCTCGCTCGATTTCGAGCTGCGGGTCTGGATCGCCACCATCAACAACCGCCTCGGGGTCAAAAGCGATCTGGGCCGGGCCATCGCGGCCCGGTTCCAGGAAGAGGGGATCGAGATCCCCTTCCCGCAGCGGGATCTGCACCTGCGCTCGGTGGACGAAAGGGTGGTGGCCGCGGCGCGGGGCCAGGGTTTGGGAACGACCCTGCCATCGGCTTCGGCGAGCGGGATCCCGCCTCAGGCGGTCGCCCCGGCGGCAGAAGAACCGGACCACCGGGAGTGAGGAGCGGTGGGCGGCGGAGAATGGGGATTGCCTGAAAAAAAAGCTCCGGCTTGCGGCCGGAGCTTTTTGGGGCAAATATCAAATTCCCGCCAAATTTTTATTTGGCCAGCAGTTTGATGACATCCTGAGTAAAGGGGTTGGCGAACAGGATGATCATGGCGACGACGAATACGTAGATCGCCAGCGATTCGATCATCGCCAGACCGATCAGCATGGTGGTCATGATTTTGCCGCCGGCGCCGGGGTTGCGGGCGATCCCTTCAACGGCCCTTACGATACCCATGCTCTGTCCGATGCCGCAGCCGACCGCCGCCACGGCCATGCCGAAACCTGCCACGATCATACACCAAGTGAAATAACCTTCCATCTTCCTTCTCCTTCTTTGGTTTGTTGTTGATCCTAAATGATTAGGACTTGAAAAGCGGTTTAACGAAGCGCCGTTTTTTCAAACCGGTCAATGGGCCTCTTCGAGCGCTCCGGCGATGTAGATGGTGGTCAGCAGCGTGAAAACAAAGGTCTGGATGAAAGCCACCAGAATGCCCATGAACATCATCGGCAGCGGTCCAAACAGAGGAACCAGCATCAGGAAGATCATCAGCACGATCTCGTGGCCGTACATGTTGCCGAACAGACGCAGGGTCAGGGAGACGGGGCGGGCGATATGCCCGATGACCTCGATGGGGAACATCAGCGGGGCCAGCGCCGGCATCGGGCCGGTGAAATGTTTCAGATAGCTGAGGCCGTGTTCCCTGAAGCCGATGTAATGGGTCGCCGCGAAGACGGTCAGGGCCATGGCGGCGTTGGTGTTGGGATTGGCGGTCGGCGGGAAGGCGCTGGGCGCCAGCGCGATCAGGTTGCAGGTGAGGATGAAGAGGGCCAGGGTGCCGATCAGGGGGAAATACTTTCTCCCCTTCGGCCCCATGTTCTCCTCCATGAAATTCTCCAGCGTCTCCACCACGGCTTCCATGAAGTTCTGAAGGCCGGAGGGGATCTCGGTGATTTTCCGGGTGGCCACAAAGCTGAGAGCGATCAGGATGATCATCACCAGCCACGCATAGAGAACGTGAGGCCCCAGGTGAAGGTTCACCTGCTCGGCCAGCCATTCAAGTACCAGAAAAGGGTGAATCATGCCTGCCTACCTCCCTGCTGGGATCGCGAATCGAAGGATTCCGATCATGATGCTGAGAACGACCACCGACAGCCCGAGGCACAGGGCTATGGCGTTGACCTTGGCATAGAAAAAGAGCAGAAAGAGAACCAGCCCCAGGGCCACGATCCGGAAGCCGTAATGCCACCTGAACTTCCTGCCCGGGTGCCCGCCGGCCTGCTCAAGAACCGTCTTCAGGATTCCCTGGAGCCATGAATAACTGGATATGGCGATCAGACTGCCGGCCAAAACGCTCAGGGTAACCGACAGCGAAGACCACCAGAGGCTGATCAGAAGATAAATGATGGTGAGGATGAAATTCTGCCGGTAAATCTGTTGGAGCAGTTTCTCCTCGCTGTCAATCTTCACGTTTGGAGCCGTCGCCGTTTTCCTCGTCCCGGCCGTTCTCCTGCCGCTGGCGTTTCAATTCCCGCTGGGTCAGGATGTAGATGTTGCGGAACCCCGAGATGATGCCCAACACCAGGAAAATCAAGGTAAACCAGGGAGAGGTTGCCAGCCACTTGTCGAGGTAGTAGCCCATGGCCAGTCCGACCACCGTCGAAACGACCATGCAGACACCGATACTCGATATCATCCCCAAGGAGCGTACCAGCTGGCGTCTGTCTTCTCCCATTCAATTGACTCACGGCGGAGCGCAGGGAATAAGCGAGGTCTAAATATCACAGGGTACCGGCACTGTCAACCTGATTTTCCCCCCCCGGCGCACCGCTTTGGGCCGGCCTGGCCAGGGCGGCAGGGGGGGGCGGCGCGGCTTTTTAGGAAAAGGGCATCGCTCAGCCGAAAACGATCTTCAGGGAGTGCCCGGCGGCATCGAGGAAGGCGTCGAGATCCTCCATCGTGTGAGCGGCGCTGAGGAAGCAGGATTCGAATTGGGCTGGCGGCAGGTAGCAGCCTTGGTCCAGCATGAGATGGAAAAAGCGGGAGAAGGCCGCGGTATCGGACCGGGCGGCCTCTTCGAAGGAGCGGACCGGAGCCGAGCGGAAGTAGAGGCAGAACATCGAGCCGACCCGCTGAAAACAGAGCCGTTCGGGGTAGTGGGCGAGGATCGGCCGCAGCCCCTGTTCCAGACGCCTTCCTTTTTGCTCCAATCGCGGATAGAAATTCCTTTCCTGCAACAATTTGAGGGTGGCGATGCCGGCTGCCATGGCCACCGGATTTCCTGACAGGGTGCCGGCCTGATAAACCGACCCTTCGGGCGCCAGTATGGACATGATCTCTTTCCTGCCGCCGAAGGCGCCCACCGGCATGCCGCCGCCGATGATCTTCCCCAGGCAGACCAGATCGCCGCGGACCCCGAACAGTTCCTGGGCGCCGCCGAAGGCGACCCGGAAGCCGGTCATGACCTCGTCGAGGATCAGGACGATCCCCTGCCGGTCGCAAAGCTCCCTGAGGCCGGAAAGAAAGCCCGGCTGGGGGGGAACGCATCCCATGTTGCCGGCGACCGGTTCCACGATCAGGCAGGCGATCCGGCCGGGATGGGCCGCCGCCAGATCCTCGACTTCCGCAAGGTCGTTGTAGGCGGCGGTGAGGGTCAGCTCGGCCAGGGCCTTGGGGACGCCGGGGGAGGAAGGAGTCCCCAAGGTGGCCGCGCCGCTGCCGGCCTTGACCAGCAGGGAATCGGCGTGGCCGTGGTAGCAACCGGAAAATTTGAGGATCAGGTCGCGTCCCGTGTAGGCGCGGGCCAGGCGGATGGCGCCCATCACGGCTTCGGTGCCGGAAGAGACGAACCGCATTCGCTCCAGGTGGGGGAAGGCCTCCCGGACCCGTTCCGCCAGATCCGTTTCGAGAGGCGATGGGGCGCCGAAGGAGGTGCCGCGCCCGGCGGCCTCGATAATGGCGGCCGTCACTTCGGGACGGGCGTGGCCGAGAATCAGCGGCCCCCAGGAGCCGACGAAGTCCAGGTATTCGTTGCCGTCCAGGTCGGTGAGGCGGGCGCCCCGCCCGCTCCGGAAGAAAACCGGAGTCCCCCCGACGGCCTGGAAGGCGCGGACCGGGCTGTTGACGCCGCCCGGAAAAAGGCGCCGCGCCTGCTCGAAGAGAAGTTCCGACTGTGAGCGGTTTGTCATGGCGATAGAGCCTCCTCAATCTTTTTGACAGGTTGCCAGTTTTTATGGGGACCAGGCCAGATTATCACCAAAAAAAAAGAATCCCAAAAAATTTCTTTAAAATTCCCATCTATGGATGCGAAATGATTTGAAGAGCAGGTTAAGGATGGCGGAAATCCAGGGAAAAGGGCTGAATCATGGTTAAAAGAATTTGACAACCTAAAAAAACTTGTCTATAAACTACCACCTGAATGCGGTAAGAGTGCCTCAACTATTATTCAAACGGAGTCCGGCATGACTGGTTTTTTCATCATCCTGGTGAGTGCGATCCTCGTCAACAACTTTGTCCTGGCCCGGTTTCTGGGGCTCTGCCCCTTTATGGGGGTTTCCAAAAAAATCGACACCGCGATCGGCATGGGCGCCGCGGTAACCTTCGTCATGGCGGTTGCCGCCATGGTTACCTGGGTTATCTACTATTTCATCCTGTCCAAGTTCGGTTTGGAATACCTTCAGACCATCGCCTTCATTCTGGTCATTGCCGCGCTGGTGCAGTTGGTTGAGATGGTGATCCAGAAAACCAGTCCGGTCCTGTACCAATCCCTCGGCATTTTCCTTCCCCTGATTACCACCAACTGTGCGGTTCTGGGTCTGGCGGTTCTCAATATCCAGGTCGGCTACTCTTTTCTGGAAAGCGTTGTCTTCGCCATCGGCGGCGCTCTCGGGTTTACGTTGGCGTTGCTTCTGATGGCTGGCATCCGCGAGCGGATCGACCTCGGCCCCATCCCCAAATGTTTCCAGGGCCTGCCCATCGCCTTTCTCACGGCGGGTTTGATGTCCTTGGCTTTCATGGGATTTGCCGGTCTGGTTAAAGGGTAAAGAATCGGCTTCTTACGAAAAAGGAATTTCCACAATGATCGGAGCGGTTTTAAGTCTGGGCGGCATCGGTTTTCTGTCGGCGGTGATTCTGGGTGTGGCGGCAAAGAAGTTCGCCGTCGAGGTGGATCCCAAGGAAGAGGCGATCCTGAGCGTGCTTCCGGGCGCCAACTGCGGCGCCTGCGGTTTCCCCGGCTGCAGCGGGTACGCCAAGGCGGTTGCCTCCGGGAAGGCGGAGCCAAGCCTCTGTACCCCTGGCGGGAAGGCTGTCGTGGAGAAGATTGCGGAGATTATGGGTGTCGCGGCGGTTATGGCCGAGCCCATGGTCGCCGTGGTCTGTTGCCAGGGAGACAACCAGAAGGCCAAAGACAAGTTTAAATACCTCGGCGTGCAGGATTGCATCACGGCGCAGATGCTGGCCGGCGGTCCCAAGGAGTGCCCCGGCGGCTGCCTTGGATTGGGAACCTGCGTCGCCGCCTGTCCCTTCGGGGCGATCGAGATCACCCCGGACGGGCTGGCGGTGATCGACCGGGAGAAATGCACCGGCTGCAAGAAGTGCGTTTCCGTCTGCCCCCGCAAGGTCATCAAGATGGCGCCCAAGAGCGCCACGGTCCACGTCCTCTGCAACAGCCACGACAAGGGGCCCCAGGTCAAGGCCTATTGCCAGATCGGCTGCATCGGCTGCACCCTCTGCAAGAAGACCGCTGAGGAGGTCTATGAGATCGACAATTTCCTCGCTTTCGTCAAATACGACAGCTACGACGCGGAGAAGGCCCTTGCCGGCATGGCGAAATGCCCCACCAAGTGCATCCGCGATTTCGCGGCCGGCTATCCCGAAGGGAGTACCTTCAAGCCCTGAGGTTGATTTGTGGTTTAAGCTGAAGGAGCAGCACGGAAACCTTCCTGCCAACATAAGGAAATGAACATGGAGTTGAAAACTTTCAAAGGGGGCCTTCACCCTCCAGACAACAAGGCGTGGTCCGAGAAAAAGGCGATCGAAGTCTGTCCCGTGGCCGAAGGGGATGAACTGGTCATCCATCTCTCCCAGCATATCGGGGCACCCGCGGAAGCCTGTGTGAAAAAGGGTGATTTCGTCAAGAAGGGGCAGGTGATCGGAACCCCCAAGGGGTTTGTCTCGGTACCGATCCATGCTTCGACCTCGGGCGAGGTGATCGCGGTCGAGCCGCGGATCAGCGGCAACGGTTCCAAGACTCCGGCGGTGGTCATCAAGGCGGACGGCCAGGATACCTGGGACGAGAATCTGGCCGGCGCCGATCCCGATACCCTCACCCCGCAGGAGATCAAGGACCGGATCCGCAATGCCGGGATCGTCGGCATGGGCGGCGCCACCTTCCCGACCCATGTCAAGCTCAGCCCCCCCGAGGACAAGAAGATCGATTATCTGATCCTCAACGGCGTCGAGTGCGAGCCCTATCTGACCGCCGACCATCGCCTGATGCTGGAGGATCCCGAAAACATCGTCCAGGGGATCCTCATCATCAAAAAGGTGCTGGGCGTTGACAAGGCCATCATCGGCATCGAGGCCAACAAGCCCGACGCCATCGACGTCATGTCCAAGGCCTGCGAAGGGCGGGGCATCGAGGTCGGGGCGCTGAAGGTTCAATACCCTCAAGGCGCCGAGAAACAGCTCATCTACGCCCTGACCGGCCGCGAGGTCCCTTCCGGCGGGCTGCCGATGGATTGCGGCTGCGTGGTGCAGAACGTCGGCACCGCCGCTGCGGTCAACGATGCGGTGCGGCGGGGGATCCCCCTGGTTGAAAGGATTGCGACGGTCAGCGGCGCGGCCATTGCCGAGCCGAAGAACCTGCGCATCCGGATCGGA
>JAFGOW010000214.1 GCA_016926265.1 Deltaproteobacteria bacterium | reverse complement strand
TTCGTAGCCGTATTTCTGGACCACGGCCCGCGCTGAATCCGTGATGGCCACGATGCTGCCGAGGCCGTCGGCGTGGTAGTAAAAGTTCTGGCCGTTTCGGACCATGGCCAGGGGCTCGTCGATGCCGGGGCCGTGGATGAAGCGGGTCTC
This sequence comes from Deltaproteobacteria bacterium, assembly GCA_016926265.1. Lineage (GTDB taxonomy): Bacteria > Desulfobacterota > Desulfuromonadia > Desulfuromonadales > JAAYDE01 > JAAYDE01. The sequence goes on along the minus strand of JAFGOW010000214.1, from coordinate 11,671 downwards.
GGTCGTGGTGGTCACATTGTTGGCTTCGATGGTCTCGATCTCAAGGACGATGTCCTCGGCGTCATAGACGTAAGTTGTGGTGGTGACGGCCGTGGCGTTGTTGAAAACATCCGTCACCTGCTTTTCGATCCGGCGGTTGAAGGGGTCGTACTTGAAGGTCACGGTGCGGCTGTCGGCGCCGCTGGTCATGGCCACCCTGACCAGGCGGTTTTGGGCATCCCACTCCTGGACCCAGGTCTTGCCGTTCTTCAGGATCCGGGCGGTCTGGTTGCCGTTGGCGTCGTAAGTGTAGTGGTATTTGCGGCCCTGGATCATCTGGTGGCCGTTGTTGTAGTCGTAGGCGGCTGCCGGGGTCTCCTTGACCGTGGGGCCCGAGAGCCGGTTGCCGACCCCGTCGTAGGTAAAGGTCTCGGTCCCCTGGGAGCTGGTGGCCGTGAGCAACTGGTAGGTGGCGTCGTAACTGTAGTTGGTGTAGTTGCCGTTTTCAATGCGCTGATAGCGGTTGCCCAGCTTGTCCAGTTGTGACGGTGGGTAGGCGATATTGAGGATATCGCCGCCGGCTGCGGCATGGACCAGGCTGGTCAGGCGGTCGGCGGTGTCGAAGCCGTAGGTCGTGGTGATGCCGTTGGGAAAATCCAGAGTGGTCATCTTACCCGCAGCGTCATAGGCCGCGGCAAAAATCCCTGCCTCGCTGGTTATGGTGTTCAGTCGGCCGGCATGATCGTATCCGTAATCAATGCCTTTGCCTCCCGGGAGGGCCATCTGGGTTCGTTGTCTCAAGAGATTATAGGCATAGGTGATGGTATTTCCGCGGATATCGGTAACAGACTTGAGCTGGCCGTCTGGGTAATGATCGAAGGAATAGGAAATGTTGGCATTGGCGGCACCGATCAGGTAACCGGTAGTCGGATGATAGACATAGGTGGTAATCTGGTTGCCGGGCAAAGTTATTTGAGTTACCCGGTTGAGCTTGTCGTACTGATACTGGATTGTTTGGTTATTAGGGGTGATTATTTTTGTGAGATTGCCCCGTCCGTCCTCGTGAAAATATTGGGTGACGTTGCCTAAAGGGTCGATCTCCCGAGCCAGATGCCCTGCGGGAGAGTATTCATATGTGGTGGTTTTCCCCTCCCCGTCGGAAATACTTTTTAATTTTTCAGAATCACCGCAGGTGGCGCATTGGGGGTTTTCATAAGACAATAAAATTGAGTTATTTTTAGGGTCATGCAATAAAAAAAGACCTCCGGTGGCGGGATGTCGCAGTATATAATGCTTGCCAAAGGAATCATTATAGTGAGTTAGCTTCCCGTTTTTGTCATAGGAATAGTAAACCTGGTTTGAGAGAGGGTCTGTTATGTATGCAATACGGCCATTTTCATAATCGTATTTATAGGTCTGCCCATTAGTGGTGATGGCGCTTGGCATTCCAGCAGAATTATAATCAAAAGATTGAACAGCCCCGCTTGGGAAAGTAACGGTTTCAATTAAATTTGCCTCGTTATAGGTATAATCTACGGATTGGTTCATGGGGTTCGTAATTTTTCCTACTTTCCTGGCGGTGTTATAGCCCTCAAATCGCGTAACGGCGCCATTTGTGTCAGTGGTGCTTAGCAAATTTCCTATGCTGTCGTAGTTGTAAGTGGAAGTCCCGGTTGGACCGGAAGCGGTAAGAATTTGCCCGCGGTCATTATAGGCGAAATTGGAGATTCTCCCCAGCGCATCGGTGATAGAGGAAATTTTCCCGCGGCTGTTGTAAGAGTAGGAGGTGGTTACGTCTCCGGGCTCGGTCACGGTATGAAGTTGCCGGTTTGAGTGATAGGTGTACCTTGTGGTATGGCCTTCAGGATCTGTTTTTTTGAGTAAGACCTTCGATTCCGGATCGAAGGTGTAGATCCATGTATCATTGTTGGCGCCGGTAATAATAGTGGTGTCGTTACTGGGATAGGTCACGGTTTTTAGCAACGAGCCATTGGTCCGTGTTTCAATAACCCGGTGGTTGGCATCGTAGACCACGGTGTTGACCTCGGCTGTGGGAGAAAAGCCTTGGGGGGGCGTAATGGAAGTCAGGTAGCCGTCGTTGTCATAGCCGTAATACCATGTGGCAGTGAGGTTGTCTCTGACGGCCTCAAGCAGATCGCCAGGGACAAAAAAAGTGAATATTTGGCCAGAGGGCACAGTGATACGGTAACTGCCGAGGAAAGAGCCATTCGATTTTTCAAAGGTCAGGACCCTCCCGTGGCTATCGGTAACAGTGCTGACTTCGATAGTTCCGTATCGGTATTCAATGGATATCCTGTTGCCGTCAGAATCGGTGATGGATGTACAGCGGTCCGCAGGATCAAATTGGTATAATCTCCCCGATTTATCGGTAAAGGTGCTGGTGCCATCTACGTTTTTTACGAGGTGTCCAGAACCATCTCTGGAAGAATAGCCGTTGCCGTTTGCGTAAAGGACTATTTCAATGGCGCCGATGTGTATCACGCGGGAACCATCAATGTGATTTCTGAGGCCGATATTGTAGTTATGGCGCCAGCCTCTGCCAAAACCGTGGGATCGTCTGGCGGCGCTGCGGTACATGATTTTCAGAGAGGGTTCCCCCGCATACAGCGTCTGGGTGTGAAAAAATTCGCCGGTATCAACCCCTGAAGAGGCAAAAACATTCTCACAGGCGATAGAAATCAAAAAAAGGATTAACATCGAAGAAAAATATTTAAATGCGTTCATGCGAAATATCCCTCTAAAAATTATTTTTTGCAAAATATTATTTTGAACACTCAGCCGGATTTTCCAATGGGGGATCAGCCGTAATAGGGTTCTGCCCATTGCAAGACATATAGTATCTTGGATCATCCAACAAGGTTTGTGAAATGGGAGAGGTATCTACAACATGATAAATGGGTTGACGGGAATCTTTTGGATAACCACTAAACTGACATTCCTGTGTTTCATACCAATAAGCCCTGTGTGGAGAACCGCCATACCCCCAAATAGGAGTGATAACATTTTCCATGTTAGGTTCGCAGGATTGACCAAGAATGCCGTCGCTTCTATTAGTAAACCTGTTATATTCTTTGGTTTCATCATTATAAACCAATACAACTGTCAAACTATCAATATAATGAGCCTCCTTCACGCCCATTACGACATAGCATTGATCTGAAGCCCAAGCTGATATGGGAAGAACAATCAAATAAATAAAAAAAACAAAAAAGATTCTTTTCATAAAATTACCTCACTGAAAATATAGTGGCCAAAACAAGATAAAGGTTCTGTTCAAAACGTATTGATGTCGGATCTCTTGTTTTTAAAATTATTTCAAGACCGGCGCCTGATTAGAAACTTCCAGCCATCTGCCACCGAAAGGGGCGCCCCCTGCTTCCCCAAAATCAAAAACAAGATCAGCCTCTCCATCGCTGTGGCTGTTGCGAAGCAGGAACGTAGCGCCCTGCCTCACTCCGATAGTATCGGTTCCGTTGCCGTCCCAGTCGCCGACCACCGGCACATCGCTCGAATCACCGAAGGTAAAAGAATAATTCGGGTTGCCCTTGTTGTTGCTGTTGCGCAGGTAATAACCATTGCCCCGCTTCAACCCTATGGTGTCGATCCCGTTGCCGTTCCAGTCGCCGGCCAGAGGGACGTCGGCAGCCTGGGCGGTACTGAAGCCGAAGGCGAAAGAGGTGTAGGTGTTCGAAGCGTTGTTGGTTTTTTTCAGGTAGTATTTTGTTTTTCGTTTGACGCCGATGGTATCTACCCCATCGCCATCCCAATCGCCGGCAATCACCCGGTCCGGAGTTTCTCCCCAGGTGAACACCTGATCGGCCGGGCCGCTGGTGTTGCTGTGGCGCAGATAGTAGACCTTCCCGCGTCGCATCCCGATCGTCTTCACCCCGTCGCCGTTCCAGTCCCCGACGAAAACCTGGTCGCCGGCCTGGTCATCGCTGAATCCGAAAGAGAGGGCTGCGGTATCGTTATCTTCATCGCCCTGTCTCAGGTGCCAGGTGAGACCCTGACGCACTCCTACCCTGGCCACTGTGGCTGCTTTCCAGTTTCCTTCCACATGGCGGCAAACCACGGTATCGCCTTCATTCATGGTCACTGGTTGGGCAAAAAAGGCAGAGGCGATCCGAATCAGGTTCACCTGTTCCATGGCATGCCTGACCTCGATGTCTTTGGATTGATCCTCTACCAGCCGCAGGGCGAAACCGTCCCCCTGCACGAAGACATTGCCGACATTCATGCTGCCCAGGTCGTAAGAGAGGGGCCCTGCTGCCGATGGCACCGTGCCGCTACTTGCCGAATTCCAGATGGCCACATAACCGACCTTCTCCTGAGCATGTTTCCCTAAAAGGGAGTCCTGGGTATAAAGACCCGCCCGGAATCCGTTGGCGGTCACATTGCCGGCCCGCACCGTCACCGGCTTGTTCACGTCGTCACTGGTCTGGGCCGTGAATAACAGACTGGGCACGGCCGAAAAAGTCTCCGTATAGACTTGCCCGCTCAGTTTCCCGCTGGCGCCCAGATAGAAACTCCCGGCCTCCCAGATGCTGCCGTCGGCCATAGTGTGGCGACCATCCTCCATAACCAGGTAGGAGACGGTTTCGGCATTGTGTGCCCCGTCCAGATAGGTCCATTCCTTAAAACGGATCTCGAAGGAATCGGCCTGCACGTTGCGGAGCTGGATCACCCCCGCCGCCGCATCGTTGTAACTCGGGGGCCCGGCAATCACGATTGGCGCGGTGAAGCTCCGGGGAAGCGTCACCCGTTGCCATTGATTGGTCACCTCCGCTTGCCCGGTGGCCACCACAATGGCGGAAGGGCTCTGCGGGTCGGTTTCCTCCAGATACTCATCGAGATTGCTGCGGCCGTCGCCGTCCGGGTCGAGGGCGGCGTCGGAGGGATCGTCGGGGTTCATGCCATGGGCCAGTTCCCAGGCATCAGGAATGCCGTCGTTGTCGTCGTCTTCGTCATCTCCGTCGGCGAGCCCGTCCCCGTCGAGATCGGAATCAAAGCGATAGGAATTGCCGGACAGGGTGGTTACCAACCCGTTGGGAGCGATGTTGGTGAAGTTGACTCCATTACTTTGGGAAACCCCGCTGCCAGCATCGGCGGCGGTGGGATCAGACAGGTTATGGTAGTTGAAGGTGATGGCGCCACTCGGATAAATAACAACCTGAAAGCGGCTGGGGATGTAAGTGCCATGCCGGCCCCAGGTTTCCGTCTCCCACTGGACCACCGCACGATCTGGGTTGGTCTTCCGCTCCGCAAAGACACCGCCGCCCAGATAGCTGCTCAGATCACTGTTCCACGGGGAGATCCGGGGCGCGGGGCCAGGCGCGTTGAGGGGAAGTTTGATGGGGATGTTTTCTAAACCTGAAGAAGAAACCCAGATATTGCCGTTAGTATCGGCAATAATTTGGTTGAAAAGCTGACCGTAGAAGGGGAAAGACCATGGCAAGGGTAAAATTATATTTTCGTCGTCACCATACTCGAAACGGCGGACGGTATTTTCAACCCGGAAACGGCTGGTGTCTACAGACTCCCAGCTAGATGTAATCTGGGTTACAGGATAGCCGGCCAGTGCCTCGGCGCCGGACAGGGCCAGGCCCCCGATCAAGATGACGAAACAACCGATTATTCTGAAGAATCTCATAACGCTCCCCCCGGGAAAACACGGACCGCCTTTTTGGAAAGGTGAGTGTTGAAAATTTATCCGACAGAATATGAATTAAGTTTCATTTGATTAGCAAATTATTTTAAGAAATCCAAGCATTATTTTTACAATTTAATAATATATTTGAAAATTTTTGAGTGGGGGGTGTGGCGAGGTGTTCAAGATGAAATAATGAGCGGGAAGGGATTGCGGCGGGAAAAAGTTTAGATCAGGCTGATGACCCGAAGGTGCCAGGGCGCTGTTCGGCGTCGGGGGCGCCGTCACCGGTTGTTATGGTTACGATGGCGAAGCGGACCAGGTGAGGCCTCAGCCGGCGGTCTGCTTGGCTTTCTCCCAGAGGGCATTCATCGTCTCCAGGGAGCTTTCCTGCAGGGTACGGCCCCGCTCGGCCAAGGCCCTTTCGATGAATTCGAAGCGGCGCTGGAAGCGCTCCACCGCTTTGCGGAGAGCGTCTTCAGCGGTGATGTTGAGGAACCGCGCCAGGTTGACCAATGAAAAGAGCAGATCGCCGAATTCATGCTCTATTTCAGTTTGTGAACGGTGGTTGCAGGCCTCGACGAACTCTTCGGTCTCCTCCTTGATCTTGGCCGCGACCCCTTGAGAATTCTCCCAGTCGAAGCCGACCCTGGCGGCTTTTTCCGTAACCTTCTGAGCTCTCAGCAGGGCCGGCAGCTGACTGGGGATGTCGCACAAGAGCCCATGGATCCCGGGGGACCGGCTCGGTTCCTGAGACTTGATCCGGTCCCACTGGTGATTCAACTCCTCTAGGGAGATACTGGCGGTTCCCTGGAAAACATGGGGATGACGGTGAACCAGCTTATTGGCGATTCCTTCGGCCACATCGGCGATATCGAACAACCCCCGCTCTTCGAAAAGACGAGAAAGGAACACGATTTGCAGCAACAGGTCCCCCAACTCCAGACGGATGGCCGACGGCTCTTCCCGATCCAGCGCCTCCAGAACCTCGTAGGTTTCTTCCAGCAGGTACCGTTTCAGGGAGGCCGGGGTCTGTTCCCGATCCCAGGGGCAGCCTTCAGGGGATCGGAGCCGGGCGACAATCTCGATGAGTTGGATCAGGGCCTGGGCAGGGTCCGTAAAAGACATTCATTCTCCTGCGGCGAAGCCGAAAAGAAAGCGCGGCCCGCGGGTGTTTCGGAGTGGACGATTTATTTCTTGCAAATTTAACGGGAATAATATAAACGAAAATCGATGGCGCCAATAACAATATCGCGACAGGCCTTTTCCTCTTGACAAGGGGAGAGGCCTTTTTATACTACTACGCTTTATGCAAAAATCCGATTTCGAGCTGCTGATTCCCATCCTGTCTCTGGAGGAGGGGAAAAGGCCCTTTTCGTTTTCGGTTCCGGCCGGGGATTTTCCTGTCCTCGGCGCCATGGAACAGGATGGAGAGGTGCTTTTCCTCTCGCCGATCGAAATCCGCATCGTCTTCCACCGGGTTGACGAGATCTACCGGGGGGAGGGAGCGGTTTCGACCCGCGTCGAGTTGCAGTGCGGCCGTTGTCTCGAAAAGTTTGAATTTCGGCTCGAAGAAGAGTTGTCGCTGCTCTTCAGCCATTGTTCCGGCGACCGGCGGGATCGTTCCGACCCCGAGGAACTGGAGATTACCTCGGAAGAGGTCGGATTGATCTTTTTTTCCGGCGAAGCCATCGATCTGGGAGCGGCCGTTCAGGAACAGCTCCTGATGGCGTTGCCGGTTCGGCCTTTGTGCCGGGAGGGTTGCCGGGGGTTGTGCCCTTGGTGTGGGGCCGATCTCAACCGCGAAAGCTGTCGATGCGGTGAGGCGGAGGTCAAGCCCCAGTGGGCGCCCCTGGCCGGATTGAAGTTGAAAGAGTAAAAGAGATAATCGCCATGGATCGGCGGGCGAATTTGTTGCCCACCCTTCGGCGGTTTTAAACCCGAGTCCCTGTATCGCAAGATTGCTGCGATGGACTGAATCGCGAGGAGAGCGTTTAATTATGGCCGTTCCAAAAAAGAAAACATCCAAGTCAAGACGTGACATGCGGCGCGCCCATGACGGTCTGCCCACCCCCGGCATTTCGATTTGCCCTCAGTGCAAGGAGCCCAAAAAACCCCATCGGGTCTGTGGCGCCTGCGGTACCTACAAGGGGAAAGAAGTCCTGGAATCCAAGAAGGAATAGAGGGACATCCATTTGGAAGACAGAATCGTCGTTGCCGTGGACGGCATGGGATCGGACAACGCCCCCGCGGTAGAGGTCGAAGGGGCGGTGGCCGCGGCCAGGAAATGGGGAATGCCGATCATTATTGTCGGCGATTCCACCAAACTTAACGCCGAGTTGGGTAAACATAACGTCAATGGGCTGGATATCGCCGTACATCACACCTCGGAAGTGGTGGGAATGCACGACCATCCGTCCGATGCGGTGCGACGGAAGAAGGATTCATCGATCCGGGTGGCCTTCGAACTGGTGAAAAACGGGCAGGCCCATGCCGTGGTCAGCGCCGGCAATTCCGGCGCCACCATGGCGGCCGGCATGTTCATCCTGAAGCGGGTCCAGGGTATCGACCGCCCCGCCATCGCCACCGTTTTCCCCAGCCAAAAAGGAACCACCCTGATTCTCGACGTCGGCGGCAACGTCGATTGCAAACCTCACCATCTGGCCCAGTTTGCCCTCATGGGCGAGGTCTTCGCCCGTTACCTGATGGAGAAGCCGCATCCTACCGTGGGCCTTCTCTCCAATGGCGCCGAGGAATCCAAAGGCAATGATGTGACCCGGGACGCCCATCAGCTGCTGAAAGGGACCCTTCTCGATTACAAGGGTTACGTGGAAGGGCGGGATATTTTCAACGGGGCCGTCGATGTGGTGGTCTGCGACGGTTTCGTCGGCAACGTGGTGCTCAAAGTTTCGGAAGGGCTGGCCGAATTTGTCGGTTCCCTGCTGCATCAGGAGATCGGCAGCCGGCTCATGGGGAGGATCGGGTACCTGCTCGCCAAACCGGCCTTCGCGGCTTTCAAGAAAAGGGTCGATTACTCCGAGGTCGGCGGCGCCCCCTTGCTGGGGATTGACGGAATCGGCATGATCTGTCATGGTGGATCGACTCCCAAGGCGATCATGAACGCCATATTCACCGCACGGGAGTACGTGGCCCGACAGGTCAACGAAAAGCTTCTGGTTCAGCTGGAAAAGCATCCCCTGAAACGGGAATGGAAATTCGATTTCAGCCGGTTCACCAAACCCAAGGACGTTTGAAAACGAGGAGGAACTGTGATCAAGGCGCGTATTGCCGGGACCGGATCCTACGTCCCTGAAAAGGTGGTCACCAATTTCGATCTGGAGAAGTTTCTCGACACCTCCGACGAGTGGATCGTCTCCCGGACCGGGATTCACCAGCGTCATGTCGCCGCGGCGGATGAAAATGCCTCGGATCTGGCCACTCAAGCCAGCCGCAAAGCCCTTGAGATGGCGGGGGTCGCTCCGGAAGAGCTCGACCTGATCGTGGTGGGGACCGTGACCGGCGAATTCACCTTCCCCTCCAGCGGCTGTATGATCCAGAAGAAACTGGGCGCCCGGAAGGCCTTTGCCTTTGACGTCAGCGCCGCCTGCAGCGGCTTCATTTTCGCCCTTTCCAATGCGGTCAACTATCACCGTCTCGGTGGGGTCAAGCGCTCCCTGGTGATCGGTTCCGAGGTCATGACCCGCACCGTCGACTGGAAGGACCGCAACACCTGTGTTCTGTTCGGGGATGGAGCCGGCGCGGTGGTATTGGTCAGCGAGGAGGGGGAGCGCGGTATCCTTTCCACCCACCTTCATTCGGATGGCAATTTCTCTGAGTTGCTCTATCAGCCCGGTCTCGGCGCCTCCCCGACGGAACCTCCTCAAGATCATTTTGTCAAAATGCAGGGCAACGAGGTTTTCAAGGTTGCTGTCAAGGCGCTCTCCGATGTCGCCCTGGAGGCGTTGGAGGCCAACGGTCTGCGGAAGGAGGATCTGAAGATGATCTTCCCCCATCAGGCCAACAAGCGTATTCTCGATGCCATCGGCAAACGTCTGGATCTTGGTCCGGAAAAGGTATTCAGCAACGTTGACCAGGTCGCCAACACCTCCGCGGCTTCCATCCCCATCGCCCTCGATCATGCTCATCGGGGCGGCAAGATTCAGCCGGGGGATCTGATTCTGCTCAATGCCTTCGGAGGCGGCCTGACCTGGGGAGCGGCGCTGGTCCGCTGGTGATGCGATCCTTCCAAAAGGGTGAATCAGGGTTATGATCGGTTTCATTTTCCCCGGACAAGGATCCCAGGAAGTGGGGATGGGCAGGGAGTTCGTAGAGAACTTCGCGGCTGCCCGAGAGATTTTCGAGGAGGCGGACGATACACTCGGCTTTGCGCTTTCGCGACTCTGTTTTGAGGGGCCCGAGGAACGTCTGCTGCTTACCGAGTTTACCCAGCCCGCCATCCTGACGACCAGCATCGCCATGCTTCGGGTGCTGGAAGGCGAGACCGGACTGCGGCCTTCCCTGGTGGCCGGTCATTCCCTGGGTGAATATTCCGCGCTGGTGGCGGCCGGGGTTTTCCAGTTCGAGGATGCCCTTCGCGCCGTCAGAAACCGGGGCCTGTTCATGCAGGAGGCGGTTCCCGTCGGGACCGGAGGCATGGCGGCGATTCTGGGGATGGAAAACGAGGCGCTGGAAGAGGTTTGCCGGCAAGCAGCTCAGGGGGAGGTCGTGGCCCCTGCCAATTACAATTCCCCCGGCCAGATCGTCATCGCCGGCCATTGCGGCGCTCTGCAGCGGGCCATGACGCTGTGCCGGGAACGGGGATGCCGGAAGGCGGTTCCCTTGCCGGTCAGCGCGCCCTTCCACTCGGTGCTTATGGCACCGGCGGGAGAGCGTCTGCGCCCGATCCTTGAGGACATCCCCCTGCATCCGTTTAAGGTGCCCTTGGTCAGCAATGTGGAGGGCGCCGTCAATCAGGATGCCGCGAGAGTCCGCGAACTGCTGATTGAACAGGTCAGCCGGGCGGTGTTGTGGGAAGGTTCTGTCCGCGCGATGATCCTGACGGGGATCGATCGGTTCTTGGAAATCGGCCCCGGCAGGGTTCTGACCGGTCTGGTGAAGCGGATTGACAAACAGGTTTCCACCCATGCGGTGGATTCCGTTCAAGGACTGAAAGCGCTCGTATCCTAGCGACGGGTCCGGCAACTAGGGGGAGGGATTTCATGCCCAAAGGGAAAGTGGCCGTGGTGACCGGGGCTGGCAAAGGAATTGGCGCCGACATCGCCAAGGAACTTGGCAGGCTGGGGGCCAAGGTGGTCGTCGTCGATATTGACCTTAAAAGCGCTTCCGATGTCGCCGCCGGCTTGGCGGCCACTGGCGGGGAGGCTTTCGGGGCCCAGGCCAATGTGGCCGATCCGGTTCAGGTCAAAGGGGTTTTCGCCGCGGCGGTTGAGAAATTCGGGCAGGTCGATATTCTTGTCAATAATGCCGGTATCACCCGCGATGCCCTGCTGATCCGAATGAGGGAGGAGGATTGGGACGCGGTGCTGGCGGTCAACCTCAAGAGTGCTTTCCTCTGCACCCAGGAGGCGGCCCGCATCATGTCCAAAAGGAGATATGGACGCATCATCAACATCTCCTCCGTGGTCGGACAGATGGGCAACATCGGCCAGGCCAACTATTGTGCCAGCAAAGCCGGGCTCATCGGCTTGACTTATTCCAACGCCAGGGAACTGGCCCGGCGCCAGGTGACGGTCAATGCCGTGGCGCCGGGATTCATCGAAACCGACATGACCAGGGCGCTTCCCGAAAAGGTCCGGGAGGAGCTCGCCGCCCAGATTCCTCTGGGAACCCTGGGGCAGGTGAAGGATGTGACCAATGCGGTGGTTTTTCTGGCCGGAGAAAATTCAGGATACATCACCGGCCAGGTTTTGGCGGTAAATGGCGGAATGTACATGTGATCGGCAGGGAAACACGATTTTAAAAAAAAAAGGAGGTTTTTGAAATGGCTTCGATTGCCGAAAGAGT
>JAFGOW010000213.1 GCA_016926265.1 Deltaproteobacteria bacterium | reverse complement strand
GCGCCGTCGCGGCTATGGCGGCTCATGCCGTTGACCACCAGGTGAGAGCTTTCGGAACAGGCGGCGATCACCTCGCCGCCGGGGCACATGCAAAAGGAGTAAATCCCCCGACCGGTGGCGGGGTTGTTGTGGGCCAGGCGATAGTCGGCGGCCCCGAGGCCGGGAACGGCCGCCGCCCCCCACTGGATGGCGTTGATCAGCGCCGCCGGATGTTCCACCCTGAGGCCGATGGCGAAGGGCTTGGGCTCCAGAACCACCCCGGCCGCGGCCAGCATCCGGCAGGTATCGCGGGCGCTGTGTCCGCAGGCCAGCACCAGAGCCCGGCAGGGGAGTTCCTCGCCGCCGCCGACCAGGCCGCCCGCTACGCCGTTTTTCCCGGCGATCAGGCCCTCCAGCCGGGTCCGGAACCGGAGCTCCACCCCGAGATCGGCAAGCAGCCGCCGGATGCGGACCAGCACCCCCCGCAGGCGGTCGGTCCCGATGTGGGGCTTGGCCTGCGTCAGAATCTCCTCCGGGGCGCCGCAGGCGACGAGGGTCCGCAGCACCAGCGCCATCCAGGGGCCGCCGAGGCGGCAGGTGAGCTTGCCGTCGGAGAAAGTCCCGGCCCCCCCCTCTCCGAACTGAACGTTGCTCTCCGGATCGAGTTGGCCGGCGCTCCAGAAGGCCTCCACATCGCGCAACCGCTCCTCCACTGGACGGCCGCGCTCGATCAGGGTGACTTGCGCCCCCCCTTGCGCCAGCCGCCAGGCGGCGAACAGCCCGGCCGGCCCCATCCCCGCCACCAGCGCCCGGAACGGCCGCCGGCAGCGGATCAATGCCGGCCCCGGTTCCGGCTCGGGGGCTTTGGCCAAACGGGGGTTGGGAGGCCGCTTCTTGAGCAACCGTTCCTCGTCGTCGCATTCAAAATCGACGGTAAAAACCTGAACGATGCGAGGCTTGCGGCGGGCGTCGATCCCCTTGCGGACCACGCGGAGGCCGCGAATCCGCCGCGGCGCAATCCCCAGCAGAGAGGCCGTCCGGCGCAGCAGGCCGCCTTCGTCCTCGCCCAGGCCGAGGATCAACTGGCTGAGTCGCAGAGTCATAACCGCTCAGTTGGAGGGACCGGCCTCGGAGTCCCGTGACGACCCGCCCCCCTCGCCGCCCAGGGGGAGCTGGATGTGGAATGCCGCCCCCTCGCCATCGCGGCTTTCCACGGAGATGGCGCCGCCGTAGGATTTGACGATCCGCAGCACCACCGAAAGCCCAAAGCCGGTCCCCTTCTCCTTGGTGGTGAAGAAAGGGTCGAAGATCTTGGAGAGGTTCTCGCGGGGAATCCCCGGCCCGCTGTCGGATACCGCGATGTGAATGAAGCGGTCGTCGCGAAACATCCGGATCCCCAGATCACCCCCCCGGCCGGCCATCGCCTGCACCGAATTGCTGATCAGGTTGGTAAAGATCTGCTCAAGCTCCCCCGGATCAGCCAGGATCACCGGCAGACCGGGTTCGATATCGAGCCGCGGCCGGACCCGATGGGCCTTGAAGGTGGCGGCAAAGATCTCCGCGACGCGGTCCGCCACGGCGGGGAGGAAGACCTCCTCCGGGGCAAAATGGGAGCGTTTGCTGGTTGCCAGCAGCTTGAGGAGGATGCCGTCGATGCGGTCCACCTCCTGCAGAATTTTTTCCGCGCACTCCGCGGCTTCGGAACCCTGCTCCATCCCGGAGTGCAGGATCTGGGCAAAAAGGCTGATGGCGTTCAAGGGATTGCGGATTTCGTGGGCCATGCCCGCCACCACATGCCCCAAGGCCACCAGCTTCTCCCCCAAGAGCAGTTCCTTGTGGGCCGCTTCCAGTTCCTGGGTCTTTTCGGCGATGCGCCGTTCCAGCTCCAGGTTCCAGGATTCGATCTCCTTGAGAAGCCGCTCCCGCTCCCGGCGCAACTCCAGGTTGCTCAGCTCGGCGCGGCGGACGCGCAGCACGTTGCCGATCCGCTCCAGCAGATCGTGGCTCCGGAAGGGCTTGAGAATATAGTCGGAGGCCCCCGCCTTCATCAGCTCGACGGCGATCTCCTCGCTCCCCTTGCCGGTCAGCATCACCACGTAGGTTTCGGGGAACTCCTGGCGGATGCGCCGCAAGGCCGTCATCCCGTCCATGCCCGGCAGCATGTAGTCCAGAAGAGCCACGGCGGGCCGCTTCTCGGCCACCATCCGCAACCCTTCCTCCCCGCTCTGGGCACGAAACACCTCGTAGCCGCGGGTCCCCAGCACCATAGCGGCCAACTCGAGGATCATCGGTTCGTCATCGACCACCAGAATACCGTCGCTCATGCCCCCTCCCGGAGAAAGTCGAATTTCAGGATACAATCCCGAAGGCCGCGTTTACAAGCCCAAACCACCACAGCCCAGCCATGATAACGGAAAGCCGCTTTTGTCCCGCCGGGCGCCCCGGCTTTATAATTGCAATTAAGTTACCCAGGGCTAACTTTTTTCTTGACGTCGATCCACCCATGACTATAATCTCTTCTTCGTAGTTAGCTATATCTAACACCGGGAGATTTTCTACTTGGATTCCGAATTGACCCATAGCGCCCAGGATTACCTGGAGGCGATCTTCCTGCTGGCGGACCGCCAAGGGTTGACCCGCGTCAAGGAGGTCGCCGACCGTCTCGACGTCAAGAAGCCGAGTGTGGTGTCGGCCATCAAGGCGCTGCAAAAAAAAGGGCTGGTGGTCCATCAGCATTACGGCTGCCTGGAACTGACCTCGGAAGGGGAGGAACTGGCCAAGGATATCCATCGCCGCCATCAGGTGCTGTTCCGTTTCCTCCACCATATCCTGGGGGTCAAGGCCGAAACCGCCGAAACCGACGCCTGCCGCCTGGAACACCACATCAGCCCTCAGACCCTGGCGCTGCTGATCAAATTCGTGGAATTCACCGAGACCTACCCGGAACGGGACAAAACACCGAAATGGCTCGATTCGTTCCAACGGTTCGCGGCCACGGGGGAAGCGCCCCCCTGCCTCGACCGGGCCTCGGGAGAGTGCCGATGCAAATGACCACGCTGAAGGATCTTCCCGTCGGCGGCCAGGCCCTGATCCGCAAGGTAGGGGGCAACGCCGTCCTGAAAAAACGCCTTCTGACCATGGGGGTTGTTCCCGGCACCCGGGTCGTGGTGAACAACGTCGCCCCGCTGGGGGATCCCATCGATATCGCTCTCAAGGGTTTTCATCTCTCGCTTCGCAAGGAAGAAGCGGATTTCAT